>BTUB01000033.1:0-12030 GCA_045863215.1 Candidatus Babeliales bacterium | reverse complement strand
GTAGCAACTTTAGAAAAAATACAAAATCAATCCCCAATAAAACAGCAACGTTTGGCAGAAATTAAGCAGTTATTGGAAGGAAAAAAAAGTTTATTAAAACCCATTATAAAAAGAAATGAAAAACCGGCAGCTCAGGTAATCAAACGGATAATACCGCATAAACCGTTGCCACCGGTGCCATCTAAAAAAGGAGAATAAAAATGAAGAAATTATTAGTATCATTAACCTTATTATTATCAATTGGCTCAGTAGATGCAATGGGTTGGTTTTGGCGAAAAAAACCAACTGAAACAGTAAAGCCAGCAGCTATAAAACTTGAAATAGAAGAGCCAGAAGAATTAGAAGAAGCTGAAGAAGTATCTGAAGAACCTGAATCGGAAGAAATAGAATCCGAAGAGACTGAATTTATCGTGCCGGCAACCGGAGCCTTAGCGCTCCCGCAAAGTTGGCTTGCCAGACAAAAGGAAGAAGCATTTATACAGGCATTGAGAACTGGTGATATAGTAAAAGTAAAGGAAATATTAGCTGAAAAATCGATAGATGTAACTAAGCCAGTCAAATCAATATTCTATGCGGGTAAGACTCCCTTAGAAATTGCGGCGGCAGCGAATGTGGGTAATAAAGAAGAAATTGTAAAATTACTCAAAGATGCTGCGGGAATTCAAGAAACTGAGGTTGACATAGAAGTAGAAAGCGATGAACCTGAAGAACTTGAGCAAGCACAAAAAACGGATCTTGCGGCCAGTGAATCAGAAGAGGCCACTGCTTTAACAACTGAACGACCTGAATTAGAAAGATTACGTGCGAAATTTAAGGAATTAGTAACCACTGAGCGACTTACTCCATCATCAGAAGTTACGGCTGAAGCTGAAATAGAAGAGCCTGCGATTGCTGAAGAAGTACAAATTTTCACACCGACCATCCATTATCCTACTACATCTAGAAAACTTGAACTACCTGAATTCACTATTGAATTTGAAGGCGAAAAAGTAGAACCTGTAACTAAAGCAGCGCGCCCATTACCAACTCCACCGGCACCGGCAAAAGCAAAACAATGGCCATCATCTCCGGCTCCTGAAAGGCCGCAAGTAAGACCATTGCCAACTCCACCTGCTGCACGTCCAGCACGAGTATGGCCATCAACTCCGGCACCGCAACCCGTGGAAGTAAAAATTGAAGTTGAGCGTAAACCACGTCCATTACCTACGCCGCCTTTAAAAGCAGCGCCCCGAGTGCAAGAGGTGGAAGTTGAAGTTACATCACAAGTGGTAAGACCATTACCGGCAACACCGGCACGGCCAGCAGTACGTGCATTGCCGGATTTACCTAAGTAAAGCTAGCACTAGAGCCACCGATTTATTCGGTGGCTCCTAAAAAATGGAGAAAAAATGAAGAGGTTGTTACTAGCGCTCATAATGTTAAACAGTTCATTAATTTTGGCGATGCAAAACCGCCTGCACCCAAATCACGCGTAACGGTTTCTGCGAGTCCTGCAATAAAAGAAGATGCGCAAACTAAAAAAGAGCTTGCCATTATAGATGCTATTGCAAAGGGAGATGTGATGGCAGTGCGTAAAGAATTAGATGCGGGACTCAATGTGAATAAACCATTTACAATTATTGGATTTAGAGGACATACGCCGCTCAGCGTTGCCTTAATGGATAAAATTCCGGTGTATGTGGTACGCAATAATACGTTACAGTTAGCACAATTAAAAGATAATTCGCTAAACAAATATAAAATTGCCGAATCGTTGATTGCGCAAGGTGCAGATGCTGCACAACTCAATGCAGCTTTTGCTGGTGCGGTGGCAAATAAAAATGCCGTGAAGGCATTGTGGCTTGCAAAGCATAGTAAAGTTAAACCAAATTCGAAAGTGATTGAAACCATACAAAAGCTTGCTGCATCTGAATCTCCAGCAAATAAAATTCTGTGGAATGAGATTTATAATCGAATTGAAAAACCGGTTACACAGCTTCCGGTGACCGTAGTTACGTCCGAAGAACAAAAAGAATTAGATTTATTTAATGCATTGCAAAAGCGAGATTTGGAAGCGGTAAAACGAGCCATCACGGCCGGTGCATCACCTAAAGAATTTAAGCATATTAGCTGGCTTAAAGATCTATCTGCTAAAGATAGACGGCCATTTGGATGGGTGGTACTAGATGATAAAGGATATAAAATTCTGGATTATCTATTAACTACCGGAATTGATAAGCATGAAGTATTTACGGATCTGCTTTTTATAGCAGTTCATGAAGGAAATAAGCCTGAGGTTGAATGGGTGCTTGCTCGAATTGACAAAGTTGAGCCACGCATAATTGCGCATGCTGCTCAAAGAGAGAATGAAGAAAAAGAACCGACTAAAAAAGCTGTTTATAGTCAGATAAAGAAATTGTTGGAAGCTAAGAAATAAAAATGGAGATTGTTATGTTAAAGAAATTATTAGGACTTGCACTGATATTAAACGCATATTCGATATATGCGATGACCCCTTCTGATCCCCAAGGCAAAGAAGAATTAGATTTTATTACCGCAATCGCTCAAGGTGATATGGCTACTATTAGTATGCAGTTGGCCAAAGGTAAAGATCTTAATAAACCATTCCGTTTGCAAGGTTTTGAGAATACTACGCCCTTACAATTGGTGTTAAGAGATCATATTGCTACCTTCGATTATAAATCTGGTAAGCCTCAACTTAAATCAGTAATGCCAAGTAGTTCCAACAAATATGCAATAGCAAATCTATTTTTAATGCGTGGTGCTAATAAAGCAGATTTAGAGAATTTGCTTCAACTTGCCGTGGCAAGTGGAAATCCTAAAACAGCATTATGGATTTTACATAAAGGTGTCATAGATAAAACAGGAAATTTATTACAACGTGCTCAAGAGTTTGAAAAAAATGAAAGAAAAGCTGAAGTAAAAGCAGAGTGGACGCAAGTGGTTAGACGTTTGCAAGAAGAAAAAGAGAGACAATTTAAGGCCAAGTTTACTCCAACGGTACCTGCTAAAAAGAGAATATAAAATTAAAAGGATGTATTATGAAAAAGCCATCAGAAAACGAAATCATACGCGTAAATTGCCAAGAAGTCTGTGCAACTGCGTGTGGAAATTGTAAAGAGCGCTGTTTGCGTGAATGTGTAATTGTCAAAAAATCGAAGGCAGGAAGTTGCCATCAAGCGACTGCTGGGTGTTGCGATGATTGTAAAGATGATTGCATGACGGTCTGCGACCTGTGCGCTAAATCGTAGCATTAAAGATTTTTTTGCGTGCCCGCTCCTTCGACTCGCATACTCGCTCAGGATAAACTCTGCTTGCAATAGATTGCCCGGCCTGTCCGTCGTAGCTTTAGCGAAGTCGGAATAAGTGTAGACTGGGTGCGCTAAATCGTAAAATAAAAATCCTATCTTTTTGCATGCCCTGCTTGCATTTTGAGGCTTTTGCCTTTACCATTGCAAGCAATTAATAATTGTATGCTGCCAGATAGGATTTTTTATGCACATTTTATGCGTATTATTTTTGTTTTGTGTTTCTCATTTGTATGCAGGTGAATTGTCAAAAAGTTCATATGGTGATCTCTATCACATGTTGCGCTATCCGGCAGATCCTGAAACAAAAATAATGTTTGAACAAGCAAAATGGAAATTATCAAAAAACCCCAAAGATGAAACTGCTTTATGTGCGTTGCAATTGCTTGCAAACGATGAAAATCCGTATATTCCGGCACTTCTTAATCTTACTGAACGAGCAATTAAACAGAAAAATTTAGATGAAGCATTTAAATTATCATATAAAGGTGTGCAATTATTTGATCCGCAATCTTTGTATACTCATGCAACGTTACTCTTAAACTCTCCCCATGTTCCCTTACTGGCTCAAGAATCGCCCGATAAACTTGAATATATTGCCAGAAATTTACTTGCATATGCTTCGATGCCTATTTGGCTTTCAGGGAAAAAATTTCACTTTCCTCAGGCAAGAGAACTTTTGCATAAATTAGATGCTGATGAATTATATCGTAGCAATTGCAATATGATAGCCCACAACTTTTACATCGAAAATGCATTAGATAATTCTTCAAAGGAAGTGCAAGAAGTTGCTAAAAGAGAAGCTTATGAAGAAACTGATGTGATGTTGGGATGTTATTTTATCAAGCGTTATTTAAAATCACACAATCAATCTGAAGAATCAATGAAGAAGGGTTTAGATTTAGCAGAGCATTTAGCGCGGGCACCATTATTTCATTATAACAATTTTAAACAATTTGGTGGCTATTCGGCGCTCGAACAACTTGCCAGTGATTCAAAACATCCATTTCACGCACGTGCTTCTTACGTATTAGGATGTATGGATTTTGCTCGGTTAGCATTTGATAGCTCTATAGATCGAGCTGCTTTAGAAAAACATCTAATTGCCGGTGCCGTGTATGAGCCAACCGCATTTTTAATGCTTGCAGCAATTGCGGATCACCCGACTATGTGTAGTAAATGGCTTGATCAATTATCTAAAAAATTAGAGAGCGTAGAAGAGAATTCATTTCAGGGGGTTGTAATTGCAATGATTCGGGGGTATCACGGAATCATAAAGAATACACAAAACAAAGAAACTGATGTTTCTGCAGGATTGGCTCGTTTAATTAAACATGACTATTTTAAAAAAGTTCAAGAAGAATTGTATATGCATCCTCATTTAGCCGCAGAGTTGGGAATAAAACTTTTACAAATTCGAGATTATATTGTTGCACAGCCTAAATCTAAAGATCGTGCCGATCATCGCAAAATTCGTGATACCGGAATAACTTTGACCACGGCGGCTGCGCGAGCAGGCGATGATCAAGCTGCGTGGGCACTCGTGGAACAAAATTTGAATGCGTCGAACCAGGATTCCCAAAAAACAAAATTCGATGAAAGTGTGGCACAAGCTATTATTGCCACTCAATCGCGCCTTGAAAATGAAATTCCTTTATCGGTAAATATTCATGATTTACAAAATGTGTTAAAAAAACTTGATAATGCACCATTAAGTTCAGATAGTTGCCATGCACTTGCTCAGTGGTATTTAAGTGGGATTCCTGGGTATGTGGAAGCAAATGAAAGTAAAGTAGTGCATTATTTATCACAAGCGGCGCATGGAGATGAAGTTTTATGCAAGATGCGTAAAGAAGGAAATTTTAAAGATCCTCGAGGCTGTTTTGAAGCTGCCAAATTTCTCCATCAGCATGATTCGTCGCAAAATAAATCTGAGATACCGCTTTTTTTTGGTAAGTCATTACTAATGGCAGACATGCAGCTCAAAAAAGAAATCATTGATTATTGTCTCAAGTATGAAGATTTAGTAAGCCAAGGTGTTGCAGCAGTTGAATCATATTTGGTTGATTTACAGAAACTATTACCAAACTTATCTCCCGAGGAACTTGCGTATCATAAATCTATTTCATCACGATTAATTAAATGGGCAACCGGAATCGGAATTTCTGATGTGCCTGACGTCGATAAACGTAATTTTGATGCGATAATGTATTTTCATAATTGGAGAATGCTGGATAAAAAATATCCGGGTGCTTTAAGCAATCCTGAAGTAGCACCATTGATCAAAGAATTAACTGAATGGGCAGCTGTGAAGGGACATCCGCCTGCGCTGAATGGGCTGTTCTCAGAATTTTTAATTATGGAAAAAAAGAGTGATTATGTATTGCGTGCTGTGAATTTCTGGCATTCGTGGTTGCAAGTATTTGAAAAAGATCAAGAAAAGGCAGAAGAAGTCAAAGTAGCTTATGATAAAGTGAAAGAATTAAGTGCCTATAGCTTGGAAACTTGTGCTGAAGGGATAGTTGCGCATGCAGATTGCCGTGTTCATTATCAGTTGGCTAATATTTTTATGGGATGGGATTCTAAAAAAGCAACGGAGCATATTGTAATTGGTGAGATGTGCATGAAAAATCAGGTGGCTAAATCTCCAGATAAATCTACTGATATTGAATATGTAATAGAAGAAACCGGAACATTAGAGCGTATACAAAATACAGCTGATCAAGGACAAGCATGGGCGCAATATTCATTGGCAGGTATTAAACTGCATCGATTGCAAACATCATTTATAGCAAATAACTATCTTGATGCGCAAAAATGTTTTGATCAAATCGAGCAAATACGAGATTTGCTCACCAAATCAGAGTCTTACCGCCAACAATGTACTGATAAGTATGTGATGAGTCAGGGAGAAATTGATTATGCCGAATCATTTATTGCATCTAAAATTATGGAATTAAAAAAAGGTGCAGATCCATTATTAGAGCAAAGATGGAAAAAAGCACTCGAATCGGCAATAGAAAAAGGATATGTTGATGCGTATTATACCTGGGCAGATAGAGCAATTACCGGAAGTTTTGGAAGAGGACAACCAATTTTAGAAAAAGTAATAGATTATTTATGTATTGCCATACAAAAAGGAAACAAAGAAGCAGGCTATATTTTACGCTATATTGATCAACAAGGATTTGATTATCTTGAAAAATGTGGAGGTTCAATTACTCAATCAATGCGCAAAAAAATTATAGAAATAATGCCTGCAACCGGTTTAAAAATTTCATCTGTTCCGGAACCGGAAAAGGGAACCATTGATTATGCTCGATATCTTCTTAATCGATTAGAAAATCTTGAAGAAGCTCGCGCGCTCTTTCAAAAAGCTGCTGATAACGGTGATATATGTGCATATGTATATTTAGGAATTATGTATCGTGATGGAATGGGTGGAGAGCAATCTGAGCAAAAAGCTGAAGAATATTTTACTAAATGCATCAAAGAAAGTGCCGGAAAACAAATGAGTGTATCATTGAGCCGTGCGCTGTGTGTGGCTTACGAATTAGTATCTCCACGAGCAAAGAAGGATATAAGCATCAAAATGGATTGTTACCGCGTTGCTGTCCAATTGCTTCCAGAAAAAGATTTTGATATACACTTTGTTACCGCTATGGAGAATATTGAAGCTATTGAAAAAGAAATTATTTCCTCTAAGGATGCAGCAACGAATAATTTATTATATACCTCTGGTTTGATGAATGAATTAATACAGATTTGTGTGAGCACTAAATCATTAAAACCATGTATGCGAATTGTAAAATTGTGTTGTAAAAGATGTCAGAAGCTTACCCCTTCTGATTTTGCTGCTGCTTGTGGCGATAAAAATGATTCAACCTTATCTCTCCTTTCAGTGCCATTTGCGGTTATGCTAGAAATACTCAATGAATCCAATTTAGGAATGAAAAATTTACAAAAAATATTTGAATCAATAACGGCTCAAGAAAGCCAGGAATTTATAAACACATTGCAAAAACTCGTGAATCAAGGATTTTATGTGCCATTTGAAGGATTATTAGGCACGTTTAAAGTGGGTTATGGATTAACAACAAGCAATGTGAGCCTCATTCAAGAAGGAATGGGCCATTGGCAAAGGGCTGAAAAGAATGGAGATGAGCGTGCTGCATATATGTGGGCCCTTGTTAATTTGCATGGAGATATCATTGGGAAAAAAGTTCAAAATGTTAACGGAAAAGAGATAAAAGTAGCATTATTTCCTTATGCACCAAAGCATGGTGAAGCAAAGCTTAAGGAATTGGCTAATAAGGGACATGCATCAGCTTCACCCTTATTAGGGCAATGGTATTTGGATCAAAAAGATCCTCATGAAGCAATGAAATGGTATAAAAAAACATTGCTTGATAAACCAGTTAGTGCGATTGGATTTCTCGAATCAATTTCAAGAGAATATGCAAAATCAACTGAAGATGATCGCAAGCATATTTCTACGGCACTTACCGTTGCTCGCGCATCTTCTCCCCAATCAAGTAGTATTCTTGAAGCACGCGCAGCTTTTTGCGCGAGTTATTTGCGACTAATCAAAAAAAATGAACAAGTGAGTGATGAACAAGCGCTTGATAATATAATTAATAATTCTTTGATTTTCTTAGATATGCAAGATCAAAATGTACGCTTTGATGCATTTTTAAAAGATACCCAATTTGCTAAAAAATTTGCCTCTTGGATAGAACCTTATGAAAAAGGGAAAGTCTCTGCAACCAATAGTTTTAAAGAAAAGGCTCATTTAGCACACGCACTTCTTCTTTTTTTAAATCATGCAGGAAAAACTCATGATGATATGCTTATTCAAAAAATTCTTGATGAATGTGAAAAAGTATTAAAAATAAATCCAAATTCTGTGCAAGGCGAAAGTATGAAGGGCTTCATGTACTATTTCAAAGGGTTGAAAGGTGGTAAGGAGTACATTCAAAAAATGAAATTATCAGTAATGAAATGTTGTAAAATGTTATCCGAACAAAATCTCAAACTTGATTCTGCTCCTATATTAAATCATTTACTGTGCTTGATTAGGCTCGGGGGAGCGCTTCCGGGCAGTTCAAAAAATGGCATATTGAATCTGGCAATCTCAGGGGATCAATTTATTGTGTTAAAAAATGATATTGAATGGGCCTCGAAGATTTCTGAAAAATATAAGCCAGAAAAAAAAACACCATCTAAATAATTCGATCTTTAATGAGCACTTTTTCTGCTATTTGCTCAAAAAGTGGTGCAGCTACACCAGATGCATATAAATCTTTTTGAGCAACTTCTTTAATAAATACTACAATTACCCGTTGGTAATTATCTTTTTGTATAATGCCGGAGCAGGTAAAAATATTGCGATCTCGATTATAATGACCACTTTCCAGAAGTTCTGCCGTGCCTGTTTTGCACATGATACGATAGCCTTTAATGTATGCTTTTTTTGCAGTTCCGCTTGCCGTGGTTTTTTCTAATAGTTGTTGAATAATGGTGATCGTATCATCGCCATATATTTTTTGCTTCTTTTGATTTGTTTGTGATTTAATGAGTATTGGATCGATCCAATATCCGCCATTGGCAATAACGCAAAAGGCGCGTGCCAACTGCAACAAATTGGCAGAAACTTCATATCCATACGATAAAGAAATAATAGATTGCTTTGACCAATTTTTGGGTGGATTAATAAACCCTTTATTTTCTCCCGGAAAAGGAATTCCGGTTTTCTTGCCAAATCCTAATTGCGCATAATGATCATATAATTTGGTGCCTACACGCTGGGCCACTTGCGCGATGCCAATATTATTGGAATATGCAATAACATCCTCAAAAGGAACAATGCTCAAAGGAATCACAGTATTAATTTTTCTGCCATCAATATAGGTTGTTTTGGTATTTTTACAATCAATTAATTCTTCAGGAGTTACTACTTTTTCGTCAATTGCTGCCAATGCGGAACAAATTTTAAATACCGATCCTAATTCATAACATTCGGTGATACACGTATTTTTGGTATGTGATAAATCACCATAAAAATTATTTGGATCGAAAGAAGGAAGGTTTGTCATTGCCAAAATTTCTCCCGTGTGAGGATCGATAATGATGGCTGCCCCTTCTTTAGCCGCATATTTTTCCATTGTTTGAGCAAGAGCATCTTGTACCAGAAATTGAAGATCGCTATCTATAGTGGTAATGAGCGGCTTACTTTGTTGACCGCTGTTCATCAATTCTTTGCTAAAATAAAAATGTCCGGATCGCGCATCTTTTTCTAAATTTACAGTAGTAGAACTTCCAGAAAGTTCCTCATCAAATTGTAGTTCCAATCCAAACAGGCCCCGATTATCAATATCGGTAAGCCCAATTAATGTTGACGCGGCCCGGCATGGATAATAGCGATTCGGCTCATTAAGGAATTTAATATCAACAATATTATTTTTTTCAATAAGTTCAATTTGTTCCGGAGTCAAACGGCGTTGTACGTATAAAAAATGCGCCTGTGGGTGGGTTTGAAGGCGCTCTTTAGCAGCAGGAAAATATTTGGCCAAAAATAATTCGAGTTGCTTTTTATCTTCCAATTGTTTTGGCAAAATAAACGCGGCCAAACTATCTTTATTGATGGCCAGAAATTTGCCATTGCGATCAAGAATGAGCCCGCGAGGGGGATAACTTGTGATCGTTACGTGGTATTGTTTTTGTCCTAATTGAGTGAAAAAAGAATGCTGAAAAACTTGCAAATATACTAAATTAATAAATACTACTGCATAACTACCACTGAAAATGAAAAAAATGATACTCATTTTTGATTTAGATAGTTGTATCATGAGGTATCTTTTTTATTTGTGAGATTTTGACCGGCTTAAGCGCAAGTTCATTAAGTGCGAACTGTTTTACATCACGCAAATTATGCAAAGCATGTAATTGATGAGTAAGTTCTTGTTTTTGTTTTAAAAGCGTTATGCGTTGAGTTTCTAATTTTTGTTTAGTAAATGAAAGTTCTATCATTTTGCTTTGTTTATGGATATGCAAAAGTAGCATTCCAAGATTACAACAAGCAAAAAGAGTTACAAATGTTGATTGCTTCATGGTTAACTCCTTTGTTTTACTTCTACTGTAATTCGAGTAAAAAAAGGAAGAGTTTCAATTGGTAGGAAAGAATTTTACTTTGAAGAATCTGTGTATTTTATTGCCAAATTACCACTCATAAGCACTATTAAAATGAATTTCATAAGCAGGTTCTCCTTTGCGCGGATCAAGTTTGAAGCCCCAATCCACTTTGATTGGCATGGGATTATACAGTCGAATACCAAATCCTACGGCGTGACGATAATTAAAGTGATTATTTCTAATAAATTGCCTGTTTACATTATTCACATACGGATTATCCCAACCGGCGCCGCCATCATAAAAGAGTACGCCTTTAAAATTCATATCTTGAGTAATGGGAAATATCAGTTCTGCATTGAGCCACGTGGCTTTAGTGCCCCCAATAGAATCTCCCGTATATTGCGGTCCAACAAGATCAAATACATTAAATTGAGGCCCAATTTCCCCATATAAAAATCCTCTCACACTGGCCGGGCCCCCAATATGATATAATTCTCGATAAGGAATAAGTTTATTTTTAAAGGGTGCAACAACCCCTAAATAACCACGTAAATGAAACACTAAATCATATGCGCCGATTAGCGGAGTATACCAATGTGCATCAAGATCATATTTTTGGAATCCTAAACAACGTTGGCTGAAGTTAAAAGTAACTTGTGTGCGTGCTATCCAATTAAAGCCATTGGTTGGATGCATAGGATGATTGCGCTTATCTTGACCCATTTGAAACATAAATGAACCATATTTACCCGGCACAAATAATTGTTTAAGAATAGAATTATATTGTGTCTCGGCAATAATATTTTCATCTTGTGGTAATACTTTAATTGATGCACGTGGAATTGGTTGATAGTGAATACTATCAATTCCTAGTACACCCCGCACAAAAGCATCGGTAAGAATATTGCCATAAAAATTAGTTACAAAACCACTGGTAATTGCTAATCCCGTATCAACTTCGTTTACCGGTGTGGTGTAATTAAAATCTTCATAGGCCACCCGTTTATGAAATACATCGAGTGCGCCCAAAATAGGCCGATCAAAAAGCCATGGCTGCGTGATATTAAATCCGAGAGTAAAATCTTCATGCGAAAGGCGTGTATTTAAATTATAACGCAACCCGGTACCCCAGAAATTGGTGTCACCTACATCAAATTGCAAAGAACTGCCCTTGAGCGGATCCTTGATGCTGGCAGGATTACCCGCAAATCCTAATTGGAACCCAAGATGACCCGTTTTTGCTTCTTTAAGAATTAAATCTAAATCGGCAGTATCCGGGCCGGTGCGTAAGATTTTCCAATTTACTCCATCACGTGGCTCAAAGTAACCCAACGCTTGAATTCGTTCTTTTGATTGCTCCATGCGAGCATTGGTGAGCAGTTCACCTTCAGCAAAAGTAATTTGCCGTCTAATGATTTTATCACGTGTTTTTTTGTTGCCGCGAATAGTGAGTTTGCCTAATGTCATTTGATTGCCAAGTTCAGTGTGAAAGGCTAAATCAACCGTATGCGCATCATCATTAGGGTTAATTGAGGGCTCAATATGAGCATTGAGGTAGCCAAAGCTTCCCCATACCAGCTCAAGATTTTTA
>BTUB01000032.1:0-12045 GCA_045863215.1 Candidatus Babeliales bacterium | reverse complement strand
ACCATTCAATTAGCATCACAAACTTCGGAGAATCTTCCATGATGAGCACCCCATATACCTGGATAGAAATCAACAAAAGAGCCCTTGAACATAATTTTAAAATGTACAAGCAATTTATTGGCAACAAGCTGCTGGGTGTTGTGGTTAAAAGCAATGCCTATGGCCATGGTATTGTAGAAGTTGCACGTATTGCGCAAGAGAGCAGGTATGTGGACTGGTTCCTTACTGCTACTCTTTCTGAAGCGGTGGAACTTCGGGCACAAGGCATCACAAAACCACTATTGGTAATCTACTTTATCGATGCTGATCCATCTTTATTACTTATTCATGATATTGCGACTATGGTAGCTGATATTCAGACGCTGAAAGAATTGAATAATGTAGGAATAGCACAAAATAAAAAGTGCCGCATACATTTAAAAGTGGATAGTGGTATGTCTCGCTTCGGCTTTTTGCCACATGAAATTTTTGCTGCTGCTAAATATGCAACTTCATTACCCGGTATATATGTAGAAGGCATTTATAGTCATTTGGCACAAGCTGCCAATAGCGATCAAAGCTTTACCCGGGAGCAAGAAATTACCTTTGCACAAGTAGTTGATACGTTGGCAAAAGAAAATATTACGTTTCCATTTGTACATATTTGTAACAGTGCTGGATCAACATTGCTTGATACACCTTATACTAATTTAGTGCGTATAGGTTTGGGTATGTATGGCTGGTGGCCCTCATCATCAAATAAAGAAATCACACAAGAAAAAATGCCCGAATTTGATTTAAAACCAGTGCTTTCTTTTAAAACAAAAATTTTCCAAATCAGAAAAATTGAAGCTGGTTGCTTTGTGGGCTATGATCGCACTTATAAAACCACTCAGCCCACGACTATTGCAATTCTCCCGGTGGGTTATTTTGATGGCTATGATCGGCGCTTAAGCTCTAAAGGCATTTTGCTCGTTCGTGGCCAATATGCCCCCGTGATTGGCATTATTGCTATGACCACTACCATTGTTGATATTACTCATATTTCTGATGCGTGCGTAGGCGATGAAGTAATTTTAATGGGCGATTATGAAAAGATTACGCCAACGCAACTGGCAAATGTGATGGGAAGTTTTAATCCGCGCGAAATTCTCACACGTTTAAATCCATCAATACCAAGAATAGTGGTTGACCATGAATTGCCTCTCATTCCCGAAGAATCTTCTTCTCATATAAAAAAAGTATCACCAGCTCAGAAGCTCCATTTATGAAAACGTTTGTACACTTTGTAATCTTTTTATTCGCGATCCAGATATTAGAATCTACCACCTTTAGTATGCAAACTCCTGTTAACGTGTGTATTTTATGTGCTCCCGTTAATGGTAAATTCAGAGAATATGTATTATTAGATGCTCACTATCTTAATTATCATCTATGCAACAGTAGATGGCTCTATATGTGTAATAAATGTAATTACGCAGGTTCTGCTAATGAAATAAAGTCTCATATAGAATTCAAACATAAAATAAGATTACGTCATGTGCACACCCTTGCGCATATTCGTGTGCCACATCTTCCTAAAGATGAAAATTTAGGCTCAATACAAATGCAAAATTACTCAACACGGCTTTATGCTCTTTTAGAAAATACGTGTGAAGAGCAAAATTTGCCCTAAACTATTACAATTAACAAATAAATATATAGTATTTTAAAATGAACAATTCAATCAAATAGGAGGTAGTAATGAAAATACTACTAATTTTTATACTTTCGCACACTGCTTTCAGCTTGGCAGTACCCGTTAAATTTACTTTATTATGGAAATGTTGCAAAAAGAAGAAAAATATGCCGGATACACCAGTCCCTCAACCAAACCCGGTTTCTTCTATGATTTCCACTATCTCAGGAGAGCCCACTCCATTATCAATAAAAGTACAAGAATCAAATAGCGACGTATAGGATTTACTTAATTTTATAAATACGATGCTTCCCAACCTTAATAATCATGCTGGATTTTGGTTGTACTAATGCCTTAAAATCAGAAATCGCACTACCATCAACAATCACGGAACCCGTTTCAATTAATCGTTTTGCTTCAGAAGAGCTTGCAATTGCTTTGAGCTCTTTAAGCAGATCCACAATCCAGATTTGGCCTGAAGTTGATATTTCAACTTCATCTGCCGCTGAATAATCTTTTTTTTGAAAGAGTGCTTCAAATTGTTGCTGTGCATTTACCGCTTCAGGCAATGACCAAAACTTGATCACAATATCTTTGGCCATCTGTTTTTTTGCATCCATGGGATGCAATTTACCATCAGCAATCTCTTTTTTCATGCGCACAATATCAGCATCAGAAACATAGAGCAAAATGTGCATATAGTGCCACATGAGATCATCTGAGATGCTCATTAACTTGCCATACACTTGATCAGCCGGTTCAGTAAGTCCGATAGCATTACCTAATGATTTAGACATTTTCGGACCACCATCTAAACCTTCAAGAAGAGGTGTTGTTATAATCGCTTGCGGCTCTTGGCTATACTGCTCTTGCAAGTATCTGCCCATAAGCAAGTTAAAGGTTTGATCGGTGCCCCCCAATTCCACATCTGCTTTAAGAGCCACTGAATCATATCCTTGGAACAAGGGATAGAGAAGTTCATGGAATCCGATTGGAGTATTACTTACCATTCGTTTGGCAAAATCTTCACGTTCAATCAGACGTGCCAAAGTCACTTTGCCACAAAGCTGCGTCATATCTTTAATACTCAAGGCATTAAGCCAAGAAGAGTTGTACACCACCGTAAGTTTTTTTGGGTCAAGAATTTTGGAAACTTGATCAAAATAGGTTCGTGTATTTTTCTCAATCTCTTGCTCGGTGAGTGGTGGACGTGTTTTGGATTTGCCCGTTGGATCACCAATACGCGCGGTGAAATCCCCAATCAAAAATATTACATCATGTCCCAAATCCTGCAGTTGGCGCATTTTTGCAAGCACCACAGCATGGCCCAGATGAAGATCGGGCGCTGTCGGATCCATTCCTAGTTTAATGCGCAGCGGAATACCTTTTTCTAATTTCTTTAAAAGCTCAGCTTCAGGGATCACCGCACTGGTGCTTGATTTGATAATTTCTAATTGTTGTTTGGGATTCATAGCAATTCTATTTTTTTAAATATCAAAATATACTAAAGATCGCTCTCATAATAACAAAAGCAATCTTTAGTAGTATCTTTTAAAAAATCATTTTTTGCAAAATTAATAGCTGGTATTAGGAAATAATACACTCATGGCTTTTTGACATTCCCCCCAAGACACTTACCATTATGCTCCCTTGCATCGAAGTTTTCATAATAGCTAACAAGCGCAATTCATCGATCCGCGAAGAAAGATTTTCAAAAGGATGTGCGCGTAATTCTGTCATAGAATATTCAGAAACTTTTTTAACATCTCTTGCATTAAATGCATTCGCGTAACAACCCCTATTGAGAATAATATTGGCAATCTCAGTTCCTTCATTCTTTTCGAGCTCAAGGTCCTTATTTTCTTGATATGCATTTAAAAAGAGTAATTGCAATTCATATCTTTGCTTTTCACTGAATTTCTGAAATGGTTCTTTTTGCAAAGCAACAATCAATGGATGTTCCGTATTATTTTGCCGGCTTTGTTGTGTTAACGCTTTGCATTCATTAGTGGCATCTTGAAGTGTTTTTAATGCAACTTCCCATCGTAAATTATAGAGAATGTGAGAATATTTATAATGCGGAAAATTAATGGTATCTTGCTCTATCGCAACAAAATTTGATGGGTTCATATACGCATCTAAAAAAGAATTTTTCTCATGAAATGGTGCTTCTTGAGATTTTAATGCTTTTAACTCATGGGCTTGCATGATTGCCGGATCAATTTCAGGTGCTGTAGGCACATTTATCATTCCATATGCTACACAGCCAAAAGCAATTAAAGAAAGAAAAAAATATTTTTTCATGAAAATCCTTTTTTAAAGTAATGATGCTTTAAGAGCCGCTATTCTTTTATTGTTTTATGTCCCATTATAATAGCCCTAACCAGTAGCAAATAATAAGCCCACCAAATTGCACAATGCCTAATCCAAAATTTATCAGCGGATTTCTAAAAAAATAAACGATACACATTGGTACACCAACCATAATTAAGCTGGTATACATCATATAATCAGGATATTTTTCCATAAAATAGATCACGCCCAATCCACAGATATTTACTAAAAAGGTGATCATAGCAAGCATCACATTTACAAATATCATAGACATTACAATTATACTGATAGCAAACGAATAGGATGAAATGTGGGGAAACGCGTCAAAAAAGCCGGCCGAGGCACACAATACTTCTTTGCCCATAAGAGCAACCACGCCCACTAATGACATAATTGATATGGCTATATATGAAAATGGCTCGGCTAAGAAAGCAACTAATCTTTTTAAAACTCTAAATCTTCCGGTGATATTATGCGGATTAATGGGAATAAATCTGCCCCAGCCAAACCGAAATAGGATCATAAACAAAAGCCCCATTGCATCTAAATGCATCAAGGGATTCAGGCTAATAAATCCACACTCAGCAGGAGTTTCATCCCCCATTTTAAGCGCAACCCAGGAAGTAAAACACCCGGCAAGGGTCACTGATAGTATATAGGCCACTACAAAACTAATAAGAGAAATTAAGGATTGAGCAATTTGAACATTTATCATGAAACCCCGTAAAATTGATGTTTTCCCCAATTTTAAAGTAAATACCACATGGGGTCAAATAGGTTTTTGACCCAGCCTTCGCTCCTTTGGATCCCTCGACTTTGCTCGGGACTAAAGGCTCCCTCGCTCATCCCGAGCTTGTCGAAGGACGGCGGGGCAGGCAAAAAAATGGTTCTTCAAGCAGAGCTTTTTTTGACCATGTGGGCTGATAAAGCTAAACTGATTAAAAATCATTGTATACACTTAATTCATGGTGAGCCTGTCGAACCATTCGAGCGATCTAAAAATAATTAACATGTTAACCCTTCGACAAGCTCAGGGTGAGCGGAGATGTTTATGGATAAGCAATACAATTATCAAGCAGCCGAGCGTGAGGCACAAAGTAAATGGCGCAAAGAAAAAACGTATGCATTAGAAAATAATCCGGGCCCTTTTTTTAGTATTGATACTCCGCCGCCAACTGTTTCGGGAAATCTGCATATTGGTCACATTTTTTCTTATACCCAAACTGATATTTTAGCTCGCTATGCTCGTATGAGCGGTAAAAGCGTTTTTTACCCGTTTGGTTTTGATGATAATGGATTGCCTACTGAGCGGTATGTAGAAAAAAAGCTCGATATCAGCGCTCATAAAATGTCTCGTTCAGAATTTATTAATCTGTGCCTTAAAGAAACGCATGCGGTGGAGCATCAGTTTCAAGAACTCTGGCAACGCATGGGCCTTTCTGCTGATTGGGATAATTGTTATTCCACTATTTCAGATTCCACGCGAAAAATTTCTCAAGAATCATTTTTACGATTACTCGAAAAAAGATTCATATACAGAAAAAATGAGCCCGCACTTTACTGCCCCACCTGCCGCACTTGCGTGGCACAAGCGGAACTTGATGATATAGAAAAACCATCCACCTTTAATGATGTAGTTTTCAAGGATGAAAAAGGAAACAATTTAATCGTGGGCACCACACGTCCGGAACTGCTTCCGGCCGTAAATGCCCTTCTTTATAATCCGAATGATTCTCGTTACACCCATTTGGCAGGCACCTTTGCTACGGTTCCACTCTTTGAGCACAAAGTACCTATTTTAGCTGACGAAAAAGCACTTATAGATAAAGGCACTGGCCTAGTAATGACCAGTACATTTGGTGATAAAACCGATATTGAATGGTTCAAAAAACACAAATTAAAATATCGCCCGATGCTTGGGCTTGATGGCCGTATGCAACCGGCAGCCGGCATTCTTGCGGGTCTCACCGTGTTTAGTGCACGCGCAAAAGTGCTTGAAGAATTGCAAAAAGCCAGTCTTCTTGTTGGCCAAAAAGCAATTACTCATGCAGTAAACGTTCACGAGCGTTGCAAAAAAGAGATCGAATATGTGATGCTCCCACAGTGGTTTTTAAATCTTATTGATCACAAAAAGAAATTTATTGAACTTGCAGATAAGATCAACTGGTATCCAACCTATATGAAATCCAGGTACATAAACTGGGTAGAAAATATCGGCTGGGATTGGTGCTTATCACGCCAGCGCTTTTTTGGGATTCCATTTCCAGTATGGCACTGCTTAAGCTGCCAAACCGTAATCACCCCGCGCTACAATCAACTGCCTATTGATCCACAAGAAACGCCTTATTCTGCACCATGCCCAAAATGCAAAAGCTCGGATATCGTGCCGGATAAAGATGTGATGGATACCTGGAATACCTCATCAGTAACTCCGTATATATGCTTACAACTTCTGTACCCAGAAGTTGAGTCAGTTTTTGATTCAATAAAATCAAAAGAGTTTTTTCCTATGTCTATGCGTCCGCAAGCGCATGATATTATCAGAACATGGGCCTTTTATACGATTGTAAAATCATGGATGCATGATGAAACTATCCCATGGCATAATATCGTAATCTCGGGGCACGTGCTTGCTGACAGCAAAGAAAAATTATCTAAATCTAAAGAAAATGCTTCTACCACTCCTACAGGATTATTAGAAAGATACCCGGCAGATGTGATCCGCTATTGGACCGCTTCAGGCGGATTAGGCCAAGATATTGCCTTTTCCGAAGGTCAACTTAAAATTGGCCAACGTTTGGTAACTAAAATGTGGAATGCTTTCCGTTTTATTCATGAACATGTGAGTGTGATTCCTCAAGAACAACCAACCACACCATTAGGCATCATTAATGAATGGATCTTGCACACTGCCACCCAAACATTCACACGCTATCAAATGTATCTTGAACAAAATGAATTTGGCTTAGCGCTTGATACTATTGAAAAATTCTTCTGGAATAATTTCTGTGATAATTATCTTGAGTTGATCAAAGATCAATTATTCAAACCAGAAAATTATACCGAGTTTGAAGTTAAAGCAACCCGCTGGACGCTTTCTCAGGTTGGCTTGCGCATTTTGCAATGGTATGCACCGTATTTGCCCCACATCACTGAGCATCTGTATGGTATGCTCTATGAAAAACAAATTGGCACACCGAGCATTCATCAACTACGCTACAACGCAATCCAACAGGGTTATGAGTTTAAAGAAAGTGCACAGTTGATGGAGATGCTCATTGAGGTTATTGCGCATGTACGTCGACTCAAAACTGAAAAACAACTTTCGCTTAAAGTGCCGTTACAAAAATTAACCATTTCAATGCCGGAAAATCATATAATGCATCAGTTGCAACATGAAGAAAAGTTGCTACGCGGCATTACACATGCGCAAGAGATAAACTTTACATCTCAAGCACATGAAGCCGCAATCCATCAATTAGATGATAATTGGATTGCAACGGTAAAATTGGAAGTTAAATAAGACCTCTCCACTCGGCGTTTTACGTCTCGGTCGAGGCGAACGGGGCAAGAAGTCGTTCGTTTCCGACTGCGCCAAGGCTTCGTCGGACAGGTCGAGCTTAAAAATAAAAAAATTTTTATGAGGCATTATGATCACTATCCGCAACACCCAACGCAAAATAAAAATTGATGTAGCCAAATTAAAAACAGATGCACAAACAATTCTAGATGCAATTGATTATGGGGATTTTGATCTGGGCATCTGGCTTACCAATAATGTTACAATCCGCAAATACAATAAAAAGTATCGACACAAAGATAAACCTACTGATGTGCTTTCTTTCCCCTATCATACGGCTTTAAAAGCTGGCCAACGCATTAAAGTGAAATCTGATGATGACAAAAATTTAGGAGATCTTATACTTGCTCCTGAATATATTCAAAATGATTTACCTAAATGGGAAACTACGTTTGAAAAACATATACAACGATTATTGGTGCACGGTATTTGCCATCTGCTCGGCTATGATCATATTGAAGATAACGATTATAAAATAATGCACAAAAAAGAAATGGAATTGCTTAAAAAACTGCAACCAAGATAAGGAAAGTACAATCATGAGCAAGCATCTGCAATTAAAGGCTTTATTCACCCTAATTATCTTAAACTTTGGTCTGTCATGGGCTATGAATCCTGAAAATGATAACCATGTCCACAGGCAGCTAGCACATGTGATAATGAATGCTAGGAATCAACAAAATGCGAGAGCTGCACAAAATGAAGCAAATGAAGATGCAGAAGAATTGCCACGTATGAACCAAAACTATAGAATCCCTGAATCATTTGTAGAATTTAATGAAGAAGACCTGCAAGCCTTAAGATTGATAACCAAAAATGCCGTTTTACTTACTCTTGCGCAAACCGCAGCCAAGCATATTGGAAAATTAAATGATCCAAGCAATACATTTCAATCAAAACTTGCAGATACATTTCAACAAGCTGCAATCACTTTCATCATCACTGAAGGAATTCCACTCACCTGCTATTTTGGGTATAGCGCCGCACAAAAAATTTTTTATAATTTGCCGTTTGAATATTGCAGAAAAAAGAAAGCAGAGCTGGAACATCAGAATGCACTCCAAAAAATGAAACTACAAGAAGCAATTGATGGCAATACCAAAAATAAATTACAAGATATTCTTGCTAAAGATGCTAATTTATTGAAGGCAAACAAAAAAAATCTTGCCAATATAAAGCAACAAATAGATGAAGAGTCGAATGAAACAAAAAAAGAGCAGCTCTCTGAAATTTATCAAACCCTTAAATCGCAACATATTCAAGCCCAAATCCAACATTCTAATCTATTAAATATGAGCATCAGTAATTTTCAACCTTATGCTACCACTGTTATTTTAGAAACAATGAAAGCGCATCAAGAAACAAATAGATCTTAAACTCGCTTTGCTAAAAATGCTAGTGCATGGCGCACCAGTTGATCGAAAGCAACTGAATTTTGTGGATACTTATCATTCACATACGCCATTGCGGCTCTAATTTCTTGTGGTGAATAATTAAGCGATTTAAGCACCTGCGAAATCTCATGCCGCTTTTCAAGCGTTTGGGAGGATCCCAGCGCAACACCGCTCTCCACTAATTTGGCAACTTTGTGTTTTAATTGCACAATAATTTGCTCTGCTTTTTTTGCTCCAATACCACTCACATTTGAAAGCGCATCTTCATTAGCAGCCTGCACCGCTTCTAAAAATTCTGAGGCTCCTAATTGTGCAAGCACTGCCATTGCAAGTTTTGGACCAAGCCCTGAACAACTCGTGATCATCAAAAAGACTGAGCGTTCTAAATTATTAGCAAATCCAAAAAGAGACGGGCCATTTTCAGAATTCCAATGCATGTGAACCAATACATTCGCTTGTTGGCCCAACGGAAATAAATAAGGTTGCGGCACGTGCACCGCATAACCCACTCCATTTACTTCAATAGTAAGAACTGAATCGGCACAATCTTTGATGGTGCCTGATAGGGATAAAATCATAGATTTACTCTTTTAAAAAAGATTAATTTTTTAAAAGAGTAAATCATTTTTATTACTTATAACAATTTCTTTTTTTCTAAAAGATTTATTGCTTCTTGATCATTATTTGCTTGCGCAAGGTCTAAAGGAGTTTTTCCTTGATTATTTTTAAGCGTTTTATCGGCTCCTTGAGTACTCAAAAATTCAATCAAAGGATAATTTTTTCTTTGCACCGCACGGGCAAGCGCAGTTTCTCCGGCATTATTTTGTGCATTAATATCAATTCCGGCATTTAGTAATGCTTTTGATACAGCAACAGAATCATTTTGATCGGCAACTCGTGCAGCGAGCATTAAAGGCGTATTTCTTTGATTATCACGAGTATCAATTCTTGCACCAAATCGTAGCAAAATCGGTATTAACTGAACTCTCCCCTCATATGCAGCAATCGCCAGTGGAGTAAATCCTTCAGCCCCATATTGTTTATTTATATCTGCTTTTACAAATTCAGCAAACAATCGTACTAATTCAGGATTATTATCAGTAATAGCTAAGAATAAGGGAGTTTTGCCATCTTTTCCAACCACATTCACATCGGCTTGCAATGCGATCAGCTCTTTGATTTTTTTGATATCCACATTTTTGAAGGTCCCCTCACGCTCAACAATCTGCTTTAATTCTTCCGTAGGGGTGAGCTTGGGTTGGGTAAGACCAATATTTTGCAATTGTGTTTCCACATTGCCTCTAATCCAGTCTCTCCAACCTTGCATTGCATGTGAATTTACAATACTTAATGTTAAATTCAAAAATATGAGAAAGTTTACTTTCTTCATTTTACTCCAATTTTTTCTTAAGTTTCTCTGGCACTCTACTTATTACACTTAAGAGTTTTTCACCGCCAACTTTTTTAGCTTTATTCAAAACTTCTTCATCAATAACTGCCCCATGGCTAAGCAATAGATTCATAATTTTTTTTACCATTTCAGGATTTTTAGATATGCTATCGATGGTGTTTAATAAAGGCTTGCCTCCTCCCACAGTTGTGATATTTACATCTGCTCCTGCTTCTACAAGAGCTTTTACCATGTCATAATTAATATGATAGACGGCCCACCAAAGCGCAGTAATCCCGCCCTTATCTTGTTTATCTACATTTGCACCCGCCTTGAGAAGCAATTGTACTTTTTTGAGATTATTATCAGCAGCCGCATGGATCAGAAATATACTATCCTGAATATAAGCTTTATTATTGACTAAAAACTCAATAAGCGAAGTTGACGCACTTTCTTCAAGGGCTTTAGTTAATGCAGTTTTACCATCTCTATTGATAATATTTATATCCGCTCCGGCCGCCAACAAGAGTTGTAATTTTTCTAACGTTAAATCTTTTTTTGAGTTAAGTAATTTTAATAATTCTTTATTTGCTTTTTGCAAAGTCAATGGAGAAGAAGAGAATAGTTGTTTGGCACGTTCTGCGCCCCTGGTAAATAAACCTTTTTTAGGTGGCTTTTCCATGCTATACATTGAATTACCATTAAAGAAAAATATGGCTAGCAAAATGATAAACTGCTTCACAACTCCTCCTTTTATTATTTAATCTTCTCTATATCGCCAAGCTCTAAAAGATTTATTAATTCTTCATGCGCTCCACTTTCTTGTGCAATCTGCAAAGCAATTTTTCCCTGTAAATTTCTTTGATGTTTATTCGCTCCCGATTTTAAAAGCAAATATACAATGTCAGCATGATTATTCGCCGCCGCAAACATTAAAGCGGTATACCCACCTCGATTGGCGTAGTTTACATTTGCTTTTTCATTAAGAAGGCTTTGTACTAATTCTTTATTTCCGGCACCCGAAGCCGTTATTAAAGAGGTATTTCCTTTAAAATCAGGCTTATTTATATTGCCGGGAGTAATTTGAAATTTTGCTCCTTCATTAGCAGGTCTTGTTGCTAAGACAGTCAAAGAAAAAACTAAAAGTAATGCTCTCGATCTAAACTTCATAATTTTCTACTATTGTAACTTTTGTTTACTTAATAAGTTTATAATTTCTTGCTTTCCATGTGCGATAGCAATATCAAGCGCCGTCCGCCCCGCCTGATTTTTTAAAGTAATATCTGCCCCCGCATCAATCAGCAACTGCACCATCAGCACATTTCCATACGTTACTGCAAGCATTAAGGGAGTCATTCCCTGTAAATTTTCGCCAGCTTCTGTTCGTTCTTGTTGATACCGTATATCTGGATCCGCTCCGGCATTTAAAAGCTCTTTTACAATTTCACTGGTTCCAAATAGCACCGCATCAATTAAAGGAAAGTTTCGCAGATTAGGATTTGCCCCTGCCGCAAGCAACATACGCACCGCATCAGCATTTCTTTGTTCTATTGCCTTAAGTAGTAATGTCCCTCCCCAAGCTTTTTCTAGATTTGGATTCATTCCCGCTGCAATTAATTCCTGAAGCTTGGTGTTTACAAATTCCTCATTTTTAATATAAAACCAAACATCAATAAGAATAAGCGCTTGT
>BTUB01000031.1:0-12836 GCA_045863215.1 Candidatus Babeliales bacterium | reverse complement strand
AAACATTCTAAGTGCGTGGCATAAATTACAACTGTTGCACTAATATTTAAATTTAAGGCCGAATTTGTTTTTATTTTTATTTATATCGATTCAATGCTGACTTTAGAAAAATATATGAAGAATGTATCAAAAAAATTACCAAAGATGATATACTATTTTAAGCTTACTGAGTAAAAGCTTTATTCGAAAAGTGGACCCCCCTTTAACAAAAGAAAGGGCAATCCATGTCGTCACGAATAAAAGCTGCAACATTTTGTAAAAATGAGAAAGTTGTGTACCCAGGTCATGGCGTCGCACAAATCAATGACATTGTAAATAAGCAAGTAGCAGGCAACCAAGCCTGTTTTTACGAGCTTAAGTTTCTTAATAAAGATGTTACTATTTTAGTGCCTACGCATAATGTGACTCTTATTGGGATTCGAAGGCTCTCTTCTTCCGAACATATCAATGATATCTTTAAAATACTTATGGAACCCTCAAAAAAAATTTCACAAGAAAATGCCACCAATTGGAATAAGCGCAATAAAGACTATCAATGTAAATTGCGGACTGGTGATTTGATAGAAATTTGCAAAATTTACCGAGATCTTAAAAATATGTCGATATACAAAGAGCTTTCTTTTGGTGAAAAAGCTTTATTACAGCAAACAGAAATGTTATTGGCTCAAGAAATATCGTTGGTTCAAAATATGCGTGAAGAAAAGGCTGTTGAATGTTTACGTGCACTTTTTGATAAAGAAAGTTATACTCCTCAAAACCACGTGCTTTCATCTTCTGCAAAGATGACTCCAACTGCTTAGAAAGCCTTTTAGTTGCAATATTTTTATATTTTGCCTATTTTAAAATTCAATAAGGGTTTGACATTTTCAAGCCCTTGCCTTTTTTTAGGGATACTATTTTGCGAAATTGCATGATCATATTATTTGGTCCCACTGCGGTTGGAAAAACTGCTTTTTCGGAATTGCTTGCCAGAAAACTTCCTGCGGAAATTGTAAATGCAGATATGGGACAACTTTACACCCCTCTTTCAATTGGAACAGCAAAGCCTGATTGGCGCAATTCATCAATTCCGCAGCATTTGTTTGATATCATTAATGAGCCACGCTTAATAAGCGTTACTGAGTATAGGGATAGAGTAATTACCTCCTTAAAAACTATTTGGGCTCGTAATAATATTCCGCTCTTAGTAGGTGGATCGGGCTTTTATTTATATTCTTTATTTTTTCCTCCGGAAGGAACAGCATCTATTAGTCATAGCCAAGAAAAGAAAGCAAAAGCCAAGTTAGCGCCTGAGCATGAGCGGTGGAATCAATTATATGAAATTGATCCAAAACGTGCATTGCGTATTCATCCCCATGATATATATAGAATAAATCGTGCGTTGGTTATTTATTTCACAACGGGAATGAGGCCATCAGAACAAGAACCACACTATCAACCCTTGGCTTCTTATTGTTTTGTATCACTTTCGCGTGATAGGAAAGAGTTATACGATCTTATAAATAATCGCACGCTCATAATGCTGCAACAAGGATGGATCCAAGAAACGCAACGATTAATGGGTACTGAATGGCAAGAGTTTCTTATCAATAAAAAGATTATCGGGTATGATGATATTATTCGTTATCTGATTGAAGGTGATTTTTCTGAAATTAAACATAAAGAGCTTGCAAAAGTGATTGCGCAAAAAACTCGAAATTACGCCAAGCGGCAGATTACTTTTGGATCTTATTTGCAGGATAGTCTTCAGAAAGCAATTTCTGATTGCAATGATACTCGCAGCATCTGTCTCGATTTTAACTTGACGGGTAATGATCCTGAATTATATATTAATCAACTATTGGAGCAGATAAAAAAAATGAATTGCTTTGATCCAAATCGGAGAGATGTATGACGGAAAAAAAATCTCTGCATAACGAATTTCAGTTTAGTTTGAACCAGAAACAGATGAGTTTGCTGCTTGCAAGCATTCTTGCGTTTTCTTTCTTTATTTTTATAAGCGGTTACTTTTTAGGAAAAAAAAGAGCTGCTGAGGAATTTTCATATAAGGCGGATCAAGACTCATTGGCTGATCATATTTATTCATCGATGTGTGTTTTGTATGAAACTAAAGATGACAGTGAAGATTCTGAAGAAAATGAACCTGATACTGAAATTTCTGAAAATTTAGAAAATCAAAAAAAATCTGAAGAAATTTCGCCGGAAGCTGAAAATTTGGTAACCGTTCAAGAAACTTCAGATCCAAAATATTTTGCAGAGCTTGCCGGATTTTCTTCCTCAACATTGGCAGAGGGCAAAAATATGTTGAACCGTCTTAAGGCGCGTGGATTTGATGTGAAAATGATTGAACGCGTGAGTCAAAATTCTACAGGGGAATCATGCACCTGGCATCAGATAATTACTGGTTCATATTCTCACAAGGAAGATGTACAAAAAATAGCGAGTGAAATAGCTCGGCTGGAACATATTAAAGAAAAAAATATTAAGATCTATCCCAGAAAAATGACAGCGTAAGAAAGGATTATTATGATAACTACTATAAGAAGAAGTTTTAAAACACGTGCTTATAAAGTGGGATTATATGTCACCCTTTTGGCCGTAACCGGAGTATTTTCGATTGTAGAAGTATTGAAGAATATTTTTGGTGGCAATAATCAAAATGGTGCATGGGTACTTCAAGTAAATAATACCAAATTTTTTGCACCTGATTTTATAAGAGCCGTGACAGATCAAGAAGAACGCATGAAAATGCTTCGTGCTCAATATGGCCAATATGCGGATCTTTATTTACAGATGATGGGAATGTCTACTGATCCTAAAATACTTGCGCTCAATTCATTAACCAGAAAAGCATTGCTTAATGATGCTAACACGCAATTCGGATTTAAAATAAGTGATGAAAAAGCCCAAGAAAGATTAAACGATCCAATGTTTGTTTATCAAGAACTTTCTGAGATGGCGCCCTTTTTCACCTGGGATCATTCATTGGGCGGAATCAATCCTTTAACACTTACTGAATATCATAGAAGAGTAGGAATTACTACTGCTGATTTTGCTTCAGAAACGAAGAGAGCAGCACAAAGAGAAACTCTCAAAAAATTGGTTGAGCATTCAGTGTATGTTCCTGAATTCGAACTCAAGGAGCAATTTTGGCAAACATTTTTAGGAAGAAAATTTTCAATTGCTACAATTTCAGGCGATCAAATTTTAAATCGTGTGAAAAAAGAACCGGTAACGGATGAACAGCTTCAATCATATTATAAGTCTGCCAGCTCTCAAGAAAAGCGATATCATGTGCCTGAAAAACGCTTTGTAAAAATATACAGTTTTGGCCCAACTGGATATGGAATCAAAGTATCTGATCAAGAAATTGAGCAGTATTATAATACGAATAAAACGCTTTATATAGATAAACCGACTCAAGTGCAAGTGCGCCGAATTTTATTAAATGTACCGATTGGTTCTCAAGAAACAGAAGTTTATAAAAAAGTAGAAAAAATACGGAGCCAAGCCATAGCAAATCCTGAAACTTTTGCAGCTCTTGCAAAAGAACATTCAGCAGATGCTAAAACCAGCTCTCAAGGCGGATTAATGCCTTACTTTTCAAAAGGAACACACGATAGAAATTTTGAAAAGGCTTCTTTCACACTCGCCAAAGAAGGTGATGTTTCAGCAGTAATTAAAACAAATGAGGGCTTTGAGATTGTACAGTTAGTGGGTAAAAAAGCGCCTACATATAAACCCCTTACTCAAGTTGCTGCTGATATTAAAGAGCATTTGGTAAATAAGAAGTTTAATGAACAGTTTTCTGCAGATATGCGTACTGCACTAAGTAAGCCTAATCCAAAAGCTGCTATTGTTGAATTGTCTAAAAACAAGGGTGGGATTGATGAAGCTTTCAAAGATCTTATTGCCGATGAATCACTCTTATCAAAAACTGCCTTCAAGCTTCGCAAAAATGATTCTGCTTATTTTATAGATAAAAATGAAGTTCCTAAATATGCGGATAAGATACGTGGCTATGCAATAACCTTGGTGGAAATCAAAAATAGTTTTTTACCGGCTTTAGAAGTGCAAAAGGAACGAGTATTGCAAGATTACTACGTGGATAAAGCTCAAAGAGAATTAAATACTATTGTTGCTCGTGTAAACAAAGAAGGACTTTATAAAGAGCTCAAAAATGAGCTGAAATTTGAAAAAACGGGCATGCTTCGCCATTCTCATACTGCCAAAGAGGAAGATACCGAAAAGCAAGCACTTATCAAAAAAGGCGTTGATCTGGGAAAAATGTTTCAATTAGAAAATATTGGAGGGGTAACCGCTTATCAAAATAATAAAAATGCGTATATTATTCGCCTTGATGAAGTGGCTCCCTTTGATGCAGTGCTCTTTGAAACGAAAAAGAAAGAGTTGCAAAGCGGTCTTTCTAGCCAGAAAAAGTCTTTGACTATGGCCGGATTTGTTGCTTCTTTATATAGAAATGCTAAAATTAACAGAAATGAATCTCTGATCCGAAACGAACAGTAAAGAAATACAATATGAAAATTAATGCAGCAAAAGAGGCTACGGCAAAGGCTAAGGCACCCGTAGATTCAAGTGAAATAGTCCTCAAAAAGAAAGCACTTGAGGTAACTTTTTCTCAGATAGATAAAGAGTATGGTAGTGGTGCGGTGATGCTTCTGGGCAAAGCTCCTAATACCCGAGTAGAAGCTCTTTCTACCGGTTCTATTTTAGTAGACCATGCAATTGGTATTGGTGGATTACCTGTAGGCCGTATTGTTGAGATTTATGGGCCTGAAGCTTCAGGAAAAACCACTTTAGCAATGCATGCAATTGCCCAAGCTCAAAAACGTGGTGGCATTTGTGCCTTCATTGATGCTGAGCATGCGATGGATCCGGTGTATGCTGCTTCATTGGGTATTAATATTGATGATCTGATTGTCTCTCAACCTGATTATGGTGAGCAGGCATTAGATATTGCAGAAATGCTTATTCGTTCCGGTGCAGTGGATATAATTGTAATAGATTCTGTGGCAGCACTTGTTCCAAAGGCGGAATTAGAAGGTGATATGGGGGATTCTCATATGGGGCTGCAGGCGCGTTTGATGTCACAAGCATTGCGTAAGCTTACTCCGGTGGTGCATAAATCAAAAACGGTTTTGATTTTTATCAACCAAGTTCGCCAGAATATCGGCGCAATGCCATTTGCTCCTAAGGAAACTACCACAGGAGGTAATGCATTAAAATTTTATGCATCTCTTCGTTTGGATGTGCGTCGAATCGCAAGTATTAAAAAAGATGAGCGCCATATTGGTAATACCATTGTAGTGAAAATCGTAAAAAATAAAGTTGCTCCTCCGTTTAGACAGGTAAAGCTGGATCTTCTGTTTAGTGAAGGAATAAGTAAAGAGTTAGAATTGCTTGATGCTGCAATTGAAAATAATATAATTGTGCAATCAGGATCTTGGTTCTCATTTGAGGATAATAAGATTGCACAGGGACGAGACCAGGCATTGCAATTCTTGAAAACAAATAAAGATGCTTCTGAACAGATTTTGAATAAAACGCTTATTGCTATGAATAGTGGCAAGAATGCACCTTCAACACTTAAAGAAGAGTGATTTCGAGTGAATATGGATATATCTAATAAAGGAAATTTTAATCCAAAAGAAAAGAAAGAAGTTGGGCCCTTGCTCAATGAAAAGATTCGTGCACCGCGTCTTCAATTGATTGCGGAAGATGGACGTAATCTTGGTACTGTTTCTCGTGGGGAAGCGTTAAAGCTTGCTCAAGAGGCAGGTCTTGATTTGGTGATAATCTCTGAAGAGGGTCGTGAAGGGGTGCCGGTTGCTAAAGTAATGGACTTTGGCAAATCTCTTTATGAGAAAAAGAAGAAACAACATGAAGCAAAAAAACATCAAAAAGTAATTCAAGTTAAAGAAGTAAAAATTGGCGCCAAAATCGGTGAACATGATTTTCAAACTAAGATGCGTCAAGCAATCGAATTTTTAAAAGAAGGTAAACGAGTAAAGTTTACACTTTTTTTCAAGGGTCGAGAAAACGCAACAAAACTTGAGCGTGGAACCGAAATCTTTGACAAGATTCACAAAACTTTTGAAGAACATGATTTGTTAAAAAATTTGGGACAAGAAGCTGATGCCAAATTGGGATCATTATGGTCACGCATCTACTTCTTAAAGAACATTAAATAGCTTAATAGGACTTTTTTATTATGCCTAAAATGAAAACTCGCTCTTCGGCTAAGAAGCGCTTCAAAAAAATTAGTAAACGATTGATTAAACGTGCTAAAGCGTTTCGTCGTCACTTGTTAACCAAAAAGAAAGCAAAGCGCAAAGATCAATTGCGTATGCCAGCGTATGTGAACCCCGTAGATGTGGGTCGTATTGCGCGTATGTTACCTAACGATTAATATAATTTAGATTTGGGGATTTAATTATGTCACGCGTAAAACGTGGAACAGTAACAAAAAAACGTCATAAGAGATTATTAAAAAAGACTAAGGGCTTTTGGGGACAAAGAAAAAATGTCTTCATGCGTGCATCTGAAACTTTAAAACGTGCAATGGCTTTTGCTTTTAAGGGTCGCAAGCTTAAAAAGCGTGATATGCGTGGATTGTTTATTGCACGTATCAAAGCAGCAACCAATGCGCAAGGCGTTTCTTATAGTAAATTTATTCATGGTTTAAAGACTGCCAATGTGGGTCTTAATCGCAAAATGTTGAGCCAATTGGCCATTTGTGAGCCAGAAGCATTCAATCAATTAATTGCTTTATCACAAAATAATTAGATTTTGTTGACTTTGCTTGGCACAGTTTTTTAAAATACCCCTGATATTGAAAGTATAACAATACGGGGGAATAATGGACGCTCTAAAGCTGTTAGAAGAAAAGCTAGTGTTGCTTGCTCAAAGAGCACGAGAATTAATGGCAGAAAATGCTGTGTTAAGTGAAGAAGCAAAAGAGTTAAAAACAGAAAACGCAAAAATTGCTGAAGAAAATGCTCAATTAACCGCAAAGCTTGCAATGCTTGAAAATGCATTGCAAGATGATACTCGGAGAATAGATGAGCTTAAGCAAGAAAGACAATTAACCAAGTTAGTGGTTGATGATTTGATAAAGAGTATCGATGCATTAGTTGAAAATCAAAGTTAATACTATGAAAAATACTTATAAGTTATTAATTTTTGGTGATCACTATTCGATCGTAAGTGATGAATCACAAGCTCAAATTACTCAGGCAGCAGCACATGTTGATGCCTTAATGAAAGAAATTTCAGCAAAAGCGGTACATGTTGATCAAAAGCGTATAGCAGTATTGGTAGCGCTACAATTGGCAAGTAAAATGCTTTCGCTGGAATCCAACAAAGAATATACAGATGAGTGTCATAAAAAACTTATTGATCGTGTTGAACAAGAATTTTTAGCACTAGTGCGTCGCTAAATTGCATATTTAGAACAATTTTTACTCTGTTTTTAACCATCCTTTTATAGGGTGGTTTTTTGTTTAATTATCGTTATTTAATTTTTTATTTGAAATGAATTGGAACCAAATGACATTAATACCCTTGTTATTTAGCATCATAGGCATAGTGGGTATCATAGCTAGCATTTTTTTGCTTCTCTATGCAAAAAAACGGCTTTCACTTGCTAATCAAATGCTATCTGAATCTGAAGAAAAGCTAAAAAATGCTCGACGTGAAATCGAAAATGAAAAGCGAGAAGCACTTTTGAGAGTCAAAGATGAAATTTATAAAAAGCGTGCTGATTTTGATGCTGAGATGAAGCGAGATCGGGCTGAAATAGAGCGCTTACAGGCTAAATTAAATAGTCGTTATGAGGCTATTGAAAAGAAAGAGCAAGATAATGATGAGCTTAAGCGTGAACTGCAACAAAAAGAACGGAATCTTTTGCGTGTTGAAGATAGTTTGCGTGCCAATGAAGCTAAGCTTAAAGCCGTTTATACCGATCTGGTTGGAAAGCTGGAGCGCACCAGCACCATGACCAAAGATGAGGCAAAAATCTCACTTATGCATATGCTTGAAGATGAGGTAAAGCTCTCTACTCAAAAGTGGGTTCAGAAGGTTGAAGAGGATGCACGGCATACTGCCAAAGAAAAGTCAGTCCAAATTTTAGCAACAGCTATGCAGCGATATACGGCCGATCAAGTGGCGCCTCATTCTTCAAGTGTGGTCCATCTTCCGAATGATGAAATGAAAGGACGCATCATTGGTAAAGAAGGCAGAAATATTAAAGCTCTTGAAATGGCAACAGGGATGGAATTTGTGATTGGCGAAACACCTGAAATTATTACTATTTCAGGATTTAATCCAATTCGTAGAGAAATTGCACGCCGAACTTTAGAAAAATTAATTCTTGATGGCCGCATCAACCCAACACGTATTGAAGAAACGGTTGCACAATGCGAACGTGAATTAGAAGATATGATCCAAGAATATGGCCGCCAAGTGGTGCTTGAGTTTAATTTGCAAGGGATTCATCCGGAAATTATTACGGCATTAGGAAAACTGTTTTTTAGAACTTCTTATTCACAAAATGTACTTGATCATAGTAAAGAAGTGGGTCTCTTTTCACGTATGATTGCAGAAGAATTGGGTCTTGATGGTTCCATAGCACTTCGTGCTGGCTTGCTCCATGATATTGGCAAAGCCGTAAGTGCAGAAGTAGAAGGTCCACACGCAATGATTGGAGGCGAAATTGCCAAAAGATGCGGAGAAGATCCTATTGTAGTAAATGCAATTGCTGCGCACCATGAAGAGGTTCCTTTTGCTTCGATCTATGCAATTATTGTAGTAATTGCAGATACTATTTCTGCGTCTAGACCAGGTGCACGGCGTGAAACGCTTACTGCGTATATTAAACGTTTGGAAAAACTGGAAGAGATTGCCGCATCCTTTGAAGGAATCAAAAAAGCGTATGCGCTTCAAGCAGGAAGAGAAGTGCGTATTATTGTAGAAGAAGATCAAATGGATGATGAAAAAGCAATATTGTTGGCGCGCAATATTGCTCGCAAGATTGAGCACGAGATGAGTTTCCCCGGTCAAATTAAAGTGAATGTGATTCGTGAAAAGCGAGCCGTGGAGTATGCAAGATAAATGAATATAAAAATATTAGTCATTGGTGATGTGGTAGGCGCTCCCGGCCGTGTGATGCTGCAAAAGCATATTAATAGATTGCGAGAGCAATATGCGATTGATGCAACCATTGTGAACGGTGAAAACTCTGCGGATGGTAAAGGGATCACTCCACGCATTATGGACTATTTTAAGCATTTAAAAGTGGATGTAGTAACTTCTGGCAATCATATTTGGGATAAAAAAGATATTATTCCCTACATGCATGCTCATGATGACCTAATTCGCCCGGCAAATTTTCCGCCCGGAGTTCCCGGTGTGGGCATCAAGCTGATTCAAGTTAAAGGTAAACCCGTTGCGGTGGTGAATATGCAGGGTAGAATCTTTATGAAAGAGCATATTGAATGTCCATTCCGTACGATTGATTCTATTCTTACTTATTTGCAAGATAAAACTAATACTATTTTAGTAGATTTCCATGCTGAAACTACGGCTGAAAAGTCCTGCTTTGCCTATTATCTTGATGGCAGAGTGAGTGCGGTAGTTGGAACTCATACTCATGTACAGACTGCAGATGAGCGAGTACTGCCGAATGGCACTGCATTTATTACTGATCTTGGTATGGTGGGTGCTTTAGATTCCAGCCTAGGCATGAAAAAAGAGCCGATAATCCAGCAATTTATGCATCAGATGCCCACGCGCTATGCGGTTGAAACTGAAGGGCCCATGCTCTTGTGTGGTGTCTGGATAGAGATTGATACTACGACCGGTGCTGCGGTGAAAATTGAACGAATTAGACTTGTTGATGATCAGATTAAGATTGAGGAAAAAGACTAAGGAACCTCATGAAATTTTTATTACTGCTTACAATGATTTTAATCTTTCTATCTCATGCAATGGAGAGAGATCCCAGGGTTTACCCGCAGATGGTGCAAATGGGAATGGATGGTAGTTATATCGGAATGTCTACACCACAGATTCAACCGGATGGGAAAAAAATCTATTTTGCTAAGGGACTTGTGAATGGGGTGGAAAAAATAGTCATGGTTCGATATCATGCGGATGACACACTAGATATCTCCTTTGGTCAAAATGGAGTTGCGTGTGAAGTTGTTAAATCGAATGTATTCATAACAAACGTAGCTAATAACCATGCATCGGGCCAGAAGCCCATTGGTGCTTTAATAAAAGCAACTCAAGAATACCGAGTGCAAGAAAACGATTCATGCATGATCTGCCTACAAGAGAGTAAGACAATTACTTTTTCAAATATTTATCTTACTTCATGTTGCAAAAAATTAATGTGCCATCCATGCTATGTAGAATTACTAGGCAAAACAGCAAAACTAAGATGCCCTAATTGTAGAAATGAAGACAATTTTCAACTTGTTCAATAGTGAAATAATTTAAAATGTGCGCTTTTTTGTTTTTCAGGTAATCTTTCTTTAAAAGTTAAAATTATGAAGGAAGCACCTTTTCTATGTTTTTAATTATTCTTGCCTATCTGGTGCTTGCAGGCACTTTTATCCTTGCTAAAACTTCTTTGTATTACATGCAACCATTTTATTTTATAGCTATTCGCATGTTTTTTGCCGGCTTTTTACTTTTAGGATATGTAAGACTCATAAGAGGCCATACATTGCGGATAGCTAAAAAAGATTGGGGATTAGTTACACAGGTAATGCTTTTTCATATTTATGGTGCATTTTTGCTAGAATTCTGGGCTATGCAATACCTCACTTCAGCTAAGGCTGCTTTGTTGTATAATCTATCGCCGTTTATCACTGCATTGCTTTGCTATGTATTGTTTAAACAAAAGCTTACCATGCAAAAATGGATTGCGCTCACGATGGGTTTTGCCGGCATGCTTCCCATTATGTTTTATACTAGCTATAAAGAATTCCAAGCAGCTTCTTTTATGAATTTTTCCTTACCTGATTTAGTGCTCTTGGCAGGTGTAACTTGTGCCTGTTATGGCTGGCTCGTGGTGCGAGAGTTGTCACAAAATCGAGGCTATAGCTTTGTGCTAATAAATGGAATTGGCATGTGGGGAGGAGGCATTATGGCTCTTATCACTGCTATTTTTACTGAAACCGGCGGACCTTTTAGATGGTATACTCACCAGCCGGATATGATGGGGCGATGGCTCAATACTCATTTTGATGCTGTTACAACCACCGTGATAATGGCTTTTTTGTGTATGTTTTTATTGATTATTCTTGCTAATTTTATTGGATATAATCTTTATGCATATCTTTTAGCGCATTATTCGCCTACCTTTTTATCGTTTGCCGGATTTATTACACCGTTTTTGGCAGGGCTATTGGGTTGTGTATTTTTAGGCGAGACTATTAGCGCGGCCTTCTTAATATCTTTTGGTATAACAGTAGTTAGTCTTTACATCTTCTACCAGGATGAATTGACTACTGAGAAAATAGAGAGATAAAAATAAACGAGGCTCCACGTTGCCGGTGAGCCTCATCTATTTTTCAGCGAAATTACGCCCAAAAATCAAAACCAGCAGGTTTCCTCGCGGCCTTTCTTTTTGCTTTCTTTTTTGCGCTTTTTCTTTTCGCAGTTTTTCTTTTCGCAGTTTTACGCTTTGCGGTTCTTTTCACTGCTTTTTTTGCTACTTTACGTTTAGCCATGTGATTCTCCTTCTTAAGATTAGGCTAACAACGACTATTACTTCTAATTTCATGGTAAATGAATTGCCAATAGAGAATCAATGGTTTTGCAATAATTTTTACAAACGTAATTATTTTTCTTGATGAAAAAGATACTTTTTATTACTACCTTTTGATTTATCTATAGGATATTTTTCAGCATTTTGTTGTAATTTTTTTATGATTGCATTCGTAAGATCTATTTCATAAAGATTGCAAAAGCTTAAAGTTGCTATCACAATATCCGCAATTTCATTGGTAATTTTGGTATTATTTTCTTTTGTTAACTTAATAGATTCTTCACTTGAAATGAATCTGAATTCTTCCATGAGTTCTGCAGCTTCAATTGCGATAGCCATGCTCAAATTCTTGGGAGAATGAAACTGTTGCCAATCCCGTTCCTGAACAAAATCATTAACTTTCATTTTAAGTATATCTATCGTGGTATTTTGATCATTATGCATGTTTTTTTTCTTTCGTAATGAGTTGAAGTAGATGGCCACCATCTTTTTTTAGCTTTGTGACTAATTGTTCGCTTGCAGATCCTTCCGGCAAAGGAGTGGTATTTATCCAGGTAATCAAAAAAGCACAAAAGGTAGCGCTTGATAAACCCAAATGACACCAAATCGATGATTGGGGGCACATACTAACTGATGCAGCCGTGGTCACCGGGAAACTGCCACAAGAAACACATACATCAAGAATGAGAGGCTCAGAATGGGAACAGATGCGTTGCGCTAGCTCCAAATAGCTGTAATCTTGATCCGCAAATTTCACCTGTTTGGGAGGATTCATACAATTGCAAGAAAAGGCAATTAACAAAACAATTATTTTTTGCTTCAACTAGTGTCCCTATTTTTATGCCACTACTCAGTTTTTTGTTTAATTAAGGTAACTAAAGTAGGGTCTTGCATACAAGGGAATAGCGTTACAAAGCCATTTTTGAGTGCTGCAAGCGTTTTTATTGAATAATATTGAAATTTACTCGAATCGGCTTCTGTTGCCCAGGCAAGGAAGCCACATGATACTCCTCCACCCAGAGCACCAGCATACGGATAG
>BTUB01000030.1:0-13163 GCA_045863215.1 Candidatus Babeliales bacterium | reverse complement strand
TATTATTTTTATCAAATGATAAAGATAATAGTTTATCATTTAAGGTGGCAGTCATGCCTTCAGGTAACACAAATACACTGGAACCATTTTTTCCGCTGAAGTGTATTTCATTACCTTTAATTTCTACTTTTGCTGAACCTATATCGATAGGTTTTCTTCCGATCTTTGACATCTTTTAACCTTTACCAAACAGTGCAAATAACTTCGCCACCGACGCCCAATTCCTTAGCCTGCTTATGAGAAATTACCCCTTTGCTGGTGGTCAAAATAGAAAGACCTAATCCGCCAATTACTGGTTTAATACCTCGGGCACCTTTATAATCACGTCTTCCGGGTCTGCTCACGCGCTTAATCTCGTGAATTACCGATTCACCGTCAACATATTTCAAAAAGACCTTAATGTATCTTTTACCGTCTTGTTCGGTTACTACAGAATCTTTTACAAAGCCTTCAGCTTTCAAAATTTGAGCTATTTCCAAATTCATTCCTGAAAATGGAGCAATAACAAATGATTTCGATGACATGAGGCCATTTCTAATGATTGTCAAAAAATCACCGATTACATCAATAGACATTCATAATCCTCTTAAAATTAGTTTACCAGCTCGTCTTCTTAACACCAGGAAGAAGCCCATCTAATGCCATTTTTCTAAAGCATAGACGACACATCATAAACATACGCATATAACCACGAGGTCTACCGCATAGCTTACAACGATTTTTTTCACGTGTTGAAAACTTTGGAGTTCTATTTGTTTTTTCAATGAGCGCTTTTCTCGCCATTCTATTTCCCTATCTATATCAATTACTATGCTTTTCGAAATGGCATGCCGAATTCTTTAAGTAATTCATGACATTGTTCATTAGTGCGAGCAGTAGTGCAAATGGTAACATTCACACCAAATTGTTTTTGATCCGGCGTGTAACTAATTTCAGGAAATATGCTTATCTCTTTAAGGCCAAGATTATAATTTCCTCTTCCATCAAAAGAAACAGGAACCCCTTGGAAATCTCTTGTTTTAGGTAAACTTATATTAATAAGCTTATCTAAGAAGTTATACATATTCTTTTTTCGTAACGTTACTTTAACCCCGATTGGCATTCCCGCACGCAATTTAAAACCAGCAATCGATTTTTTTGCAATAGTTTTCACTGGCGCTTGTCCTGAAATTTTTTGTATCGTATCCATTACTGATTGCAAAACCTTGCTATCAGAAATAGCATCTTTTACACCAACGTTAAGAACAATCTTTGAAATCTTAGGCACTTCCATAATATTTTTAAGTCCCAAATTTTTCTTAAGATTCTGGCGCATTTTACTTGTGTATAACTCTTCTAAGCGAGCTTTTTCCATGGTATTTATTTCCTACAGCCATTAATTAGAATATTTCTTCACAACGATTGCAGACGCGTACTCTACTGCCACCTTCTATTACCTTTGCATTCACACGACATGGTAATTTGCAGGAAGCGCACACGGGCATTACAATCGAAGCATCAATATACTGTTCTTCTTTCTTAATACCTGAAACTTCGCCTTGCTTGCGCGCCTTTACGTGGCGGGTAACCATCGCAATATCTTTTACTAAAACTTTACCCTTTTTAGGTAAAACTTCAATAACCGTACCTTTTTTATCTTTTTCTTTTCCGGATAACACAACTACCGTGTCGTTTTTCTTAATACGTGCAACCATATTTATTCCTTATGCAACCTCAGGTGCCAACGACACTATTTTTGGATAGTGTGCGCGCAATTCACGAGCAACCGGTCCAAAAATACGGGTAGCAACAGGCTCTTTCTCACCTTTTTCACCCTTAACAATTACTGCAGCATTTTCACTAAAGCTGATATATGAACCATCTTCACGTTTAAATGGCTTTACCACTCGTACCACTACCGCTTCAACGACTTGTTTTTTCTTAACCACACCACCAGGAATCGCTTCCTTAATGGCACATTTAACTAAATCGCCTAATTCAGCATATTTTTTTCCCGTGCTACCAACTACGGATATTACACGCATTTTTTTCGCACCGGAGTTATCTGCGACTTCTAAGTTTGTTTCTTTTTGAATACTCACAATTTACTCCTGACCTGCGGCTGGTTTTACCACTTGCTTAAGGTACATGTATTTTGTCTTCGAAGCTGGTCGACCTTCATAAAATTCTACGACATCGCCTACTTTTGCTTGTTCGTTTTCATCATGAACCTTGTACTTTTTTACACTTTTCATCGTTTTAGAAAACTTAGCATGCACAAAAGTACGTTCCGTCTTAACCACCAGAGTTTTATCCATTTTGTCGGAAATTACAGTACCGGTGTAGACGCGCTTCTGTTTTTGTTCTGTACTTGAATTCATTTGACACCCTTCTGACGCAATAGTGTAAGCGCACGGGCAATATTTTTACGAATCTTCTTAAACTCTGAATAATCCTTAATGTGTGAAGTAGCAGAGTTTAACTTTAGCGTAAAATATTCGTGTCTGAGCGCATTAAGCTTGGAAACAAGATCTTTGATTTCAAGCTTATTCATTTCATCTTTAAATTGAGTTGATTTCATTTATTTGCCTTAACTTATACTGCTGTTTCTGTTGTTTTTTTTACAAACTTCGTTTTAACAGGCAGCTTATAGGTGGCCGAATGCAAAGCTTTACGTGCCTCATCTTCCGTCATACCCGCTACTTCACAAATAATACGTCCACGTTTAACCACAGAAACCCACAACTCAGGATTTCCTTTACCTTTACCCATACGAGTTTCAGCTGGCTTTTTTGTAACTGGTTTATCCGGAAAAATGCGTAAATAGAATTTTCCTGTTTTTGGCAACTTGCGCGCCACGGTAATTCGCATTGATTCTATTTGCTGCGCAGTGACCCAGCACGGCTCAACCGCCTGCAATCCATATTCACCGAAAGCAACATCGCGAGCACCTTTTGATATGCCCTTCATATTGCCACGCTGTACTTTTCTAAACTTAGTTTTTTTTGGCATCAACATGATTGCATCCTAATTAATAACCCGCCTGCTGATATTCACCGGTACAAATCCACACTTTAACCCCGATCAATCCATACGTAGTCAGCGCTTCTGCAAAGCCATAGTCAACTTTGGCACGGATAGTATGCAATGGAATCGATCCAACGCGAGTCCACTCTTCACGGGCAATTTCCGCACCGTTTAAACGACCCGAACAACAAATTTTTATTCCTTTGGCCCCAGCCTTCATAGCAGCAATTGCCGCTCGTTTCATTGCCTTTTTGAAACTGCCACGTTTTACCAACTGTTCAGCAATATCTTTTGCAACCAAAACTGCATCTATTTCAGGAGTTTTAACTTCTTGAACTGAAACTTCTACGTTTTTTTTATTCCAATGGCGAGCAAGTTCTGTTCGCAAAGAATCAATATCTGCTCCACGTTTTCCAATTACAATTCCTGGCCTACCCGAATGCAACGTAATTCTCATATTATCATCGCCCGCTTTTTCAATCTCAATTTTAGAGATTTCAGCGTTTTTCAGCGCACTTGATAAGAATTTTCTAATTTGAAAATCTTCAAGAACTTCTTTTCCGTATGATTTGCGAGCAAACCAACGAGAATCCCAATTTCGGTAAATACCTAATCTAAATCCTACTGGATTAACCTTTTGACCCACGGTTTTCCTTACTCATAACGGGTTCAACGATGATACTGATATGACTCGTGCGCTTGCGATAAATATTCGCTCTGCCCATAGCACCCGGTTTGAAATAACGGTACATTGCACCGCCATCCACACGCACTTCTTTAATAAATAAATCGGATGCGTCAATATTTTGCAAAGATTTTGCATTTGCCGCAGCTGATTTAATCAGCTTTTGAAGTGGTACAGCCTTTTTCAAGGCACAGGTACTTAACCAATTTAGGGCATACGCAACATTTTTACCCCGCACCACATCTGCAAGGGGCCGCATTTTAAAATGCGAAGTACGTACATAACGAGCCTTGGCTTTAAATTGCATGCTCAAAAACCTCTAAGGTAACTTTAACTAATTTTAAATTTATTTTAATGGTCCTATATAATTTACTCTATTTCCCGCTAATGGGCAACCTCTATTTACCGCCTTCAGCCGCAGATTCAGATTTTCTTTGACCACTATGAACACGGAAAGTACGGGTAGGAGCAAATTCACCCAAATAATGGCCCACCATATTTTCAGTTATAAAAACCGAAACAAATTTTTTGCCATTGTGGACTGCTATAGTAAGTCCTACAAACTCAGGTAATACCATAGATCTTCTGGACCAAGTTTTGATTACATCTCTTTTGCCTGAAGATTTAATCTTTTCAACCTTAGCAAGTAATGATGGTTCAACAAAAGGACCTTTTTTTGCAGATCTTGCCATTATATGACCTCTAATTCTTATTTACGTCTTTTAATAATTAATGGATTCTTACGGGTTCTTGTCTTAGTGCCCTTACATCCTTTACCCCAAGGAGTCATTGGATGTGAGCCAGATTTAGAACGACCTTCACCACCACCGTGTGGGTGATCAACTGGATTCATTGCCATACCACGTACCGATGAGCGGAAACCACGATAGCGAGTTCTTCCTGCCTTACCCCAATTGATATTTTGGAAATCCGCATTTCCTAACACTCCAATGGTTGCCCAGCAAGCCAAAGGAACCATACGAATTTCACCAGATGGCATTTTCAGCGTTGCATAATCATCCGTTTTAGCCATTAATTGTACCGAGGTGCCGGCACTACGAGATAATTTTCCACCCGAACCCGGAGTAATCTCAATATTGTGAAGTTGGAAGCCTACGGGAATATTACGAATCGGCATGCAGTTTCCTATTTTGGCCTCTACATTTTCACCGGCCATAACAGTACTTCCTACACTTAATCCTTCAGGAAGAAGAATATAGCTTTTGGCACCATTTAAAAAATAAACCAATCCAAGACGTACATTTCGATTTGGATCATACTCTACCGCCTTAACAATACCTTCAACATCTCGCTCTTGACGCTTGAAATCTACCATTCGGTACTTTTGATATGCACCACCACCGCGGTGACGAACGGTAATACGCCCATAGGCATTACGGCCACCACGTTTTTTAAGACCATATACTAATGATTTTTCAGGTTTGGTTTTGGTAATATCACTATTATCCAAATAGGTTTGAAATCTTAAGGATGCATTACGCGGTCTTTTTGTAATCATTGCCATGTTTAATTAACCTCCTTATCCTTTAGGCGCATTTTCTGATTGAACAACATGGGCGCCTGCTTGATCAAGGAAATCAAGAGAGTAACCATCTGCCAATGTAACAACTGCTTTTTTGATAAGCTTACCCGTGATCGTTTTACCACGAGCTTTTTTTGTTTTACCCTTACGAACCATTACGCTAATTTTATCAACTTTTACATTAAAAAGTTTTTCGATAGCTTCTTTGATCATAGGTTTATTTGCAGCCGGGTGCACCTTTAAAGCAAGCTTTTTAAATTGCTTATTAAGCTTATAAGCCTTATCTGAAATTACAGGCCCAACGATAATATCGTAAATACTTAAATCCATTGTGAAACCATTTGTTTAAATTGCTCGAGATCTTTTTTCAGAACAACCCAGCGAGTTCCATTTACTAGATCATAAGCATTTGGCTGATCAAAAAATAAAATCTGCACATTAGGAATATTAATAAATGATGAATAACTCAATTGATCATGAGCGGGTAAAAAAAGAACTACCTTTTCATCTTGCAACTTATTATCTTTCAAAAACTTATACGCAGCTGAAGTTTTTGGTTTTTGTAAAGACACGTTCCAATCAAGGGCCATCACTTTACCTTGCTCAAGAAAATCGAACAAAATAGCATTCAATACATTTCTTTTAACTTGAGTACTTGTTTTTAAAATACGAGTGCGTGGTTGAGGACCAAAAATTACCCCACCGCCTCGCCAGAGTGGTGAACGAGCTGATCCCGCACGCGCGCGCCCAGTTCCTTTTTGCTTCCAAGGTTTTTTATTAGAATACGCAACATCTGCACGCCCCTTGCAAGCAACAGTGCCTTGGCGCCAATTTTGCAATAAGGTACGCACATACACTGCCATTGATACCGGAGAAACATCTTTACGTGCATCTGCGATATTTAATTCAGCAGGAGTAAGCGTGTGCAGCGCTACAGCGCTATCAACTGATTTAGTTACTTTTTGTTTGCTCATGCGTTATCTCACTGACTTTCTGATGCACAATAAAGATCCCACCTTTCCAGGCACAGATCCTTTTACCAATACAACATTCGCATCTTTATTAACTGAAACAACTTCCAAGTTTTTCATGACTTGTAAATCGGTTCCCATGTGTCCCGGAAATTTTTTATTTTTAATAATTCTTCCTTGGGAACGATAGGAGCTACTTGATCCCGGTCTTTTACCCATATTTGAACCATGGCTTCCTGGAGGCCCACTAAAATCATGCCGTTTTACCACACCGGCAAAACCACGACCGATTGTTTTGCCAACCACATCCACAAACTCACCAGAATTTAACAACTGGCTAAATCCAATTGGCTGCCCTACTTGCAATGAAGTCACATCTCCATCAAATGCAATTTCACGCAAATGATAGAAATATCTTTTAGCCTCAGTAAGCCATTCTGGATTAAAAGATTCTTGATTAAAGCGATCTTTTACCATGCCTACTTGCACAGCAGTATAGCCATCACGTTCAACGGTTTTAATATTTGTTACTAACCAATGAGAAAGATCAATAGCAGTTACCGGAACAACTTTATTCCCTTGGAATACTTGGGTCATTCCAACTTTTTTACCCCAAAATCTTGCTGATGTCATTTTGAATAACCTTCCTATTTAATTTCCACATCAACACCAGACGAAATATTTAATTTCATCAATGCATCCATCGTTTGATCTGATGGAGATACGATGTCCAAAATTCGTCTATGGGTGGTGAGCTCAAACTGCTCACGTGATTTTTTATCAATGTGAGGTGATCTCAGAACAGTGAAGCAACGCTTTTGGTTAGGCATTGGAACAGGTCCCATTAACTGAGAACCTGTTCTTTTAACTGTAGAAACAATCTGTTTCGTTGCTTTATCGAGTAACTGATGATCGTAAGATTTTAACGTCAAACGAATCTTCTGTTTTTTCATCAATCTTCCAATTACTTAATAATTTCAGTAACAACACCAGAACCTACCGTTCTGCCACCTTCACGGATTGCAAAACGAAGATCTTTATCCATAGCAACGCTCGTAATCAACTCAACATTTAAGTCAACGTTATCACCAGGCATCACCATTTCGCGACCAGCAGGAAGAGTTACTACACCGGTAACGTCTGTGGTTCTGAAATAGAATTGTGGCTTGTAATTAGTAAAGAATGGACTATGACGGCCACCTTCTTCTTTACTTAAAATATATACTTTGCATTTAAATTGAGAGTGTGGGTTAACACTGCCTGGTTTAGCAAGCACCATTCCACGCTCAATTTCTTCTTTCTTCAAACCTCGAAGAAGCAAACCAGCATTATCTCCTGCTTGGCCTTCACCAAGTTCCTTACGGAACATTTCAACCCCAGTAACAACGGTTTTTAAGCGTTTACCAAAGCCCACCACTTCAACTTCTTCACCAACTTTAATTTTACCTTGTTCAATTCTTCCGGTAGCAACGGTACCACGACCAGAAATTGAGAACACAGATTCGATTGGCATCAAGAATGGCTTTTCAATATCACGTTGTGGTAGTGGAACATACGTATCCAAGGCTTCCATCAATTTATCAATTGCTTGTGATCCCAATTCACCGGTATCTCCAGCCAATGCTTTAGTAGCTGAACCACGAATTACTGGAATTTTGTCGCCAGGGAAATCATATTTTTTCAACAGGTCACGAATTTCTTCTTCAACCATGTCGATCATTTCTTTATCTTCCACCATGTCGCATTTATTTAAGAATACTACCAGGGAAGGAACACCTACGTTTTTAGCCAAAACGATATGTTCACGAGTTTGAGGCATTGCACCATCTGCTGCAGATACCACGAGAATTGCGCCATCCATTTGTGCTGCACCGGTGATCATGTTTTTTACATAGTCAGCGTGTCCAGGACAGTCAACGTGCGCATAGTGACGATTTTCAGTCTCATATTCAACGTGTGAAGTTGCAATGGTAATTCCACGCGCTTTTTCTTCAGGAGCATTGTCAATTGAATCATATGCTCTTGCTTGCGCTAAACCTTTTTTTGCCAAATGGGTGGTAATTGCCGCAGTCAAAGATGTTTTACCATGGTCAACGTGTCCGATAGTTCCGACGTTCAAATGCGGTTTTTTACGTTCAAATTTACCTGCCATTGTGTCTCCTAAACATGTATATACTAATAATTATTTATTCTTAATAACTGCTTCTTCAATATTCTTTGGCGCCTCAGCGTAATGCTTAAACTCCATTGAATACGTAGCGCGACCTTTAGTCATAGAACGTAATTCCGTTGCATAACCAAACATCTCACCAAGCGGTACTTCTGCAGTAATCACTTGATTGCTGCTTCGCATCTCCATTCCTTGAATTTTGCCGCGCTTGGAGCTTAAGCCACCCATCACATCACCCATATATTCCTCTGGTGTCTCCACTTCAACAGCCATAATTGGCTCAAGTAATACCGGGGATGCTTTGGCACATCCGCTTTTGAACGCCATAGATGCAGCAATTTTGAAAGCCATTTCAGAAGAGTCAACATCATGGTAAGAGCCATCAAAGAGAGTTGCTCGTAAGTCAACTGTTGGATAGCCTCCCAACACTCCTGTAGTAATTGCTTCCAATAGACCCTTTTCAACAGCAGGAATAAATTCACGAGGAACCGTTCCTCCCACAATGCCATTGACAAACTCAAAGCCCTTACCTCTTTCAAGTGGTTCGAGTTTGAGCCATACGTGTCCATATTGTCCACGACCACCCGATTGCCTAATAAACTTTCCTTCAACCTCAGTCGGTTTTTGGATTGTTTCTTTATAAGCAACCTGTAATTTTCCTTGGACAACATCGATTTTGTGATCACGCCGTAAAAGGTCTACCTTAATTTCAAGATGTAATTCTCCCATCCCTTCTATAACTGTCTGTCCCGTTTCTTCATTATAGGAGAATCTAAATGATGGATCTTCTTGCATCAATTTCTTGAGCGTAAGAACCATCTTTTCATAATCAGCCTTATTTCTCGGTTCAATTGAAGCAGAAATAACAGGTGCCGGAATATCGATTGATTCTAAATAGACAATCTTATTTTCTGCGCAAAGAGTATCTCCCGTTACTGCTTCTTTTACCCCCACGATAGCGGCAATATCTCCTGCTCGGATCGAATCAATTTCTTCTCGTTCATTTGCATGCATACGCACCAAACGACTCACACGCTCTTTAGAACGGGCACGAGAATTATATACATAAGAACCCGCTTTTAATTCGCCTGAATAAACACGAATAAAATTCAAAACACCCACAAAAGGATCAGTCATAATCTTAAAGACCAATGCCGCAAACGGCCCTTTTGGATCAGCGGGAATCTGAATTTCTTCTTTGTCTTCATTCATACCAACTACTGGCGGACGATCTACTGGAGATGGTAAATATTCAACAACTGCATCAAGAACTAATTGCACACCCTTATTTTTAAAAGCAGTACCACAAAAAGCAGGTACAATTTTAAGAGCAATTACGCCTTTACGAATGGCAGCCTTGATTTCTTCGTTTGAAATTTCTTCTTCATTTAAGAATTTTTCTGCAATGCGATCATCAACTTCAGCCGCTGCTTCAATGATTTTCGTACGCAATTCTTTAATTTTTTCAGTATATTCTGCAGGCGCATCAGTCCAGACCAGATTCTCTCCCATTTCTCCTTCGAAACGAGCAAGCTTGCCAGTAAGTACATCAATGATGCCATTAAAATCTTCTGAAACTCCAACTGCTATTTGCATAGCAACTGCATTGGCTCCCAACTTGTTACGAATATCTGCAACAACGCGCGGAAAATCAGCACCAATACGATCCATCTTGTTAACAAAAATAACACGAGGAACTTTATAACGGTTTGCTTGACGCCATACCGTTTCAGACTGAGGCTGCACCCCATCAACACCGCTATATACGGCAATCACGCCATCCAGCACGCGCAATGAGCGACCCACTTCGATAGTAAAATCTACGTGTCCCGGAGTATCAATAATATTAATATGATGATTTTTCCAATAACAAGTGGTAGCCGCTGAAGTAATGGTAATACCACGCTCACGCTCTTGCTCCATCCAATCCATGGTGGTTTCGCCTTCGTGAACTTCACCAATTTTATGTGTTACACCGGTGTAATATAAAATTCGCTCGGTAACAGTGGTTTTGCCCGCATCAATATGCGCTGCAATTCCTATATTTCTATAACGCTCTAAGGGAGTATTACTCATATGATACCTTTAGATTACCAAGCAAAGTGAGAGAATGCTCTATTTGATTCAGCCATTCTATGCACATCTAATTTTTTCTTAACAGCACCACCGCGGCCTTCAGCAGCTTCTAACAATTCATACGCAAGCCTTATGCCCATGGTTTTGTCTGAACGAGCAGAGGCTGATTCAATCAACCAACGCATCGCCAATGCTCGGCCCCTATCTTGCGGCACTTCCATAGGAATTTGGTATACACTACCACCCACGCGACGCGGACGAACTTCAACCAAAGGGATCAATTGCTCAAAACCTTTATAAAAAAGATCAAGCGCCTTATTTTTATCGCCCTGTGCCTTTTTTATAAGAATATCAATTGCATCATATACTATTTTACGGGCAACATTTTTTTTGCCACGTTCCATGATCACATTGATCAGCTTTTGAACCATTTGGGATCCATAGCGCGGATCAACACCAATATCTCGCTTTAAAATACTTTTTTTACGTCTTGGCATTCTATTACCTTATGATTTAGGACGCTTAGCGCCATAGAGTGAGCGAGACTGACGTCTTTTCTCAACACCAGCACAGTCCAATGCACCACGAACAATATGATACTTAACACCTGGCAAGTCTTTTACCCTGCCACCACGAACCAATACAACAGAGTGTTCTTGCAAATTATGACCTTCGCCACCTATATAGGCAGTTACTTCAATACCTGTTGACAACTTAACACGCGCAACCTTACGAAGCGCAGAGTTAGGTTTTTTAGGAGTAGTGGTGAATACTCTTGTGCACACGCCACGAGCTTGTGGGGCGCCTTTTAGAGCAGAACTCTTTGATTTCGATTTGACGCTTACGCGGCCATCTCGACAAAGTTGATTTATCGTGGGCATAGTATAAAAATCCTACACGGTTTTAAGGGTGATAAACTTTGTATAAACACAGTTTTGATAACTTTTTGTGTTACTAACCCCCAATTTTAAGCTATAACAGTAGAAGTATTTTACTTGTTTTAAGAATTTTTTCAAGAATAAAAACTGAAAAAATACGCTTATCAAAAGAAAAACATATCGCCAACAGTGTCAGCCTGTATTTTTTTAACGACACATGTAATGAATTATCTGCACAACAAGCAGCATTAATTAGACTTAGTTATAGCTTAGTGATATCTTAACAAGACATTACTTATTGTCAAATTTTTCACTGTATTTAAGGAGCCCAAATTATGGATTTAATCCGGTCATTTACCTTTATTGCACAAAATTTTTCTTATATTCTTCTGGGCCTGATCGGCATTAATTTTGTGGTTGGATTTCATGAACTTGGGCATTTTCTCTTTTGTAAACTATATAATATCCGCACCCCCACCTTCTCATTGGGCTTTGGGCCGGTTCTCGCAAGCAAAAAAATCGGAACCACTAACTTTGCCCTATCAGCTATCCCATTGGGAGGCTATGTAGAAATCGCCGGTTCGGCAGAACTTGGTCAAGGCGAGCAAAAATATGCCCATGATACCGGAACAGATTCGTTTGTACGCAAACCATATTATCAAAAACTCTTGGTGATGCTTGGGGGCATCCTTTTTAACCTTATGTTTGCTTATTTTGCCCTAGTCGGCTTTTATTGGTTTGGCTTACCAAAATCAGAATTCTTCTACCCTAGAAACGCACAACCGGTAATTAATAAGATTCAAGAAGATTCCCCTGCCGCCAAAGTACACATGCAAATTGGGGATCGTATCTTAGCCATTAATGACACTCACATAAACGACGATGCTCTTAAGGCGTATAAAACCATCGCAAGCATGCCTGGAGCCCCAGTAACTCTAAAAATTCAAAGGGAAGGACAAGAAATTGACATTCCGGTAATTCTAGATGCCAAGAAAACAGGAAGCTCAGAAGTTGGCAGTCTCGGCGTAACCTTTGAAATCACCGGCACGCAACCTACGTCTTTGTGGAATGCAATAAAAGAAGGCATTACCATGACCAATGATTATATAATTCATGTTGCTATTGCCATTAAAAATATCTTTGCAAAACGAGATGTAAGCAAAATGGGTGGGCCTTTAATGGTAATTTCTGAAACCGTTAAAGCCGCGGGTCAAAGCTTACCAATTTTTCTCTTTTTCTTGGCAATTATCAGCATTAATTTAGCGGTGTTCAACTTGCTCCCACTTCCGATCTTGGATGGCGGGCAAATTCTTTTTTATACTATCGAAGCAATCATTGGCCGACCACTTCCTCTCAAGGCACGTGAATATATTCACATGGGTAGCTGGATACTCATCTTGGGATTAATGGTATATTTAAGCACACAAGATATTTATAAGATTATTAAGTCTTATTTATCTTAATAGTTAGTTTAATTTTTAAAAGGCAGAAGCGATTATTCTTCTGTCTTTTTTATTACCAATAGCTTTTGAGATTAATATCAGATTTGCCCAAATTTGCAAAAGTCGGAAATAGTGGTTCCGGCAATTGATCAAAATCAAACCATGACCAGTGTTCACACTTATGCGGTTCGCGCAATTCTGGCTCACCTGCCTGCCAATCCGCAATCATCACAATTGTTATATAGTGCTTACCTTGATCTAGAAAAAAATCTTCGGTAAATGGTCCACGGCGAATACAGGTAATTTTCATGCCTGTTTCTTCTGCAACTTCTCGAACAGCACATTCAGTTACCGTTTCACCAAATTCTAAATGACCTCCGGGAAAAGCCCAT
>BTUB01000029.1:0-13219 GCA_045863215.1 Candidatus Babeliales bacterium | reverse complement strand
GGGGCAAGGATTTTTAGAGGGCACGTATGTGATTCAAGATACCGAAAACTTTGATCTATTCAACACGCTTTTATCTTATATTAAAAGGGTAAATCCAGAAGTAACGGGAACGGTACAAGATCCTCTTGCACACGTGAGTTTAAATCCTTTTGGATATCCTCGTGATGCGTCACACTACACTTATAACAAGAAAAAACATCCATTTTATGGGATTGATCTACGCCGTAGCGACTATTCAACCTTTAGTCTTCCAGGCGATCATGCGCACTTATTAATTGGATTTGTTAATAAAGATAAAAGACTTATTTTTATAAAACCTGAACACAAAGGTATTTATATCTTAGACGGCTGGCTGGGCCACTGTAATGAATTTATAACCGCTCAATGTAGAAAAAATAATTGGTTTGGCAAGACAGTTCGTGGCCTTGCAAGTCTATTTGGCTATGAAATATGGACCGATGATAATCCTCTTTATCACAAAGAGCGAATTCCGGCTGATTTTATAAAACAATTTGGAGTAGCACTTGCTCAAGAAGAAGCGTTAACCGTAGAACAAAAGCAGCAACTTACTGCTAAAGCAAAACAGTTAGGTATACAGACACTTACCGATGACCAAATTGCACAATCCGAGGCTTTCCAAGCAATGAAAAATGCATATAAAGCTAAATATGAAACTCTCGAAAATCGTAGTGGTCGTGAGGTTCACTTTAACTTGCAGCAGCTTATTACGCTAGAACAGTAAATAATCAAATTAGAGAGCCGGCTAAAAACTGGCTTTTTGCTTTTATGCAAATATCTCAACCGCCTCCGGATCGGTAGCATACGTCTGTCTGCCCGTCCATTGATTAATGAGCACGGGCTTTAAATTTTTATCATAGGTAAAACATGTTGCTTGTGGCTTTAATTGCGTATGCAACTCGAGCCAGATAGGGAATGCACTTTTAAGCGGATACACATCTCCAAGCGATCGATTATCATCACAACCCACATATACGGCAGTGGTAAGATCCGGGCTTGCGCCGGCAAACCAGCACGTGCGGCAATCATTGGTGGTTCCCGTTTTGCAAATCACATCATACGGCACTAATTCTTGATTGTATGCTTTGCGCCAGCGCTTTATGCCCTGCTCCATCACCTTTGCCACCGTATCTGCAATACGAGTGGATATTACTTGTTCTTTGGCATACTGATACTTACCCATCTTCTTTCCCCAATTATCTTTTACCCAAACAATAAAATGAGGCTGCACATATACACCATGATTAGTAAACACATTAAACATTCCTGCCACATCTTTTAAAGATGCATCCACACAGCCAAGCGCCAAGGATGGGTACGGATGAATTGGATCGGGCAAATGGCATGCACGCGCCAGTTGCACCACCGGAGTAATACCCGTAGCAAGTAATGTTTTTACTGAAATGATATTATTTGAGCGCACCAATGCTTGTGCAAGTGTCATACTTCCTTCAAAGCGATTATTATAATTATTTGGTTGCCACACCGCATTATGCTGTTCAATAGAAATTGGTTCATCAATCTGTGTATCGGCAAAACTCGCACCTTGCTCCACTGCTACCGCGTAAATAAGGGGTTTAATTACGGAGCCTATTTGACGCTTTGATTGCCATGCACGATTAAATTTCGAGCTAGCATAATCATAGCCACCCACGAGCGCTTTCACCTGCCCTGTTTTACTTTCAAGAGTAATAAGCGCGCCATCAACATTCGGCGTAATCGTTTTTTTTAACTCAGACATATGCTTTGCGAATGCCGCTTGTGCCAATTCTTGAATCTGTACATTGAGTGTGGTTTGAATTATTAATCCACCGGTGTATAAGATATTTTTTCCCAGTTCATCTTCAAGTTGAATCCGAATCATCTCTTTTAAATGAGATGCCAATACCGCATTATCGTGCCCTTTAACAATCACGGGATTTTTTTTCGCTTCTTGATATTCTTGCTCGGTAATAAAATCCAATTTTTTCATCGAGTTAAGGATTATATTCCGCCTACCTTGTGCTGCATCAGAATGCAGCATGGGATTATAATGACCGGGGCTGCGAATAATAGCAGCAAGTGTGGCCGATTCATCAAGCGTGAGTTGATTGGCGCTTTTGCTCCAAAACCGTTGAGCTGCAGCTTCCACTCCATAAATACCAAACCCAAAATAGACATGATTTAAATAGGTTTCTAAAATCTGCTCCTTGCTAAATTGCCGCTCTGCAAGCAATGCATACACCTGCTCTTTAATTTTACGTTTAAACGTTTTTTGCGAATCAAAAAAGAGAAGTTTTACTAATTGCTGTGTAATCGTACTGGCCCCCTGCACTTTTTTGCGATGCCACAGATTTTTTAACAATGAACGAATAATCCCTTTGAGCGATATTCCCGGATGCGCAAAAAAATTCCAATCTTCAGCAGCAATAAATGCATTTTTTAAATGTGCGGGCATTTGCACAAGCGGAATTGGTTCACGCCGATCCAATGCAAATCGTGCCCATTCTTTGCCTTCATCATCAAGCAAGATCGAAGGATGGCCGGGATTATAATGCGCGAGTGGTGAAAAGTCTACTGTGTGATGGGTAAAAATATAAAATAATGCACCGCATACAGCAAGAAATAGAAAAAGAAAAATGATTATTAAATGGTTAAGATAGTTTTTCATTCCCAACAACAGTAAAATTCTTGAATACCTGAGATTCCCATTATACACTGGCATCTATGCAAAACAAATAAATTATGTGGTAATTATGCATAGAAAAAAGGCACTTTCACCGTTACTTTTTTATCCGGTGTGTATCGGATTCTTTTTTTTAGACTTAGGCGCATTTATGCTCTTTGAAAAGCCACTGCTTTTAAGCCTGGTATGTTTTTATATTCTGCAGCTGGCGCGGCCCATTTCTTGGCCCCGCATTATCTTTGGTTGCACTTTAGCAAGCTTGGAATTTCTGCTTTTTTATGGCCGATTTGGCCTCAATTTGCTCTATTTGATCCCGGCTACCTTCTTGGGTATAAAGATGAGCAATACACTCTACGAATCTCGGTGGCAGTATTATCTACTTCTGGTGGTCTGCATTTTAACCCAAAAAATGTTCCTAGAACCCTTTATTTTGGGCATTTCCAGCACTATTACCTATACTTTAAGCACCCTCTTTGCTAATCTAGGGGTAATATGGGTGATGAACCTGATGTTTTGAAATAATTAAGGCAAACGGGCAACTGCTGCTGCAAAGCAGAGGAAAGTCCGGACTCCCAATGAATACGAAGCCTGGCAAGGGTCCTACTTCGCTCCTTCAGGAGCTTCGAAGGATAGTTTCTACTACCCTCTTTACAGAGCTACGAAGAACAAGCAAGCCAGGGGAGCATAGTAACCCCTGTGCTCACGGATAGCGCCACAGAAAATAACCGTCTTTTACTGTAAGGTAGGAGGTAAGGGTGAAAACGGGTGGTAAGAGCACCCGGTATATGTCAGTAATGGTATATAAGGGCAAGCCCCTTCGGGAGCAAGACAAAATAGGCACGTGTCGGTAATTCATTCCGGTTAAATGTGCGGGTATGTCGCTTAGATAAATGGTTGCCAGATGGGTAACACCATCTACAGAATCCGGCTTATAGTTTGCCTTAAAAACTCTCCCCTTTCCTCAAAAAACCTTTACTTGTGCACATAACCCTTGTTTTTACCCCCCCCCACTTATGGTAAGCTATAGATAGTAAGAGATGGGCCCTATGGAGGCCTTTTTGGTAAAACTAAAATAATGGAGAAAGTTATGAAGAAGTTATTATTATTTTCAATGACCATGATAGCACCTGCAATAGCAATGGCCCCAGTACAACAAAAATATACTCCCTTAATGGCTACTATTCAGTTTGAAAAAGATGAACAAGGAACAGAATCACAAATTGATTCTTTATTACAAGGTGGCATCGATATCAATGCTCAAGATAAAAGTGGTAGAACTGCACTTTGGTTAGCAGCATTCTACGGTAAAAATAATCTGTACAATTACCTTCTTTCGAAAGGCGCAAACCCTGACATAAGAAGCACGTCAGGAGAATTTGCAGGAACATCTGCAAAAGAGCTTCATGAAATGGATCCAGAAGAAATTTTAATGGGTCGTAACATTAGTAAAGCTAAACTTTAATTAACCCTAATTAATTTATCAAAATGAAAAGTTCAGCTTCCGAGCTGGACTTTTCATTTTCTATATTCATTTGAGACTATATTAGGTATATTTGATCTTCAGTAATATTTTAGAAAAAATTGTTAATATATTCAAATGCGCTCATTTCTTTGGCTCATGCCATTTGCTAGCTTTATTCTCGGGTATTTTTTGATTTCATTGCTTATCAAGCAACCTGCTTTGCAAACACCGGCAGTTATTGGCAAAACACTTGATCAAGCAGTAGTATTACTTTCACAATCGAATCTCAACATCCGCATTGTGGGCCAAAAAGAAGATGCTCAATTGCCTGAAGGCACCCTTTTAACTCAAACACCTGCGGCAGGAAGCATTATCAAAGAACAACAAGCCCTCTATGTTACGGTTTCAAAAAAGCCGATTCCTCTTGCTATGCCCCATTTGATTGGCAAAACAGAAACTCAAGCGCTTGCAGAACTTGAAGCATTTGGACTATCGGGGAAAATATACAAAATTGCCCATCAACTGCCTGCAGGCACCATTATCGCGCAATCACCCAATCCCGGAGAATCCGCCAGCTCTCATCCGATTATTTTGTATGTTGCCACTGAATCTGATAAGCCGATTTTAATGCCTAATTTTAAAAATAGACCACTTGATGAAGTAATTTCATTTTTAGAACTTCAAGGTATTACCCCCACCATCTTACATACACCGGTACCACCTGATCATCGTTGCACCAATTGTATCGTGATTGATCAACGGCCACTTGCCGGATCATTTGTAAAAAATACGAGTGAAAGGGTACAAGTTCAATTGCAAGTTGGATAAAACTAAAAAAACATGAAAAACAAATTGTTTTTTCTCTCATATTATTTCTATGCTAATGTAAAAGAGAGAGATTACAATGAGCAAATCCTTTTTTATTATTTCATTATTCAGTATTGCATTAGTAGGCAATACTGATCATCAAACGATCATTTTGCCGGGGGGCATGGAAATGGAACACATAATAAATCAAATTACTGCCAAAAAAGATAAACAAGAAGTTGAATTTGCTTTTGATATTCATAAAGTACTCTTACAAAAAAATACCAAAAGCATTTTAAAAACTATTTTAGCTAGTCGCTATAAATGGCAACTATTTGGCGTACTTATTAATCCGGGATTACTTTTTGGATTATCAAAAATGGCATATCAAGCATTGATTAACACTGTGCCATGGGCCCCACAAAAATATCGCGAGCTTACGGCTGAAGAGCTTGTTTGCTTAGTGCGAGAATATGGCAATGAAGAGCTTCTGGCACTTACCATAGATATTGTAAACACTCAACAAGTAGATCCTGAAGTAAAAGAGATTGTACTTTCTCTTAAAAATGTAGGATATCCATTGCGCATTGCATCAAATATCGGCAAAGATATTTACATTAAACTTAAACAAAAACTTGAAGATTCGAAAGCCAATATTTTTGCGCTTTTTGAACAAGATGAGCATGGCATGGAAGGCAAAACTATCGATTATCGTGTGAGTCCCGTGCAAAAACCGGATCCAGAATTTTTCCAAGAATTTTTAGATGCGTATGATCCTGAACGTAAAAAGCTGTTTATTTTTGTAGACGATAAACTCATTAATGTAAAAGCAGCCAGCCAAAAAGGGTTTGTCGGTATTCATTTTAAAAATGTTCAGCAATTACGCAATGATTTACAAATGCTTGGAATTACTATTTAAGTAACTAAATTAGGCTTTATGGTCACTTGAGCATCATTCCAAGACACTCCCAAAGTTCCTTCAATCTCAATGGTAATATACGCAGGCGGATTTTTAGTTTGCCAACTCAATTCTTTACTAGCCACAGGATAACCCGATTCTTTATTTTCATTTTGTTTCTGATTAGCAGTACACATTATGGTCAACTCACTTTTATCTTCATGAGCAAAATACGTAAAATAAAATTGCAAACAATCTTTCACATATTTTTCAGGAACTAAACGTATTCCTGCCACAAAAAATCCTAAGAGCCCTGGTTTTAAGGGAATCGAAGTAATACTTCCATTGTAGCCTGGTGTTAGTTTAGTAATTTGAGCGTATTCAGCAACCTTAAGATAATTCATTACTCCCCAAGGCGTTGGCCCTTTATGAGAAAAAACTTGAACCACAGAATCCCGATTATTTTGCCAATTATTAAAATTAAGCTGAATCCGAGGCTCAGAGGCGCCACAATGAGATAAAAACATCACAACAAAACAGCTGATATATTTTTGCATTACAATCCAAACCTTCTTTGACGTTTTACAAATTGCTCATATATTTCTTGTAACTTTTCTTTGGTAATAGCAGGCCAAAAGCAATCAAGCATAAAAAGCTCTGCATAAGCCGCCTGAAAAAGTAAGAAATTGCTTAATCGTGAAACAGAGCCGGTTCTTATAATCAAATCCGGCTCGGGAAGCTCATGCGTCCATAAATGCTGTGAAAATAGTGTCGGCGTGATTTGATCTTCCGCAAGTTCTCCTGTCTTCACCTTGCGTGCAATATTTTTGGCCGCTGCTGCAATTTCTTGCTGCGCGCCATAGCAAAAGAGGAAACTCACATGCAACTTATCACAATGAGCCGTTTCCTTTTCAAATTGATCTAAATAGGGAACAAGCTCAGACGGAAATAAATTCCGATCCCCGATAAAGCGGATGCGAATATCATGTTTTTTAAACTCATCGATTCCTTTTTGCGCTTCTTGCATCATTAGTTCAAAGATTGCTTTTACTTCATCTTGCGAGCGATTAAAATTTTCGGTAGAAAAGGTATATAAAGAAAGGTATTTAATCTTTTTTTCTAAGCAAAACTCGATCGTTTTTTTGGCTGCCTCAATACCCTCTTTGTGCCCCTCAACTTTTTCCAATCCTCGTTGCTTTGCCCAACGGCGATTGCCATCCATAATGCATGCCACGTGCACTGGCACATTAACTTCTTGTTCCACATCAAGGGAAGTCGCAAGAATATGATCAACTTGAGCTGATCTATACCAATAGCCAATGCTTACTAAAAAACTTATTACTACTACTCCCGCAATTATTCTCATTTTCATGCGGGGCCTTCTTATTTATGCGTTGACGCACAGAATAATTGCGTAATTGCTACTTTAGAATACACAAATAGGATAGCCTTATAAGCCATCACCATTGCCACAGTAATCATTAAACGCTCAACAATTACTACGGGTACTAAAAGTGCAAAATCGACGGTAGATAATTGTCCGGCATATAACCATACCAAAGTTCCTACTGCATGCGCAGTAAATGCACTTCCTAATGCCGTGTAAAATAATCCTGAATAAAAAGATGCAACTACGGGAATCAACCAAAATGAACTATACCAAAAAGATTGAGCTCCCACGGGATGCACAAGAAAAAGAATGGTGCAAAAAAGAGCAGGTAAAATCCGCATGAGCTTTGAATCATGTGCCCAATAAAGTGATGCAAAAAAGCCGGGCAAATGATAGGCCAAGAAAGCAAGCGGCATCGCACCAAAGAATAAACAACGTATGAGCAATCCCATCCCCAACATGCTAAGACTCCCAGCCATCCCCCCAAATGCACCTGCTAAGGGCAAAAGAAATGCTGCAGGAGCCAAAAAGGCCATTTTTGAACCCACTAAAAAGCTGAATTTTGCAAAACTGGTTACTTTTGCCAGTAATTGGACACTAAAAGCACTCAAAGCAGGATTTAGGCGAACATAGGCCATACTTATATTCCTATCAAAAAAGAGGGGAAATCTATTTTTATATAGGGTACTATAGAGGGCAAATTTATCAATCTGTTTTAGACCAAATCCTTGTTTGGCTTCGAATATCCTGGTATCTTAAAATAAAGGGTATATGGTTGCCCTTATACACAGAGGATCTTATATGGCACAATTATTTGTGAGCACTTTTACTTTCGCCTGCACCCGTCAAAAAACGGCAACTCTGTCTTTCATTCATTCAGCTCATTCTCTTCACCGTATCCAATAAAATCCATCGCAGCTGTGGCTGCGATTATACATCTAATTTTATCTCTCGGGGCTTTTGCCTCAAAGTAAGTTTAATTAACTTTTTATTCTTGGAATTTTATTATGGATACACTTTTATTTCTTTCTATTTTTTCTGCACTCGGCGCCCTTTATTTTTATTTGGGCGTTAAAGCATCTAGAAATGTAACCACCGCAACCGATTATTTTGTAGCCAATCGCCAACTGGGTGTATGGCAAATTAGTAGCAATTTGATTGCCACTCAAGTTGGGGGAGGAATGCTTTTGGGCACTGCCGCTGCCGCATATGCAAATGGCTATTTTGGATTATCCTACACTATTGGCATGGCGCTTGGATTTTTATTATTAGCATCCGGAATTGCTGCACGCCTCCAGCAATTTATGGTGACTACTACTGCACAACTTTTTGAAGTGCAATACGGTTCAGTAATTTTAAAAAAAATTGCTTCATTACTTTCTATCGCCACACTCTTTGGAATTCTCATCGCACAAGTAGTGGGTTTTAAAAGTCTCATGATCGCACTGGGATTTGGCTCATGGTTTATTGTATTGCCTTTCTGGATATCCGTGATTGCCTATACCATGATTGGTGGCTTACGAGCTATAACTATCAACGATATGGTGCAAATGGCAATTATCATTAGCACCTTTGGTGGTATTTTTGCATATATGCTTTTTAATGATCCGGCATCATTGTGGAACACATTCACTGCGCAAACCACTATATTTCAAGCTCGGCAATTAAGCTTAGCATCAATATCAAGTATTATTTTAATGCCTGGATTATTTTCATTGATCGAGCAAGATTTGGCGCAACGCTTTTTTGCCTCACGTACTAAAGCAGTAGCAACCACTTCTGCATTTATTGCTGCGATATTCTTAATGCTCTTTGCCGTAATCCCCGTTTATTTTGGAATGCAAGCAAAATTAACCGGGCTCACAATTGCCCAAGACGCAAATCCACTCATAGCATTGTTGCAATCAAAATTGCCTCAAATAATTTTTGCGTTTACCTTGTGTGCAATTGTAGCTGCCATAATCTCAACCGCGGATGCACTGATGAATGGCATTAGTGCAAATATCACTCAAGATTTTAAACTGCAATCAGTATTGCAAGTGGATGGACTGCGTATATCAAAAATCACTACCTTGCTTGTTGGCCTTAGTTCCTTACTTGCTTCATATTTCGTAAGCCCTAATATTATTGATATTATTATCAACAGTTATCAAATATCAGTCTGTTGCTTATTAGTACCGCTTCTTTTTTGCTATTACCGCAAAACTAATCCTCAACCTGCTGCCTATGCGGCCATTGCCGGCGGCTTATGTGGGCTTATTGCCGGATCATTTTTACCATTGCCGATTCCGAAAGAAATAATCGCACTCAGTTTATCACTATTTGGCTATTGGCAGGGGAATAAGTATGCAACTGAAATAGAATAGATTGAATAATAAATACCCATCATGCTAAAGTGGTGATGGGTATATCTTTTGTAGGGGGAATTTATGCGTTATAAAGCTATTATTTTTGATATGGATGGCACAATTGTACAAACAGAACATTTGTGGCATCAGGCTACCTGCAAACTATTTGAAAATCGAGGGCATCAATTAACACAGACACAGAAAGATAATCTTGCTATTCAGTTTATGGGCGCGGGATTGCCCCATTCATGCCGAATAATTAAGGATATGCTCGGCACTCCCGATAGTATTGAAATTATCATGAAAGAAAAGCTCACATTTGCAGATCAATTATACGAGCAAGGAATTTCATTTGTAGATGGATTTATAGAGTTCCATCAAAAAGTTATTGCCATTCCGCTCAAAGTGGGAGTTGCCACCAATGCCACTTTGCATACCGTGCAACGCACTGAATGCAGCCTTAACCTTTCTTCCTATTTTGGCCCGCACGTATATACCATAAATCATGTACACAACCGAGGCAAACCGGATCCTGCTATTTATGTATACGCAGCAACACAACTGGGAATCGCCCCCGAAGAATGTATCGCTATTGAAGATTCTGCTCATGGTATTCTGTCCGCAAAAGCTGCGGGCATGCTATCTATTGGCATTAATACAAGCAAAAAGCCAGATCAAATTAAAGAGGCACATCTGCGCGTGGACCACTATAATCAAATTGATCTTGCGAAGATATTGGGCCCCTTATAAATTAATGCTTGATTTCTATGCATTTTCCATTACTTTGATGATAAATAGTGGATTAACCAGCATACAATGGTGGATTAAAGAAATATGCTTGCAAAACCTCCCCCCAGTTCGTTTACCCTGCACAATACCTATAAAAATGTAAACCGTGCTCAATGGAGATTGTTATGATGAAATCTTTTGCCAGCCAGTGTTGGGGATTTTTTAGTATTGTCTTTGCGCTTATTGCTCTGGCATTGGGTGGCAGCATGATGCTGATAACTTGTCAAGAAGCATATCTTAATGGCCTTTTTGGACTCCTGTATATGGCTGGCATTTCTTGCGGGTTTTTACTTCTTGGCTTTGGCTTTGCTCACAAAATGAAGGCTATGGGAGTTGAAAATACCGTTGATCTTTTTGAGATTAAATACCGATCCCCGTTTATTCGCACCTGCGCTTCTATTCTTACTTTAATCACCGTATGGGGTTTGCTTCTTGGGCAATTTGTTGCAGCACGATCTCTTATTCATTCTCTTGGCTACACTAATGAGAATATTTTCATTGCCTTAATCATCGGTGCAATTTTCTATTCGATATTAGGTGGTCTTAATGCAATCGGAGTTTCCTATCATGCTCAATTGGCTTATACCGTAATGATTTTTGGGGGAATTTTTGGTTTTTGTTTAGTCAAGGAGCCTCCCACGTTATTGCTCGATCTTTTTTTGAATCGAACATTTTATACGCAAAACACCATTGCTTTTTCCACTATCTTTGCTTCATTGGTAATTCCAGCCCTGTATTATCTTACCGATCAAGAATTTTCCCAACCCCTGCTCGATGTTTCACATAAAAAGATAATTGCTGCCGCCTCAGCCATTACCGCTTGCTTTTTTATGCTTCTATTTTCATTAGTTCCCATCTATTTTGGCATCAAGGCAAAAGCGCTTAATTTAGGTATTCCTGCCGGAGATAGCCCCTTAATTCCGGTGCTAAAATCGCTTACCCATGAATGGGTGGTATGGCTTGCGATCGTAGGATTGGCTACTGCTTTGATTGCTATGATTGATTATTATTTGTGGTCAATTTCATTGAGCGTAACCCATGAAATTTATCTCGCTTTTAATTTACCCAAGCAGAATAAAATTTTAGATAGATTAATGGTATTCATAGTGGGTCTTGCTGCTTTAGCAGGAAGCTATTGCACCAGCTCAAATGCCATTCAAATTTTGATGTATAGCTATGAGCTTTATGATTGCTGCCTCATTGTGCCTCTTTTAATGAGCTATTTCCAAACCGATTTAAAAAAAGGATCAGCAATTGGATCAATAGTATTTGGATTAAGTGGATTTATTTTATTTCAACTTTTGCCCGTAACTTTTTCTACTCAATTTGCATCATTATTCCTTTCATTTTGCGGATTTTATATAGGTGCATGGATAGAGAAAATTATCATGAGTACTGCTACTTATCGCAGCTCAGATACCTGTTCCGTATCTTAACGATAACAATAATTGCGATCAATACCACATCTTTATTATTTTATAATCACAACATTATTTTTTAGGACGGTAGAAAATTATGAAACAACAATACTTTATTATATGCGCCTTTGTTATATTTTGCGTAAAAACATTCTCCATGGAAAAAAGTCCCAGATTATCACCCGATTTGCTCTATTCACATGAGGAAATAAATAAAATTCATTCACTTTTAAATAGCATTGAAGCAGAAACTGAATATCCTAATCCTTATGCACCTGCACGCATTAAAGATACCAGCGAAAAACTTCTTTCTCTTGCCAATAAAAATGGGATCCGGGAGGCATGGAATCAAAGTAGTGCATTGTCGCGATCAAAATTATTACAAAGCAATGCTTCCAAAATGGTTGATGCTCATCAAATCGATAATCTTGCAGAATCTGCAAAGCTTTTGTTAATTCACGCACATCAAATTTTTTTGACTATACATGAACTGGATCAACAAATACAAAATTTGAATTCAGTTTTGCCTTGCGATTCTTGAAAGTGCATGTTAGCTTCAAAATTGAAAATAGTGAGGAAATGAATATGAAGTATATATTTTTCTATTTACTCCTGAACTCTCTTTATTTGTGTGGGCAACAAACGGCAGGCCCAAAGCATTGTTTAACGCGCACCCGTTCTTATGCAAAAACTCTTACGGAACCTCAACTCTCAGAATCAGAAAAAAATATTCGTCAACTTCAGCTTACGGATATTGCTACCAAACTTATTGTAGACTTACTCGCCTATTCTCAACCAGAGCAGATTCAAATCCATTTGGATCTATGGGAAAATCTTAAAACCCATGAATTCACTATGCAAACCAGCATAATAGATCGCATTGAAATTACCGCACGTACGGCTCAAGAATTGGCACAAATCGCAGCTCGTGCATACGTACAAACAGGAAGATTACCATCAAATGGGAAATTACTCCTAACTAACAATGCACAAGCTATTCCAATAGTGCTCGATTATATTAATGCACAGCTTAACTATACTAAAATCTGTAATTATTTAGGGATTACGAAATGAAATATTTTTTTTTCCTTCTTTTACTTTGTTTTAATGTACAAGCAATGCGGGTAAGCAAAAAAGCTGCTCAACCAAAAACAGCTTCTTCTGCACTGTGCGATCTTTCCAGTGAACTCAAAATAGCAATACGTGATATCGATCTTGCCAAAACTCAAACCGTACTTAATAAAATTGCAGCACTTAATAAAAAACCGGAAGAATTACTATGTCTTGAATTGGAAGTTACCACCTATACTGAAGCATTAAAATTTCAAAAACTAGAGTATTCAAATCATATTGCAAATTTGGCCGCGCATGAAGATATTGCAAAACCTAAAATTTGCTCTAAAAATATAGATAACAGAATACTT
>BTUB01000028.1:0-13228 GCA_045863215.1 Candidatus Babeliales bacterium | reverse complement strand
TACAATTGCTGATTTATTTTTAGATTGCAATGCACGCTCGACTGCAGGCACTAGCTCCTGCATGATAAGAGTACTTTTTCCGGAGCCTGACACTCCTGAAATACCGCATATTACACCCAACGGAAATTTAACCGTAAGATCTTTTAAATTATGTTTGGTTGCATGATTAAGCGTAAGATGGCCGGTTGGTACACGCACTTTGAGCGACGCTTTAATACCGCGCTTACCACTTAAATACGCACCGGTTAACGATTTACTATCTTTACTAATTTGGGTTGGCGTTCCCACGGCAGTTACCGTGCCACCAAGCACACCAGCTGCCGGCCCCATATCAATGATATAATCCGATTGTTGCATCGTATCAATATCATGCTCAACCACCACTACGGTATTTCCCTGATCACGCAATTTTTTTAATGTTGCAATAAGCCGATCATTATCACGCTGATGCAAGCCAATACTCGGCTCATCGAGAATATATAGTACGCCGCTCAATGCGGATCCAATTTGTGTTGCTAATCTAATTCGCTGGCCTTCACCACCAGAAAGCGTTCGTGCCGAACGATTTAGTGATAGATATGATAATCCGACATCATTAAGAAATTTCAGACGCGCAGAAATTTCTTTTATTAAGCTGCGTCCGATTTCTTGTTCAGCTTCGCCGAGTTTTAAGGAATTAAAAAATTGTAATAAATCTTTTACCGATTTTGCACCCAGTTCATGAATATCAGCATCACCAATAGTCACCGCCAAGGCCAATTTATTCAATCGCTTGCCCAAACATGCCGAACATGTTTGCTCTGTAGCATATTTGTTACTAAAAAAATCCGGATAATTTGCTTTCCAGGCGTCTTTATCGCCTGGATTCCATGGCCATTCATGAATTATGCCCAGACCATGACATTTTTGGCAGGCACCGATAGGTGAATTGAATGAGAAAAAACGTGGCTCAAGTTCCGGAATAGATACGGCACAACGTGTACACATGCGATTTGAAGAATATGCATATTCTTGATCACCCACAATCACTTTACAATTGCCACCGGCAAGTTTGCTTGCCGTTTCAACTGCTTCATTCAAACGTGATTTTTCATGTGATTGCACTTCAATAGCATCTACTAAAAGATCGATTGAATGTTTATATGTTTTGCCTAATTTTAAATTTTTAATCTCATCTTCAGATTTAAAACGATACGTTTTACCATCAATAGCAAATCTATAAAAACCTTTTTTAAAATAAGCCAAAAGCTCTTGTACAAATTCCCCTTTTTTTTGAATTGCTACTGGCGCAGCAATGGTGATAGTATCACCCTCATACGTATCAAGGAGCAACTGGGCTATTCTGGCAGGAGATGCCGCATCGATGCTCATTTTGCACTCAGGGCAGTGTACCCTGCCAATACGGGCATAAAGGACCCTTAAATAGTCATAAATCTCGGTAATGGTCCCTACGGTAGAGCGTGGATTGGCCCCTACTGTTTTTTGCTCAATGGCAATAGAGGGGCAAAGGCCATCAATTCGATCAAAATCGGGCTTTTTAGCAATCCCCAGGAACTGGCGGGCATAAGAAGATAGAGACTCCATATAACGGCGCTTACCCTCAGTAAAAAGAATATCCAGTGCCAAAGAGCTTTTACCTGAGCCTGATGGCCCGGTAATCACCGTTAATTTGCCCTTAGGAATGGCCACATTGATGTTTTTAAGGTTGTGCTCACGGGCACCATATATCTTGATCCAATCTAGTTTTTGATCTGCCATAGCAGGCTCCTCCAATGCTTTTTGAACTAGTAATTTACCTTACCATCAAAGGCAAAAAAAGTCTATCCCATCCCATGGGGGACAATATGCTCAGAGAGCGCAAAAACTCTGGATTTTAGGAGGCAAAATATGTTATTTTAAGGTAAATGGAGAATACTATGAAAAAGCTTTTATTTACTTTCGGATTACTGTTTATATCACAGGTCAGTTTATCGCAACAGCCGCCGGTGATTCAAAATAGGACAATTTCTGTACCCGCCAGTAACCAAAATATTCCTTACCAAGTTATAACGGGCATACTCGGACCGGTGCAAGGAGGAGTACCTCCTTATAGATTCAATGCATTTGGCCCTATTGATTTTCCGCTTGTTATCACCCACAATGGTCATTTTGCGCTCCCCCCAGTACAGCTTCCGGTATCTTTTGATTATACCGTTACTGATAACCAAGGTTTAACAAGCGCTCCGGCAACAATTACACTCATGCCAGGAGCGATTTTGCATGAAGAAATCGAAGCCGGCACTGAGGCCGAGCCAGGGTAAAAACAGCCAAAACCCTTTATTTTAGGGCTTAAAATATGTTATTTTTTGAATATAGAAGGAATATTATGAAAAATTTAATTAGTAAACTTTTATTATCAACATTAGTAACATTGGGTGCAGCAAATGCACTCTATTCAATGGAAGAATCGGCTGGATATACTCAACCGGTGCGTGAGGTATATTTTGCCTTAGGTGAATTTCTTATATCAAGCACCCCCCAAAATACTGCCAATCGCCTTGCAACACTTAAGGATAAAATTGCAAAACTAAATGCGAGTGAAACAAAATTAAGAGATAATTTTACGGGTAATGCTACTATTTTAGAAGTTGCACAAAATACACTTAAAAATAATTTTAATACCTTATCTCCCATACAAAGACAAGGACTCCAAGAAGCAATTAAACTATTAGAGGAAAAACCTTTTAATAAGTAAATACGGTAAAAATAGCTTATACGGCATTAAGATTATTAAATAAAAAGTAAGGGGCGGCTATAAACCGTCCTTTTTTACTCTGTAAATAGCTATTTTGCTCGCAAACCGCATTGACATTGATTTAATTTCAGATAGAATATAAATAACTAGAAAAAAGCACTCAAGAATCTGGAGGTTAAAATAATGTCTTTTTACTCAAAAATCAGTTTATTTGCTCTAATGGCAGCCGGCCCAATTATGGGTATGGAAATGCCCCCACGCTTAAATCATCCTGCCATGAGTGCTACAGCAAAGGCCCTCAATCAACCTATGATTAAGGTGTTTTCAGATACTCAACAGATTGATACCATTCAAAGAAATTATCTTGAATCTTCTGAAACTTTTAAAAACATGCTCGAAGATATCGACACTAAACAAACTTTAGTATTACCAGAATCAATGATTGAAGATTATTTGGCCATTCAAGATTTATTAATATATGAATATAGATTTAAAGAAAATACACTCGATGATAATCAACTACGTACTCTTTTAAATCAAAAAACTGAACACGCTTTAGTAACTATACTTAATGCATGCCAACGCTTTGAGCTTAACAAAATCAGCGAATGCGCTACTTCTATACTTGCAAAAAAATTAAATAACCCAGCATTGGAAGATTACGTAAAAAACAACGCGCTTGTTTTACCATGGACAGCTGATGTTGCCCGATTAGTTGCACAGCACATGTTAAAAGAAAAAAGTTATGTATTCCATATGCTCCTCACTGATCTTACAGAACGCAAGCAAGGAAATATTAGATATTGGCATGTTCTGCAAGAAAATGGAAAAGGAACACGGATAGAAGATTCCCAGTGCTCTTTAGAAAGTTTATTAAAAAAATATTTCCCCCATTTTTTTAGAAATTCTCATTTTCTTACTGAACCACAAGCAATAAAACCAGCAAATGCTTGGTTCAGAGTAGGACATCTACTCAATACTCCTGAAAAAATTCTAACATCTACCATTACTGATGAAACAGGACGTTCAATTCTCTATTGGGAAATCGATTCTGAAATATTAAAAATATTTAAAAATATTAAACCAGAAGATGTTATATTATTAAACATCTATTCAAAAGAAAAAGAAAAAATGCCATTGCATTTACAAAAAAAATTACCGCAATCAATCAGACAATTATTATTCCCTTCTTGGTGGCAGCGTAGAAGCTGGCTCAGCAAAGCAGCAATAATCACTGCCAGTGCTGCAACAACGGGGTTTGCAGCATGGTATGGCTATAAATATTTTAGTAAAAAAAAATAGTAATCATCAAAAATTAAGGGGGCAGCAAGCTCCCCTTTTTTATTTTGCTTGAGCAAACAGTTCAATCATTGCTTTATTAAACGCAGGAATATCATCCGGTTTACGGCTAGTTACTAAATTGCCATCGGTCACCACTTCTTGATCCACCCATTTTGCCCCGGCATTTATCAGATCTAGCTTAATTGAGGGCCAGGAGGTCACTGTTTTACCTTTTACCCCTTCGGCATTAATTAGCGTCCAGGGACCATGGCAAATGGCCGCTATGGGCTTTTTTGCATCCACAAATGCCTTAATAAAGGCTATGGCCTTAGGCTCTAGGCGCAAACTATCAGGGTTTGCTACCCCACCCGGCAGCAAAAGCGCATCAAAATCAGCCGCATTCGCCTTATCCAGAGGAATATCAATGGGAAATGTATCTGCCTTCTCAAAATGATGCCAGCCCTGCACTTTATCCGGCTTAGGGCTAATAATACTTGTTTTGGCACCCGCTTGATCCAATGCCTGGCGTGGCTTGGTAAGTTCAACTTGCTCAAAACCATCGGTAACTAAAATTGCGACTTTTAATCCACCTAAATTCATTTCTTTTTCCTTTTTGAAAAACATCTGAATCTAATCTGTAAATTTTGTGCTACTCAAATCAAGTAATTGACAATTTTTATTAAAATGGCATAGTTAAACTAATACTTAAATTAATTTAAAGAAGAAAAACCATGGTAACTATAAACGCATGTTTATCCCGATACCACTCGCATAATGCGAGCCGTTTTTCTTATTCTTTTTCTCAATTCCACGTTTTCTCAAAGCGCCCGTAAGGGCCATACTATTTTTATGGCAGAACGATAGGTTTTGCCTCATCACTTTATTTTTACTTAATTTTTTTATCCTAATTTTATGTGGAACTTTTATGAATTATTTTAATTTTCAATTTTCTTTGATTTTGAGTTGTTTATTTTTTGCTGCGCAAACCTATACTATGCAGGAGCAGCCCAAGCAATAATTATTTCAACAGATTGCCAAACGAGTTAATACATCACATTGCAAGCTTTGTAGGGACAGCACCTCGAACATCTGAAAGCTTGAATAATCTACGCACTCTTGCCCTTGTAAATAGGCACTTTAATGCTGTTATTAATCAACACCGTACTAGCTTGATTCAACCACACTTAGACCGTATCGCAGCTGGAAGAAGAGAGCTACAAGAACGCATGTGGAACTGCACGGATACCATGGGTGAAAATGGGGATTATGGGAGTGATTTAGAAGCGTAATAGACCTGGGGTAGAGCTCTGCTCTGCCCCTTTTTTTAATTTTTGACCCAAATCTTTGATTTTTACTCTAAAAAACGTATAATAATTTCATCTTTACAAATGTATGGTGAAAGTAGCTCAGTTGGTAGAGCATCGGGTTGTGGTTCCGAGGGTCATGGGTTCGATCCCCATCTTTCACCCCAATCTTTGCCCGCAATGGGCTACGATTGGCTGCGCCGCTTTGTAAGGAGTAACAAAAATTTTAATAGCACGATGCGAAGATTGTCCGCCGAAGCTTGCCGAGCCGGAAGGCCCGGATAAGCGTAGGCTGGACTAACCTACGTAGAAATTGTTTGCTTCGCTCACAAAATCTTCCGCCGTCGCCAAGGCTATGGCGGACACAGTCCCCTAGCTAAGGAATTCAGTGAATTTTCAATTTAATTCTGATCTCATTATTGGTAGCTTATTAATTCTCTGGGGATCTTCCATTATCATTAAGCTCATTTGGGGCATTGATATACCCATCTTTAAACCTTTAGTTGCGATATTTTTAATATATCTGGGCCTTTCATTGCTTTTTGGTCCAAAAAAGACCACTTATTATCGGAGCACTACCTACAGTTATAAAAATATAGACGATCAGGATTAATCATGAAATTCTTATTCACTGGCATCTTTTTTGGCACACTTTTAATTCTTTGGGGTATTTCATTAATAATCGAGACAGTTTTTGGCATTAGTATCCCCCTGGTAAAGGTAGGATTTGCATGCCTCCTCATTTATACTGGTCTTATAATGATCAAAGGAATGTATGAGGTCCATAATCAAAAAGCCATCTTTTTTTCACAAGAATCGATAAAGGCTGATGCCCATATTAAACAGCAATCCTATAAAATTGTATTCGGCCAAGGAACTATTGATTTATCAGATTTGGATACCAGCCAAGTTGACATGGTAAACGTGCAAATTTACACCCTTTTTGGCAAGGCTACCGTGAAATTGGACCCACAAGTTGCCACTATTATAAATGCCACTTCCATTGCCTCATCAGTGAGCTTCCCTGATAAAACCATCGTATCCTTAGGAAATTATCGGTATTTTTCAGGAGATTCTGATCAAAAACCAAAGATTATTGTGGATGCAACAGCCGTGTTTTCCGCTCTTGAGGTAAAAAATTCATAAAATTTCACTTGCAAGGCGACTAAAAAACCTATAGATTACTTACGTTCTTTCTTTTTTATTAGAAATAGATTTTGTCGGGGCATAGCGCAATTGGTAGCGCACTCGCTTTGGGAGCGAGGGGTTGTCAGTTCGAGTCTGGCTGCCCCGACCATACTTCGCCTACGTGGGTTATACTTTTGAAGTATTAACACAACTTCGGCTGGCAAGGCCAATCCTTTAAAAAAACTTAACAATTTTTATAGACTTTTCTTTCCTTTCGTGCTGAGCTTGTCGAAGCATGCAATTAGAAAAAATGTAGTTCATCCTGAGAAGCGATCGAAGATGCGTCTTAACGGGAAGGAGTAGGCAATGGTATCGAAGCAAAATTCATTTCTTTTTTCTTTAGTTCTTCTTTTTCATTTAGTTCAGGCAACTATTGATCCCAAAATGTATCAAAAAGATGCTCAAGAATGGATCAACCAATTCATTTCAAAAGATACTAAGCTATTTATATCCGAATCAGACCTGCAAATAATTGCTAACCTTCTATATTTTTCATACTTACGATCATTAGAAACTATTCAAGCCCAAAATGCGGCAAAAAAAACTTTTGAATCTGTGTGGCATGGATGGCAAAACATTGCTCATACACGCATGAATCCTTCTATAAAAATTCCTCATTTAAGAGATTATGAACAGCAAGCTCAGCATTATGAAGAATTTGTACTGGCTCAACAAAAACATTCCTCCATTGGCCAAGCATATTCCCACATTGCAGAAGCTGCGGTGAAGCAGCATTACTTATCAAAGGTTTCTGAAGATGCCGTAATCAAATTACGCGAGCATGCACGCACTATTGTGGCCCACGCATTTTTGGATGCTAAAAAAATTGTAGGCAATTTATACCATATAGCTATTGAAGGATTACGTGGCTCTGAAAGCAAAGAAGAAAATGAAATATTATTACGTTTTGATGTGATAGAAACTATTTCTTATTATTTGCCCATTCTTTCTATGCAATCATTTATCGAAGCAGAAAAGGCGCAACTCAAAACAAGTGAACAAAGCTGGCAAATAATTAATACTATGCTGGATGTTAACATGACTATTTGGGATACTATTGAAACAGCGCGCGCCTCTTATTATCTTGCTCACTATAATGAAGTTGCTCGGCTCATGACAAATCTGGCACTTGAAAAAAAATATTGGCTCATTATGGTAGATGAGCAAGGGATCAATAAACAGCACAAAGAATATTTACCAAAAAATATTATATTATAAGAGGTAGTGTATGAAAAAACAATTGTTAATTTTAGGATTAATTTTTAGCTTCCACAGCTTTACCAAAGAAGCTGAAAAAGAAAGAAAAGATTTAACCGCACAAGATTTAATGGAGCATGGTCAAAAATGGGCGAAACAAATGGGTCAAAAATTAAATCAAGAAGAATTATTACTTCTGGCCAATTATCTATACTTTAATTTTTTAGCAACACGCTACGATTATATTATTCAGACCAGTTTTATTCTCTGTCAAAATCATCTTACTTCTATGCAATTTCTTTTAAACTCAAAAACAGACGAAGCTTACAAAAACGCAGAAACTATTGCCAAACAATTGGCCCTCTTAACTCAAGAAGCAATTCCTCTCAGATCATATACCGCAAAAGCTTCGCAAGCCTGCTTTGAACATATTGAAGATTCGGATCTGCCGGCACTTAAAAAAGTGATCACGAATTTTCAGCAATATGCTTCCGGCGCAGTCAATCAATTTATTCAGCAAGATTGGCCTAAGTCCATTACCATGTTGTTTTCCAAATGCGCGGAAAGTATGAAAAATGAATCAGAAAAATTAGCAATCTGCCAAAAGGATCTTGAAAATAAAGCACATATTGATACTTTCCTTGATACTCCTGAACTGATCGGAGAAAATTTTCAGCAAGCTATTAATTCAGCACATATGTGCTATGCTTCTTATTTAACTTTAATTGCTCACACGCTCAACGTAAAATCAATGTCAACTGATATTTTAAATATCTCTGCTTTGATATATAACATGTTCTATAATGCGTTATTAGACCAAATGAAAACAACTAAAAAGATGGTTGATTGCCCTCTTATGTTTGATGAAAATGGTTTCATTGAAGAAGATGACCAGGATGAATATTTGCTTCCTTTAGATGAAAAATTTAGTGTTAACAAAAAACATCTAAAACTCAGCTAAGGAAAATGACATGAAAAAAATAGTATGCGCATTAATATTTATCTTCATATGTTGTTGGGCTGCAGAAAATTCCGTTGAACAATCTCCTTCACCTCTTATTACTGATTTGCCTGGTTTTGCGCAGGCATGGGCCAGCGCCGCAGTGACTGATTTGAAACGAGAAGAACTTGAGCTTTTGGGCACCTTTTTATACTATAACATGGCAGCTTCACATTATGAATTATTACTAAGGAATTCTTTGTTGGACTTGCAACGTGGTTCTCAAGTGCTGGCCTTTAAAATAATGAATCAAGACACACCGGAACAAACATCTGCTATTTGCATCCAATTGAGCCAAATCGTAGACAAAATAGAAAAAGAGATTACTCCTTCACAGAATTATTTTGTTTCATGCTGGCAACTCTGTGATAAAGAAATTGAACAATCATCTTATCAAAATTTGACAATCGCCGTGGCGCAACTTAAGCAATTAGGCCAACGATCTTTAAATAATTGGTCTAAAGAAAATAAAGAAGAGATTGTAAAAGTATTAGAAAAAAATAGCCAAGCATTCGATGAGGGACTGAAAAGAATATCCGTATGTAAAAATGCGTTGGATGAATTAGTTGACGGCACTTTTCCAATTTCCCCAGAAACAGAACTCATTGATATTCAAATTGTTCATAATGCCTTGGGCATCTCTCATATTATGTATGAAGCTCTTTTCCGTGCCAGCCTTGCAACTGATGAAATAATGGGCATTTCTTTTGGATTAATGAGCTTAAATACCATTATTTTCGGTACGTTGTATCAAGCATTCTATAAAACATTGGAAGAAGGAGATGGTTTGCCAATGCATCTGGTTATTGATGAAAATGGGTTTCTTCCTATAGATTCACGGACTAAACTACTTCCAGAATTTTCATTTAATACAAATACCAGCGCTTAATATGTTTTTAATAGATCGCCGTTATTTCCGTTATTTTGATTGGATCAGTTTCCTTTTGGTAGCAATTTTAACGGCGATCGGTCTTTTTTTTGTATTTAGCGCCACTTATAAGCCTGAATTGCCTTATTCAATTTTTTTCAAAAAGCAGATGTTTGGCATTATTTCAGGATTTGCTATTTACTTGCTTTGCTCGGCAACCGATTTTCGCAGTCTCATGAGGTGGGGATATTTTGCCTATTTTGGGATAATTGGTTTGCTTATTTTTACTATCATTAAAGGCACCATTGCTATGGGAGCTCATCGATGGATTGAATTAGGTTTTTTTCGCGTACAACCATCGGAACTAGCAAAACTTCTTTTTCCCGCATATGCAACGTATTATTTTTACACTGAAAAGGATACGCTTTCTTTTTCATTTAACCAATTTTTGCCGGTTCTTGGTATTTTAGGATTAAGCTTTTTACTCATTCTTAAACAACCGGATTTAGGAACTGCACTCGTATTATTATTTGCCGGCTTGATTATGATCTGGTTTGCAGGTATGTCTACTACTTTTTTTATATATGGACTGATTTTCTTTATGATCACTACTCCCATCACCTGGCATTTTTTAAAACCTTATCAACAAAAACGAGTCTTGGTATTTTTGGGATATGGTGATAGTAGAAAAGAACGATATCAAATTGAGCAATCCCAAATTGCAATTGGATCGGGTGGCATTAGCGGAAAAGGGTTACTCAAAGGAACTCAAAATAAGTTGCAATTTTTACCTGAAAGCCGTACCGATTTTATATTTTCAGTTATTGCTGAAGAAACAGGATTTATCGGCGCTCTGCTCATTCTCTTTCTTTTTGCGATATTATTTTTGCAATGTTTTTGGATTATCATTACCATTAAATCGCCTTTTGTGCAATTGCTTGCTTTGGGACTGATACTCCCTATTATTATTTCTACATTTATTAATATTGGCATGGTGATGGGACTGGTTCCTGCAGTAGGTATTCCCCTTCCTTTTATAAGCTATGGTCTTTGTAATCTTTGGGTAAATTTTGCCTGCTTGGGATGGTTTAATGCTATTGCCATACGCCGATTTTATTGGGGTGAGTAATTAAAATTCTTTTTAAAATTTTACAACATCGATTAAACTCTGATAAAAATGCCCAGGAACATTATGGAAAAAAAAGAACTTGTTGATGTAAGTATTATCGCAATGCAAGAAACGCCCGAAGAGCGTTCAACCGATTTTTGTCCCAAAGCATTTGAAGAATATTTGGGCCAACAAGAACTTAAAGAAAAACTTTCTGTTTTCACTCAAGCAGCCAAAATGAGACAAGAACCTCTTGATCATTTATTGCTTTTTGGACCTCCGGGAGTAGGCAAAACCACGCTTTCACAAATCATGGCGCATGTAATGGGTGTCGGCATCAAAATTTGTAGCGGTCCCATGATGGAACGCACCGGTGATTTAGTAGCGATTTTATCCAGCTTGGAATCTCGAGATATATTATTTATCGATGAGATTCATCGCATGCCGGCCAATGTTGAAGAAGTTTTATACAATGCAATGGAGCATTTTCGAGTTGATGTAATTATTGGGCAAGGAGCCGGAGCAAAATCCATTAATTTGCCTATTAATCCTTTTACACTCGTAGGTGCAACTACCAAAAGTGGTATGATTTCTGCACCATTGCGCAGCCGTTTTGGTATTATTGAACGCATAGATTATTACTCTGATGAGGATCTGCAAAAAATTATTTTGCAATCAGCCAACTTTTTACAAATTGGTATCGATTCCGATTCTGCACTTTTAATTGGCTCATGTTCCCGCGGAACCCCTCGAATTGCAAAAAAAATCCTGCGCAGAGTGAGAGACTTTGCTCAAGTAGGCAATCACCCTAGCCTCGATATCAAACTTGTCTCTAAGGCACTTAATTTTTTGGGAATCGAAGAAGATGGGCTCACCAAGATCGATATTCTTTTAATTCGTAAAATTATTGAGAATTTTAATGGAGGGCCAGTGGGCCTTGAAACCCTTGCGGCACTTATTGGTGAAGATACCGAAACCATTGAAATGGTATACGAACCATTTTTATTACGAAAAGGCTATTTAGAAAAAACCGCGCGCGGACGCCAAATTCCTGCCAAAAAGCTACCATTATTAAAGCAAAAATACCTCGGACAACATACGTTATTAAATTAAAATTAGCTTAAGAAAATATACCAACTCATAGCCTTTCGCTTTTTGGAAAGTATTTTGAATGTATCAAAATACTTTCCTTTCGACCTATAGCCTTCATTGAGACAAAGAAGGGTATATTGTTATCGACAGAATTTTCATAAAAGGATATTCTGAAGATAATTTATCTCTATGAATAAAAAATTTATAAGGATTTGACATGGCAGGGCATTCCCATTGGGCAACCATAAAACGTAAAAAAGAAAAAGAAGATTCCAAGCGCGGGCAAGCATTTACCAAAATGATCAAAGAAATTACTGTTGCTGCCAAAATTGGTGGCGGTGATCCAGCCGGTAATCCAAGATTACGACTTTTGATAGAAAAAGCCCGGGATATTAACATGCCGATTGATAATATTACGCGCGCTATCAAACGAGGAACGGGAGAATTGCCCGGCGTAAGTTATGAGTCTATGACCTATGAAGGATATGGCCCACATGGTATTGCAATCATTATCGATACTTTAACCGATAATAAAAATAGAACGGTGGGCGAACTACGCCATTTATTTGGTGGTAAGGGGGGCAACCTTGGTGAAAGCGGATCAGTAAGCTGGATGTTTGAAAAAATGGGCGTCATTGATATTTCCGGCAACATAACTGAAGATGAACTTCTTGAAAAATTGATAGATTTTGATATCAAAGATGTAAAACATGATGATGCCATCTTTTCCGTTTATACTGATCCTAAAGCATTAGAATTGGTAAAACAAGCACTTCAATCTTTGAATCTTAAGGTTGAAAAAGCAGAGGTTGATTGGGTAGCAAAAAATCCAATAAATTTACCCGAGGATCAGGCAAAAAAGGCCTATGATTTACTTGAGGCTTTAGAAGATCTTGATGATGTGCAAAATGTTTACACTAATTTGCAATAAGGATAACGATGATTCGAAGTATGACAGGATTTACTACCAAATCGGTGATGTTATCACTTCGTGATTTAAAAGTTCCTCTTAGTTTAAGCCTCAAATCTCTTAACTCACGCTATTTTGATGCCAATTGCAAACTGCCCTATCCAATAAATAATCTTGAAACGGAATTTATTCGTCTGTTTAAACAAAAGCTTTTGCGCGGAAGTATTACTTTTACCATCCATGTAGGAAATCCAAATGCATTTAAAGGCAACATAGAGCCTTCAATTCCTACACTAAAAAACTATTTTGCTGCTTTGCAAACTATTAAAAAAACGTTTGATGTTGAAGGCATCTTATCAATTGCTAATGTACTAATGCTTCCCAATATTTTTATTACTGAAGAAATTGAACTTGATGAAAAATCTAAAGAAACAATTATCTCCATAACCCGCGAACTGATTGACGAATTGATATTTATACAAGCCAAAGAAGGAAAAGAGCTTCAAAAAGATATACTTTCTCGTATAACTATTATCGCAACAGAAA
>BTUB01000027.1:0-13303 GCA_045863215.1 Candidatus Babeliales bacterium | reverse complement strand
GCTCATTAGTAACTTTTGTTACTTTTGCATTCATGTACCCATGGCTTTGATAGTACATTTCAATTACATGTTTATCGCCTTCGAGCCGATCGGCTAAATAGGTGCCGGATTTATCAAGAAAACTAAAGAGCCATTGCTCGCGAGTATACATAATACTGCGTAATATTTTAGCACTTACATTGCGGTTACCCACAAAAGATATGCGATTTACCATTGCTTTAGGACCTTCAATAATTCTAAAGATAATGGTGCCCTTGCCGTTTTCATCCACAATTAATTCCGGATTGATGGAAACAGTATAGTTTCCACGTTCCAAATAGAGTTTTTTGATGGCATGAGCAAAGATTTTAAGCTCTTCTGGGTCTATGGCAGGCGTATCTAAACTAGTAACTTTTTCATTAATCTCTTTTTCAGTGATTGCAGAGAGCCCTTCGAAAATTACTTCTTTAAGCGGAATTTTTTCTTCAATTTCAATATGAAGATCAATTGTATCGGCATCAATTATTTCAGCATACATATTGATGGTGCGAAAGCGTTTAAAATCGTAATAAAGGTTGCGAATAGCCTCACGAGTTTTGATTGGATCAAATCTCTGACCTTTTCGATAGGGTATTTTATTAAGTATTGCCGCGGTACTTACTTGAGAATTGCCAGTAATGATAATATCGCGGATTATTTTATTGCTTATTTCTTGTGTGGCGTTTTCTTGTTCATCATCTTCATCATCAAGTACTATTTCTGAAATTTCTTCATTTTCGAATTCCGGATCAATATTTTCATGTGTCTTACTTGTTGTAAAAAATGATAGGCAGACAATTAAAATACCTAATCTCAGTGATTGTTGCTGGCCAAACATTGTTTATTACACTCCCAGGGGTCTACAAAGATGTTTTTAATCATACTCTTTTTTAAATATTTCGCTATTGTTTTGCCCCAAGACTATTGCTATAGTGCTTTATTATTAAGTTTTGAATCTTTCAAACGTAATTTTTTGAAAATGGCTTATAGAACTTCTCGACCCTCCTACGCATAAAGCTTCAGAGGGCAGACTCGCAGCGCGAGGATCTGTCCGTTGTGGTTTTGATAAGGCGAAAAAACGAATGGTTTTCCTTTGTTCGCCCTGACCGATTCAGATTCAGGTAGAGAAGTCAATTATGAATATTCAAGAAATATTTAATATAGTGAATCTATGATTACGATTACCAATACGCTGAGCGGCAAAAAAGAGCTTTTTAAACCGATTAAAGAAGGCAAAGTATCACTCTATGTGTGTGGTATTACACCTTATGATTATGCTCATCTAGGTCATGGCAGAGTCTATGTCTCTTTTGATGTGTTATATCGGCTGCTTACTTTTTTGGGTTATGAGGTAACATATTGTAGGAATTTCACTGATATTGATGACAAAATTATAGCACGAGCAGAAAAAGAATTAGGTGATCCTCATAAGTTTGAACAGATTAGCCAAAAATATATTGGTACTTTTCATGAAGATATTAAATTGCTTAATTGTTTATCACCAAAATATCAACCATTGGTGACCCAAACGATGCCTGAAATCATTTCTTTTGTAGAAGGTTTGATTAAGCAGGGAAAAGCATATCAATCGAATGGCGATGTTTATTTTGATATTAGTAGCTTTCCTCACTATGGCCGATTATCAAAACATAAATTAGAAGATTTGGTTGCCGGTGCGCGTGTAGAGGTGAATGAAAAGAAAAAATCACCCCTTGATTTTGCACTTTGGAAACATGCTGAACCAAATGAACCGGGATGGGAATCTCCGTGGGGCCATGGGCGGCCCGGCTGGCATATTGAATGCTCAGCAATGGCATCAAAATTCTTAGGTGACACACTCGATATGCATGCGGGCGGATTAGATTTAATCTTCCCTCATCATGAAAATGAGATTGCGCAATCTGAAGCGCTTCATAATAAGCAATTTGTGAATTATTGGCTTCATAATGGTTTTGTGCGTATCAATCAAGAAAAAATGTCTAAATCGTTGGGAAATTTTTTCACGTTACGTGATGTTTTTAAACAGTTTGATCCCATGGTAGTCAGATTTTATTATTTGAGTCATCATTATAAGGCACCGCTTGATTTTTCTTTTGACGATTTACAAGTTGCTCGCAAAACCTATCAACGTTTGTGTAAAGTATTTGCCATTGAGTGCAAGCTGTTTACTGATATACCATTAAAAGAATCGCCTATCGTAAAAAAAATGATCGCCTTTTTAATGGATGATTTAAATGTATCAGGTATGTGGGGTGTAGTATTTGAATCATTGGCCGAGTTGAAGGATCAAGAGCAACTATGTGCGGTAAAATTATTCATTCAACAGGTATTAGGTTTAACACTAGAACCGCTGCCAGAAAAGGAAATAGAAATTACTCCTGAGATGCAAGAATTGATTGCTGAACGTGAGCGATCACGCGCTGAAAAAGATTGGAAAAAAGCAGATGAATTGCGTGAAAAATTGCGTGCTATGGGGTATGAAGTACAAGATAAAAAATAAGATAACAAAAGTGTAATCATGTTTAGGATTAGGGACTTTTTGAAGAGATTATTGGTGTTACAATTAATGATATTCAATGTGCTTGCCATGGAAATATTCACACCAAATAGGCTGGAAATTACATGGGAAGAAGTGGTACAAATTGGAAAAAGATTATATGATGAACATGGAGAAAAAGTAGATCTTCATGAGCTGATTTTGCAGGAGTGTAAACCTAATGATATTATTCAACAAGTACCTACAGTGAGCACTCTTGTCAGACAATCGTCAAAACCAAAAATTGAGAGAAGAAATACTCATGATAAAATTTATGATGGCTTTAAGTCTGCCTGTACTACACTCATCAGCATTAGAAAAATCTCTTCTTCCCCTACCCCCTGAGAAAATCTCAATTGCAGTGCTCAATGTGACTGTATATCGTGAGCCGGAATATGATGTTACTGCATGGTCAACTATTATTGCAAAAATGCGCGATTTTGAAAAAGGTCCTTTTTCTATTGAAAAACTAAAAGAGACAGTAGATTTTATGTATCAAGAGTCTTGTAAATCAAAAGGTGTATGGGGAGGTGCTCCCTTAACTTTAGTGCCAGATGCAGCATCTTTTGATGGTTCTAAAAAAATTGGCAATAAATAAAAAAAGAGCAGCAACAGCTGCTCTTACATTTTTTAAGATAATTTTATCCTAAATATTCTTCAATACGTGCTTTTAAATCAGCTTTGCTCATATAGCCCGTGATTCTGCCCTTTACTTGGCCATTATGCATAAACAAAAAGGTAGGAACTGAAGTTACACCAAATTTAATGGAGATATCGCGAGCTTCATCCACATTTAGTTTTGCAAATTTATAACTATCTTTGAGTTCTTTTTCTAGTGCGTCAAAATGAGGCGTCATTTGTTGGCACGGGCCGCACCAGCTTGCATAGACATCTATCACTACGGGTTGTTGTGATTGAGTAATTTCCTGCTCAAAATTTTCTTTAGTAATCGATACTGCCATGGTTTTACCTAACATTAAATTTGTTATATATGAATACTTATATATGGTACCGAGCTTAAGTAGGCAGTGCAAGCATAATGGAAAATGTTGGACAAGCTCATGGTGCAACGATATCTTTAAGAATTATAAACTTATTATTTGCTTACTAAAGGAGCTTTTATGGCGAATTATTCTGGTCAAAGCTATTATGTGCGCGAAACTAATCTTTTGGCGCGCGTGTATGCATGGATGTGCCTTGCGCTTGGTATTACAGCAGTAACTGCTTACTATGTATCGCAAAGTCCTACTTTTTTAAATGCAGTATTTGGTAACCCAATTGTTACGGTTATATTAATGGTGGCGCAATTGGGATTAGTTTTACTACTGAGTATGTTGATTAACCGTATTTCTTACGCTGCAGCAATTGGGCTGTTTTTATTATATGCGCTTTCTTTAGGAGTTACTTTATCGGCAATTTTTTTGGTATATACCTATTCCTCAATTTTTGCCACTTTTTTAGTTGCATCCAGTATGTTTGGTGCTATGGCACTGTATGGGTATTTTACTAAAGCTGATTTAAGTTCCATGGGAAGCTTTTTGTTTATGGCTCTTATTGGGTTAATACTCGGCGGTTTGATAAATATGTTTTTCAAGAGTGAATCATTTAATTATGTGCTTTCTGCTATTGGCGTAATTGTATTCACACTTTTAACCGCGTATGATGTGCAAAGAATTAAGCAAATGGCAGGCGGATTGTACGAAGATAGCGATTCAATGGCCAAAGCATCGATAATTGGTGCCCTTACTCTCTATCTTGATTTTGTGAACTTGTTCTTATATTTATTACAATTTATGGGTAGAAGAAGAGATTAATTTAAGGAGTAGTAATGAAAAAAAATTATATTATAATGCTTCTTGCCATATGTGCTGGAATTCCTCTTGTGGTCGGATTGCGCATGCGTTACCATGAACAGGCTGAGTCTGTATTAGATACTTCCATTGATGTTGAAGCAATTGCTCAAGTTACTTCAGATGCTGATGGTGATGATGTGATTGATACGGATGGTGAGCGGCCATCGCACATTCGTCAGCAAGATTTTGATGATGCCATTAAACGAAAACAAGTAATTGAATTAGTGCATGATGCACTTGAATATATTAAAAATAATTCATTTGATAAGGCTATGAATGCCTTTACTCATGGCCGAGATTTCATTCGGGGCGAGCTTTATTTATTTGTGTATGATACCCAGGGTTTTGAATATGCAAATGGCCAGGATGAGCGGTTTGTATGGAAGAATTTGATCAATCTGCGCGATTCTTTTGGCACGTATTTAATTCAAGATATTTTAAAAAAAGCGCGTGAAGGTGGTGGTTGGGTAACCTATCAATGGAGAAATGCCACTAAAAATTCTTATATTCAAGGCTTTACTAAAGAGGGCAAAGAATATGCACTAGGAGCCGGTTATTATCCTCATTCAAAGCATGATGTGGTGGTAGGGTTGGTGAAAGCGGCCGTATCATATTTTAATGATGTGGTGATAAAAAAGGGTTTCTTGGTTGATGAAGTATTTAGCACTCTCAGTTATCCGGCCGGTCGATTCGTGATGGGTGATCTTTATTTATATGCAGTAGATTTTAATGGTCGTATGATGGCAAACGGCGATCGTCCCGGGCTGATTGGTACTAATGTACTTAATGTAAAAGATGCTGAGGGCAAATTGGTGAACCAAGAAATTATTAATAGACTCAAAACCAGTCCTGAAGGGGAGGGAGTTTGGGTAGATTATGTTTCTAAAAATGCGGTAAAATCAACTTATTCTGAAAAAGTTCAAGATTTGGAGGGGAACTCTTATTTTATTGCGTGCGGATATTATCCAACCGCAACACCAAGTAGAGCAGTTGATTTGGTAAAAGATGGATATGAATTCTTGAAAAAGCATGGTCTTACTGCAGCGATTCAAGAGTTTTCAAGTCGTCAATCAGATACGTTTCGTTATGGTGATTTGCATCTTGTGCTCTGGAATATGAATGGAAAAGTAATGGCTCATGGTGCAAATCTTGATTCGATCGGACTCAACCAATGGGATCTGAAAGATGAAGATGGTAAATTCTATGTGCGTGAAATTATTGATAAGGCAAATCATGGTGGCGGTTGGGTTGATTTCAAACTTAAAAATGCCTTCCAATCAATTTATGTTGAGCGTGTAGATTTAGGATCGGATAATTTTGTGATTGGCTCAGGATTATATCCAATTTCAAAACGTGAAACAGCATTATTATTAGTTCGCAGCGCTGCAAGTTTCTTGAGAAATCGTTCTGAAGAAGAGGCTTTTACGGCGTTTAGTGATATTAATGGTAAATTTATCCGTGGTGATCTTTTTGTGTTTGTTATTGGATTTGATGGTATTGCTAAAGTATGGGGCGATAACCCTGAGCTTACTTGGCGTAATATCATTGATGCAAAAGATGATACCGGTAAACCGTATGTACAAGTATTTATTAATACGGTAAAACAAGGACCGGGCCAAGTTACCTATCGTATCAATGGTTTTGAGCGAGTGGCATTGCTTGAAATGGTAGAAAAAGATGGCCAACAATATGTGGTGGGAACGGGCTATTATATATAAATAGTTTTTTTAAAAAAAGAAGCCGCTGAGAATTTCAGCGGCTCTTTTTATTTAATCCTTTGCCCAAATACTAGGTAATCCACGATAGCATTCTTTGTAATCCAAACCATATCCGATTACAAATTTATCCGGTATTTCAAATCCAAAAAAGTCAGGAGTTTCTTTTACTTTACTTTTTCCGAGTTTACGCAACAAAACTAATGATTTTATGCTTGCAGGATTTTTCTCCAAAATTTGTGCTTTAATCTTAGAAATAGTTACGCCTGTATCAAAAATATCATCAACTATTAGTACATGTTTATTTTCAATTGTAAGTTGATCTACGCCTCTTATGGTAAGCTGGCCCGCTTGGGTGCCGTTATGCCCATAGCTAGATGCTTGAATGAATTGTAATTCCGTATTTGGCATTTGAATAGCGCGTATGAGATCAGCAGCGAATATCATGGCGCCTTTCATAACAGTAAGAATTACCAAAGGAGTTTGAGAATCCTTACAATAGATGGCATCTATTTTACGTCCAAGACTCACCACACGTTCCGCAATTTGATCTCTCGTGATTAAGGGTGAAAAATTTATAAGGGTGAGATCTGATGATTGCATGCCATAAGTTGCATGAAAAAAAATAATTAAAGATGCCAGAATTATTCTACTGTTCATGTGAATCCTTTTATATGTGATTTTAAATAGTAGAAGAGTAATCTGATTTATGATTTTTTCAAGCTATTTATCTCTTGTCCGTTCGCTTCGAGTGAGGTCGTAGACCGAATCGAGAAGTAGGAATATTTTCTCGACTCACTTCGTTCGCTCGAAACGAACGACGGGGATCTATTTTGCAAAAAATTTACTATGCACGGTAAATGGAATTGCATGAGGCATGTAGGCGCGTGCCAATTCTTTAAGATTTTTTGCATCAAGAATGAGCAAGAATGATTTTTTCTCAGCTGCATCAAGCACGAGAGAGATTATTGCTCCATCATCTTCCTGCGTGGATCCCGGTCGTGGTACAAAGATTGCTTCAGTAGGATAGCTATTAATCTCATGCCATTGTTGATGATGTTTATCATATAAACCTAGTTTAAAAATATGCTGTGCAAATCCATGCTCATTTGAAGTGGCGTACATATATTGGTATTTGCGCATAAGCATATGGGGGTTAATATTAGGCAATTCAATATTATGGGGTGACATTTTATAACTTTTTACGGTGCCTTCTTCTAAATTGATGGTAAATCGCTTCAAGTGTGCTGCGGGCAAATTAAGATTTGGATTGCAAAGATTTTCATACGCAAATGCTTTGGTAATGCTTGGATTTTTAAAGGTCATCAGATCAACAATTACTTTTCCATTTTCTTCATATGCGTTTACATGATGAAGAGCAAAGAAGGCTTTGGTTTTATAAATGCCTACTTTTTTACCCGTCCTTTTATCAATCAAAGTAAAGGTGCTGCCATTTTTTGGTTTCCAATTAAAATTATCTATGAAGGCCGTATCGCTTAATAAAAGATCATACGGGCTCACGGTAAATGGTGTTTCGGTAAGAATAATATAATGCTCAGTCATGCCAAAACTGTGCAAATAGGAAGGATAGCCAACGGGAATGGTGGCGATTACGGTTCTTTTGGTGGAATTTTTACCCATTTTATAAATCACATAATTGCTATTATGGGCATAATGAATACCAATTCCATACCATTCTTGAGTATTGGGATCAAATAGGGGGTGTGGAGACGTATATTGAGTTTCTATATGATCATCAAAAGTAAACTGTCCGGTAGTTTGTAATGTTTTAGTATCAATGCACATGCCATGAGGTGTTTCGGTTAATGCAATTAATTGATTATTAAAGCAGGCAACATTAATATTCGTATTATCGTAAATGGGGCGCGGTGCACTGCTTACAGCTGAAGTAAGTTTTGCCCATGTAGACTTTTTTTGCTCAGGAGTGCTTCCACGTAATTTTCCTTTTGCCAAACAATCTTTGCAATATCCTGATTCAATGAGCTGATTGCTGTAAATAATTGATTGATCTTCAATATTCCATTGATAAATCATTGCCAAACCATCGAGCCAGTGAGCTGCTTTTGTATCTCCAATCTCAAAGATTGCAGGGCCTACACTCACAAATGAGCCTTGTAACCAATTGGGAATTGTTCCTTGAATACTGAGTTTTTGATGCGAAACTTGTTCTTTAAGTGATTTAAATCCTAATTCATGACTACAAACCGGATGTTGTGCTCGAGAAGTTGGCAAAGGTATTGGGAGAGGAAGAGCCGCTGCTTGAGGCTTTTTGGTGCGTGCTTTAGCTTTTGGTTTGACTTCTTGAACTAATGGCTGTGGCACTAACTCCGGTGTTGGCAGGTCTTCTTGTTTAAGACTCTCTACTTCAGGCTCAATTTCTTTGGGTTCTTCTATTTGTTCAGTGGGTTGTATTGGTGGCTCAATAATTTCAGGTGCTGGCAATGGAGCAGACTGATTTTGGCGCTGAATAATATAATAGCCGGTGGCTGCTATTGCTAAACTGAGCGCGGATACCAAAATAATAGATACATAAGAAGTTTTTAGTTTCATATAGGTGACTGTCTCTAACTTATTTTTAAATTACTACTTATACCATGAAAATAACATAAAACCGCGTATTGGACAAACGGGTCACCCCTTCAGGGTATTTTAAAAAAAGTGGCTCCGGAAGTAGGAATGGCCGGAGCCAGGTTGCAGGAATAGGAGGTGATTTATTCGTTGCCTTTCAATACAAATTGCTATAGGCAGAGCGATACACTATTGCGCAGCAGTTGCACGTAACATCCAGGCTATTTTTTCATGTTTTACGATTAATTCTTGCAAAAAGCCACTTGTGCCTTGATCGCCTAATTGAGCGGTTTGATCTATATCGGCACGAATGGTTCTGATTACTGCTTCATGATCAGCAAGGAGCTGTTTCACCATTTCTAATGCAGTTAAATTATGCCCATTAATCTCTTGCAAACGAGTAAGGGTACTAAACTCTTTTAAACTTCCGGCAGCCGGATTGTCCATGGCGCGTGCGCGCTCGGCCACGGCATCTACCATATCAAAAAGGTTTTCATATTGAGTTTTAAATGCTTTATGGAAATCATTAAATCCAATGCCCTTCACATTCCAGTGAAATTTAAGGGTTTTAGTATAAAGCACGTATTCATCAGAAAGCAGTTTGTTTAAGAGCGTTGCCACCTTTTGACGAACTTCAGAAGATAAGCCAATATTAATTGAATTTTTGTCTTGTATTTCTAATTCTTCTGCGGGTTTGGGTGTTTCCATATGTGGTGCTGCAGGTATTTGTAAATCTGTTGTTGCAGGCCCGGATTGAGTGGTAGGAGTCTCAATTTCAGGACTATGAGAAGCTTCAGGAATTATAGAGGCAGTTACTCGCTCAGTTTCTTCATAAATACTGGTGGGAACCTGAGAGACTGGTCTGGGAGGTTCAGGAAGTTGAGGTAATTCTTGAGCAATTAAACTTATGCTTAAAAAAAGGCTTGTTAAAATCATCTTTTTCATTAATATTCTCCGCAAAACGGATATATATTCTATCTTACAGTATAGAATGTACCACAAATAATTTTCTATTTGCAATAATTATAATTAAAGAATTTAAAAATGAGATTGCTTTAATTTGCTATCTTACGTATATTTTCCAAGACTAATTTGTGTTTTTACAAAATAAAAGTTCTTATGAGAATGAAATGAATTATAGACTACTAGGATTACTCGCAGCATTCTTGATATTCAAATGCCAAGGGATGGAATGGGCTCCCAAAGAAGAAGTTGGAAGACCATTTGATATTACCGAAGAACAATGGCTTATTTTAACAGAGTATTATGGTAATAAATTAGATCTGGCAACACGTGTATTTCGTTGTGTAATAAAAGCATATTCTAAAGAAAATATCTCAAGTAAGTTGAAGCAAAAACTTCGCAAAGCATTAGAAAGACATCAAAAACAACGTATTAGTTTGGTTTATAAAGGTTTGGCAAGCGTAGCAATTGCTACCGGTGCAGGATATTATACGCATAATGGATGTACCAGTCCTGAAACTAAACTTGTTGGCGCAGGCATTAGTGCAGGATTTGGGCTTTTGGCTTTAAAATACGGCTATGAATGGTATAATTTATCTTTGCCGACTCAAGAAATACTCGTTCAAAAAATAAATAGTAAAATGAGCAGTTTTTCTTATAACGCCGGGCCATCAGTTTTAGGAGCAATAAGAAAAATTCCGGAACTTCAAGGCAAATAATAAACTATTTGGTAGCTGTTGCTCTGAGCATCCATGCAATTTTCTCATGTTTTTCCATGATATCTTGCAAGAAATTACTCGTGCCCACATCTCCTAGATCTTCACATATTTCGACATCTTTTCTTATGTAACGAATTACTGCTTCATGATCAGTCAACAGAGTTTTAATCATGCCCAAAGCATCAGGTACTTTTCCTGGCTCTTCCTTTAAGCGAGTATTTTTAAGAAATTCTGACATAGTTCCATAAGAATTGTGGTCCATTGCACGGACTCTCTCAGCTACCTCATCAGAAATATCAAGCATTTGTTCATATTGCTCTTTAAAAAGTGCATGAAAATCATGAAAAACGATTCCGTAAACATTCCAGTGAAATTTTAATGTTTTGATATAGATAACAAACTCATCGCAGAGTAATTGATTAAGAATTTCTGCGATTTCTTTTCTTGTTTTGGCAGATAGCCCAATATTTGCTTCCATGTTACTCCTTTTGGATACAAATGAGAATATGGGCTTATTTTAAAAAGGGATTTAAGGTAAGTCAATAGAAGCTGGGCTTACTAGTCCTTGAAAAACTGGTCCCGCCAGCCGGAGTCTTGACGCAGGCTGGAGGAGAGAGTGGGATTCGAACCCACGATTCCGTTCTCACGGAATAACGGTTTTCAAGACCGCCGCATTCAACCGCTCTGCCATCTCTCCAGAAAGGAATATGTTCAATAATTGTAGTTGTCTCTGGCAAAAAAATCAAATTAAACTTGCAATCTTTTACTGATAAAAGCTCTACCTGAATAAGATTTTAGGTATTTTTCGAACTTGATAGCCGCACTTTCATTTTTAAACGCAAGAAAGACTTCTAATTCCCAAGGTGCAAATTTGGAGGTGTGTGGAAGGAGGCTCCTTTAAAATTACCCAATTAAAGTCTAAAATTGAGCATCATGGGTTATTGCCAACATGGGGTAGGTATGAAAAAAATAGTATTTTTGGGCCTCTTAATCACCATTTTTACTAGCATAAAACTTGAGGGTGAAAGGTTTGTGATAGGGGGTAGAGCTAATTGTGGTTTCTTCTTTAATTTTTTAGGGGTTTTAAATAACTTACATTGGTGCCAAAAGACTAAAAAGAAACCAGTAGTATACTGGCCACCAGATATGCTCTACTACGATCCAAAAGGGTGTAATGGGATAATCTCAAATAATGTTTGGGATTACTATTTCTATCCAGTTTCAAATCTTACCTATACTAAAAAAGATCAAATTCATTTTTTCCCTTTCCCGCCCGATGGATTTTGTGTGCAAACCCATCCTAAACGCCCTGATCCGTATCCTGATCAATATTTGCGACACTACATGAATGATCTAATCAACCGATATATACGAATCAAAGAGCCGACACTAAATAAAATTGAAGAATTTTATATTGAAAATTTTAAGGACAAATACACGATAGGCATTCACCTACGTGGGACAGATAAGTGGACTGAGGTGCCACCTATTCCATTAGCCGATATTTTTGCTGAGGCCAATAAGTATGTTCCTTGCCAATTTTTTATTGCCACAGATGAAGAGGCGATTTTAGAAGAGGCTAAAAAAATGTTACAAGGAAAGGTGATCAGTTATAATTCTACGAGGCTAGAAGGGGCACAGACGCTATCTGTGGGAGTGCACAACGCCACTCATGGTACCCAGATTAATAGGGCCTATTTAGGAGAAGAGGCGCTAATTGATTGTATACTATTGTCACGCTGTGATTTGCTCATACATACCTGGTCTAATTTATCTATAACAGCATTACTGTTCAACCCAGATATGCTTCATATTCATTTAGGAAGATAAAAACAAAATGAAGCTTTCCGAGGTGCGGAAGCCGCGGACAAGTGTGATATGGTGCGCCTATAAGGAGTCGAACCTTAAACCTTCAGATCCGTAGTCTGACGCTCTATCCAATTGAGCTATAGGCGCATTAAATTGCTTGATTTCAAAATTTTAGAACTTCGGGAGGCTAATTGTCCAGGCTATCCTTTGCTAAAGGCTATGCCGGACACTACGCTTTTTATATGAGTTCATTTAAAAACACTGGCCGTGCCAGGCGAAGCTCCGAAGGAGCGAAGACTGGCGGAGAGAGAGGGATTCGAACCCTCGTGCCCCATTTCTGGAGCTCTTGCTTAGCAGGCAAGCGCTTTAGGCCACTCAGCCATCTCTCCCTAATCTGCTCACGGTGAGTATCCACCATAGGTGAATATATCGCACCATAAAAAGATATAAAAAGAATAAAGTATTTGCGATTTTATGCAAGTAATGTCTAAGCTAATAACTCAGAAATTTGAAAAAAGGGCAGCTATGGCACTCATTATAGCAATAAAAGTAATTCCTTCTTCAGGGAAAAATAAGATCATCTTAGATAAGGCAGGCGCATTAAAAATATATCTCAAAAGTCCGCCTGAAAAAGGTAAAGCAAATCAGGAATTGATAACGATTCTAAGTAAAGGGCTTGATTTGCCTAAGTTTGCTATAGAAATTGTAAGAGGTTTGACAGATAGGAATAAGCGTATAAAAATTTCAACAAATTTTTCTTGGCCTCAAATACTAGAAAAATTAGGGATACAGGCTCAAATGGCTCTTTTTAATAAAAAGGATTGAATATGCCCTATTACGCATGGCAAGGTGTGGATTTGCACGCTCGTTGGCGAAAAGGAAAATTATACGCGCGTAATACCACTGAGTTAGATACTATTTTATTCAAAAAAGATATCGCATTACTCTATGCTGAGCCAAAAAAATTAAGACCATCAAAAGTTAGCCAGCAAGAAGTGCTTCATTATATTATTCAGTTGCATACATTGATCAATGCGGGTGTAAGAATTCCAGAGACACTCAATATCATAGCCGGGTATCCTATGTCAGCTTATTTTTCAT
>BTUB01000026.1:0-13461 GCA_045863215.1 Candidatus Babeliales bacterium | reverse complement strand
ACTGCGCCATTGGTCAAATTATAACGCTCAAGTCTGCCGGGTACACCGGTAAAAGTAGCAAGCGCTTTGGTAATCTGTTCATGATTGGCACCCAAACGCCAGGCCATTGTTGATGCAGCTAAAATATTATATAAGTTAAAGCTTCCAATTAATCCCGGGCAGGTAACACCAAAAACTCCATCCATGCCATTAATTACTGCTTCAATGCCATGAGCATTACTTTGCAAGATGCCACCGGTAACCCGTGCAAAAATTTTTTGAACTGCAAATGCAGTTGCACTTTGATATTTTTCTAAAAACCCTGCGCCTTTTACATCATCCGCATTGATCACTAAAACCGTACCAGGCTTTGCATGATCAAAAATGGCCGCTTTGGCAGCAAAATACGCTTGCTCACTTGCATAAAATTCTCCATGCGCTTGAGCAAAATTAGTAAAAATAATACCATCAAATTCTACTCCGGCCACGCGGTGCAAGGTAAGCGCTTGCGCGGCAACTTCAAGCACTACAAATTCAATATGCGCGCTTACGCACGCATGGAAAAAGGAGTGCAGATAATCCGGATGTTGTGTCGTGAGTTCAGTGGTAAACCGTTGGTCACCAATTTTATTGCCTGCCGTGCTCAATAACGCTGTTTTTCTTCCTGAACTTTGTAATATATGGTGCAAAAGCCAAGAGGTAGTAGTCTTGCCTTTCGTACCCGTGATTCCTATTATTTTTAATTTACGCGCAGGATTTCCCCACGCTTTTGCCGCACGCAGAGCAAGCGCACGCCGCGCATCGGGCACAAATTCTAAATGCGCATTTGCATTTTGAATTGCACTCAAAGTTTCTTGAGAAATATCAGCAGTGTATTCCGCCACAATAGTGGTGGCACCTTTTTTTAATGCCAGAGGCACGAAGAAAATACCATCATGCTTTGCTCCCTTGATGGCAACAAACGTAGAATTTTTTCCGATATAATCAGTATGGCAACTTATAGGCCAAATGGTGGGTATAGTGATTTGTTTGCTCATTTTATAATTATTTTAAGATGCGCTCAAAATGCTTTCTTTAATTCGAGAAATAAATAACTTTAATCGATCTTCTATTCGTTGATCAGAAACACATGAATTATCATCACCGGTAACTACCCAACGAAAAGCATCAGGCAATGAAAAGCTTTCAATACAGAGAGACTCTAAGGATTGTTGCGTCTGATGATGTTGAGCAATGATATACGCCATAAGCCTTTTAAGCATTGCATGATCATTAGCCCTACAAGCATCATCTTTCCATTTTATATTTGCCCCTAATGCCAGATGTGAAAAATGATATCCTGGCGCAAAGACAACTTCCGGAATGCATACTTTTGTATTTAAAAGAGACTTCAAAATTTCTGCGCCCGTCTCTTCATTAATCTGAGGATTTTTATCTTTTACAAATAGGGCAAGTTCATTCTGATAAAAATACTTTACCCATTCAAGATTCATTTCCATTGCAAAACCAAAGCTACTACACACAAAAAGTATTATCATTATTTTTTGCATATTAAGTCTCTTTTCCTTATACCGTTGCACTATCGGTTTTAATGTAGGATCTTCAAATGCACTATCAAGAAGCACACGATATATAATCATACGCCAAAAGTTCACATTCTGTTCTTCTTGCATATCTTTTTCTTGTCGACTCAAGCTGAAATCCTACTAGGTTTCCTACAAACAAACTCAAAATAAGATATTTCATAAGTATCTCAAATTACTGCTGTAAATTTTTATACGATTGCAATCCGCTTCTAATTACGGGCAATAAGCAAACAATTCCAAATAAATTAATAAGCACCATACATGCAAGGGTAATATCCACAAGAGCCCACAAGAAAGTGACATCTTTTAGTTGTGCACCCCAAAAGGCGCACAAACAATAAACAAAAACAAAAAACCAATTAAATCGATTTCCTGTGATTGCATCCCATGCAGCTTTAGTAATATAGGCATATGAAACCATCACACCAATACCAAAAGTGATGGATAAGAAAGTCACCATCCAACCACCAATATTGCCAAATACCGTATTATATGCGGCAATCGTAAGCGCCGTACTTGTTGCACCCGAATTCCACACGCCGCTTGCCACAATACACAATGAAACAGTAAAACATACTAATGCGCTCACTAATGAAGTTGCCATCGCCATAATACCATCACGCACCGGATGCACACTTCCGGTATTGCCAAAGAGAATTGCTGCAGTTCCCAATCCAGATTCAGTTGCATTAATGGATCGTAAAATGCCATAGCGCATTGCTTGCTGAATCGAAAAGCCAAGTGCCCCGCCGGCAACTGCTTTCCAATTTAAGCCACTGGCCACAATTAATTTAAGAGCAGGAATAATAGATGCATAATGATACAAAAGAATTATAAATGCAGTACTAAAAAATAAGCCAACTTTAAAGGGAACAATCATCTCTGAGAATTTTACAATACGCGCGGCACCGCCTACCACTGCATAAAAAATAAACGCCGTAAGGATAACAGCGGTTACTAAAAAGGGAATCTGCCAGGTGGTGAATAAACTAAGGGCCATTGAATTTGCTTGCGTCGCACTCGCACTTATTAATCCAAACACAAAGCATGAAGCTGCATAGGCAAATGCTAAAAATGCACCGCCGTTAATCGCACGTAAATAAAGCATAGGCCCGCCTAACTTGGTATTTTTAGGTGCATGCGCGGCATAATGGGTACTTAAAAAAACTTCAGCAAATCTGATAGCCATCAGTAAGATCGTAATAATAATGAGCCACAGTGCCGCTCCGGGGCCGCCTGAATATATTGCCGTTGCCATCCCCGCCAAGCTACCGTTTCCTATACTTACGTTAAGCATATTAATAAATGCTTGAAAAGGACTCATATCGGATTTGGTTTCTGATTCAGAAGGCGAAAAAGTGTACTTCCATGCAGTAAAAAAATAGCGCAACTGCACAAAGCCAAGAGTCAAAGTAACAATAATGCTAGCACCAATTACATAGAAAATAATTGGCCAGCCCATAAAAGTATTAAGAGCTCCATTAACTTGATCAAAAAAAACGTTCATAAAAAATCCTTATATATAACATTTTTCTCATGTACAACGTACATGATGTTCGAGTATACTCAATTAATAGCAATTTTAAATCAGGAAAAATATGAAACTTCTTGCACTTGATATTGGGGATGTATGGACCGGCACGGCACTCACTGATGCCCTGGGCATGTTTGCCAAACCGTATCAAACCATTGAAACCAAAAATGTAAGCTCTACATTGCAAGATATTTTCTCTAAAGAAAAGATTCAAAAAATCATTATTGGATACCCCCGTACCATGCGCGGCACCGTCAGCGAACAGACTAAAAAAGTAGAAGATATAAAAGCGCTCCTTGAAAAAGAATTTCCTGATAAAACATTTATCTTTTGGGATGAGCGCTTAAGCAGCAAACGTGCTGATCTTTTAAAACGTGCACAAACCAAAGAAGATAAGATCAAATCCCATTCTATTGCCGCTGCATTTATTCTTGAAAATTATTTGCAATTTACGCGTGTAATTCAAGAAGAAGAATAAGAAAGCCCTCATTCAATAGCCTAAAAGCCTTCATCTCCCCCCCAACATATTCCATTTGGAAATATTTATTTGCTAAATTCATAGTAACTTAGCTTATAAATGAGGTTTTTACTATGAGTAGTAAACAAATTTTCTTTTTTTCGGTTTATACCTTTTTAACACTACATTCTCTCGATGCAAGTTTACCTAGTTCTAAAAAACCCTATAAAGAGCCAATACAGCCTTATTATGGAGCTGCTCCCTTTAATAATGCCACGCCAGGCACACATCATGCACCGATGTTAATACTATTTGATCCGATCGAAGGAGAAGGAGTAACTAGTGATAATACAGCTTTAACATCACAGTTAGCAACAAGCTTGGCAGCACCTTTCTATCCAATATTAGTCTCCGGATACCTTTTAAAAAATTTATTAATTAGAACTAAAGAATTTGAACCAGACAACGTGCAGCCACAGAATCAGCTCAACATTCAGTTGAAACAAATTATGGATCAAGCCTTTTTTATCAGCTCTCATTGGGACATGTATGATATCCCCCAATCCCAATTAATACTTTTAATACCTAAAGTCATCTCAAATATTTTTTCACGCGCTGGAAAAAATATGGGAATAGAAAAATTATTGCCAATCAATAATCTGCTTCCTGAGCAACCAGTTGATGCACCTTTAAAAAACAAAGCGTATGAAAAACTCATAGAATGGCTTGATAAAAACAAACGGACTGATCCTCTTAATCCTAATCTGTCTCTAGAAAATATATATAAGCTACATGAATATGATCTTGCAGGAGATTTAAAGAAAGTTTTTACAAATAAAACTGATATTTCTACTCCCGTTTATGAAGATTATTATAAATCACTTAAACAACTAATACTCAAAAATAATGCCACTACCCCTCAAAAAAGTATTTCAACAATATTACAAGAAAAACAACGCCAAATTTTACTTAAAAAAGCAGTTGAAATTAAACGAAAAGAAGCGGCAGAGACGGCAGTTAAAGGAAAGTGACATGAAAAAAATTACTATTTTATTTTTGTTTGGGGTAATAGCAAATTCTTGGAATATGGAAAATCCAAAAGCTTTACTCCCAGTTCCAAAATCAACATCAGCAAGACCATTACCAACCCCTCCTAAAAAATCTATTGGCCAACTAATTGAAGAAGATAAAGCCCGCAAAAAAGAAGTTTATTACGATGCAGCTCACTTAAAATCTTTGGATCAAAAAAAGATACAAAAACACGCACCAATGCTAATCATCATCGATCAATTGCAAGGAGAAACCGATAAAAACGATAATATTCCTATGACTTTTGAGCTTTCTTATGGAATTAAACGTAAATTATATCCTATCCTTACTACTGCTAGCGTTCTTAAAAATTTACTTATTCGCATGAATAAGCATACACCCCATCTCTCTGAAATAAATAAAGACATCCAGGAATTCACTCCACCAATAACGGCTCAAGACTGGCGGATATATGATGTTCCTGAATCACAATTTGTGCTTTTAGTACCAAATAATTTCATACAGATATATGGAACAAACTCAGGAATTAAACCTTTGCCTGAAATAACAAAACTTTTAAATACCTCAACCAATGATCATTTAATTCAATGGCTTGATAAAAATAAAAAAATTATTCCATTTTCTAAAGCTCATTTAGAAAGAATATTTATATCCAAAACCGATCAAGGCGCAACTCCCATTTGGGATTTCGTAGTAGCGGGTCATGGAAATGATAATCCTCCGATTATTGCCAATTTATCGCCCCAATCTATCAATGAAATGTTTAATTTCTTTGATACTAAAATAAAAACAGGTATGGTTCTTATTATTTCATGTCTGGCTGGGGGAAGCAATCGTAAATTATTAGAAACTACGCAAGCTGGTATCCAAATTAATCATAGCTTTATATTGATATTAAGCTCTGTAGCAAATGAAATAATAAATACGTTTTACCCAATAGACTATCCCTATTTGAATCTTTTTTTTAATAATGCAGCACAAATTCAAGATAAAGGCATAGGTTTTGATACGTTATGGGAAGATTTAGCAAAAGCAAAAATAAAAAGTACTAAAAAATCGGTACACGGATTTCAAAATATTCCTCAAGTTTGGTTCCCAGGCGGATTAGGATTCCAATCCGCAAATATATCTGATTTAGTATTTCCTATTGGAAATGTGCTTCTTAAAACACATCAAGAAAATAATGAACCTATACTTATAATGGGAGATGCACTTGTTTTAGTATATCCAACTGTTATTGATGTCCCGCTTTTTGTATACCCTATCAGCCTTTCTCATAAATTACTAAGAAAAAACTGGCAGCACATTCCCCATATTTTTGAACTTAATTTTACTCATCATAATAAAAAGAATTTTGAAAAAATAACAGGAGAAGTAACCGTTCCTCAATTAATAGCAACGACTGGGCTTTCGGATCAAGATGCAAGTCCCCGACTTTTAGATTCGTTATACCCACAATTTATCTCACTCAACACCACTCATAGTGGACATTTATTCACTGAGATAATAGTAGAAAGCACTCTTGTTGATGAAAAATTAAAACTGAAAGGCTTTGGAGCAGGGGTAATACAGTTTATTCGTGATGCTTTTTTTGATATAAATCCAAGCTCTGCACCAAAAATCTATTTTATAGATAAATTGACTGGGTTTAATGATATTTCTTTATTACTTGCCGGATCACGTATTTTAAGAAATGATCCCAATAAACACTATTTAGAACATTATCTGCAAAATTTTGTAGGACACAATATTACCTTAGAGAATGTAATGATTCTCGTTAATAATAATAACATACAATTTACTCTTTATTTTGCAATTTTTGATACCTATTGGATGTATACATCAACACAAGCTCAAGAAGATGCAAAAACACTTAATTGGTGGAACTTTAAAATGATGGGTAATGTCCGAAGTACGTACGATAAAGATTACCAAAAATATAAGAATCAATTGGTAACCAAACCCGAAACAATTAATCAAAAAAGTATTTCGGCAGTATTAGAAGAAAAGCATCGCCAAATACTTTTAAAACAGGCTGCAGAATTAAAACAAGGCAAACAACCAACCAAACCAAGACTATTACCAGCCCTTCCTACGATGACTACCCAAAAAACACCCCGACCACTTCCCACTCCGCCTATAAAAAAAGCCCGTCCTTTACCCACACCACCCACTCAAAAATAGCAGCTCTGAAAAATAACCCTTTAAATCCGCATTTATTGACAAAAAGGGCAAAATTTTATTAATTTTTTTATTGAGCATTACAATGAAGCAGGTAATGTTTTAAGAATGAAGCAAAAAAAAGAGATAAGAGTCCCATTGCGGACCCGGTTAGTTTTACTATAGTTAAGACGAGAGTATATGTAATACTTTAAAAAAGGAGTAGTACCAATGAAGTGTAAAAAATGCGGAGGACTCATGGTTTTGCAGTCCTTCTTCGATCATTTTTTAAATTTCGATGGATGGAAATGCCTCAATTGCGGTAAAATAGTATTAAAAAAAGATAAATCGATTGAATTTGATACCTTTAGTATCTTTTATCAACAACAAAAATGCCGAAATAGGCATTAATCGATTTCTCCTGTTTGCTTCTTCTTTAGTTTTGGGTCAACGTCCTTCATGCGAGATTTTGATAGCTGGCTAAGGCGAATCGATCAAAGTTCGTTCATTTAACTGAACGAATGAAGTCAATAAATTTTTTATAAAGAGAGCTTTAAGCAATTAAACAATTCAAGGGACAACAGCTATGGAAACTTTTTTGGCAATTCAAAATACCTATCAGCAAGTGCAGATGGCTCTCTCTATCAATGGCACACTCAGTGATATAATTTCGCTGGATAAAACGGTTGCCAGTAGAGACTGCATTAATGCTCTTGATCAATTGCTGTGCCAAAATTTAGTTTCTCTTTCAGATCTATCTTTTATCGCGGTAAATCATGGCCCGGGACCATTTACTACCTTACGTGTAGTAATAAGTACGGTAAATGGCTTAAGTTTTGCATCTAAAATTTCCCTTATAGGTATTAATGGCATGCAAGCACTTGCTTCTGAATATTCTGAAAGCCAGAAAGTAATTTTACTCAATGCGTTTGGTAATGATGTGTATTATCTTATCGAAACTCCAGGCTCTCAAACCATGGGCGTAGCAAATGCCGCATCTTTAATTCAACATGTGTCACAAAAAATTCCACATAACCCGATTCTCTTTTTGGGCAATGGCACTTTACTTTATCAAGAACTCATCGCTGCCACTTTTGGGGATCGCGCACAAATACCAGATCCTTTACCCGAGACAACCTCCTTGCAAACTATTGCACAATTGGCAGCAGCGCGATGGAAGTCTCAAGAAAACATTAGTTTTGAACTTCAGCCACTGTATTATAAGCAACCCATTATTATTCCTTAGCACCGTGTTGGCGAAGCAATAACTCAATGGTAGCATTTTGACCATTCAATTTTTTTTGCATCGCACGCGCACGTTGTAAGGGGGTGCCTATTACCGGATCTGCAAATTTATTAGGCAATGCACCTTTATCCAAAAGCATTTGTACCATTTCAACATTATCAGTATCAATGGCCGTGATCAATGGAGTTTTGCCCTCTTTTACATTATTAATGTCAGCTTTTTGCGCTACAACAACCGGCACATATTGCGCATCCTTTTTTTCTTGTAAAATATCCCACAATAATTTGGTTGCCATCTGGCTGGGTATTCCACCTACCGCCTCAATCAGCCGAGCAAACGTTTTTAAATTATCTTGCTTGAGCGCATATAACAAAGATTCATAAATATTTTTTTGCAATTCAGCTTCTTTATTTTGATAATAGCGCACAATTTTAGGCACTGTTTTTTCTTGTTTTTTTTCTATGGCAATATATAAAAGAGGCACCTTAAGCACACCGGGGAACGCAATAATAGCCCCCAAGACAGCTTTTTGCTCAGGAGCAGCAACACGCTTTGCTAAAAGTTCCAAACCCAATTCCACTTTTTCTTCAGGACCCAGTACACTGCTTTGATTCTTTAAAACTTGATTAAAAATACGCATTTGTTGATCAAAAGGCGATTGAGCAATAGTATCAGCCATTTTTCCTACACTACCGGTTTGCTCAAATGGTTGTATAGCACGCACGATATCTTTATCTTCAAGAGGCACTACTCCTTGATCTTCCAAAGTATTTGTAGAGGGGATATGAGTGGAAACACCATATAATAAACTTATACCACCACTAAATCCGAGCAACCCGCACAATAATAAAATAATATCTTTATGATTGGACTTACTGCCATACTTCATACATTGAACTCCTTTTTATTTTCAACTCACCTACCGTTCGTGAAAACAAACTGAACTGAGCTTTTAACATCTTTTAATAAGGATAGTCAATTAATGAATGCATGCACAATACTAACGTTATAAAATGCTTGCCAATAGACCTGCACCCACTGCCGCTGCTTGCAAAGCACGTAAGGTGGTGGAAGTAAGCTTACACATTTTAAACCCATATCGCACCAGCAACTGAGTTTCATTAGGTGTTAAGCCACCTTCCGGGCCTATTGCACAAAAAACTTTGAATATTTTTTTTTGCCGTATTTCAGTAAGTAATTCCAATACTGATTTGCCCGCGGGATCAAATAGTAAAGCCGGCATACCATTCAGGTTATCTTCGGTGCAAAATTTTTCTAATATTATGGGAGCAGCAATTTTTGGCATAGAAAAATATTTTGATTGCTCAGCTGCAGCAATTTGAATTTTTTTTAGACGTGCTACCTCTTTATCAGAAAGATTTTTCTGACTTTTATCTGTTATTAGTAATTGAATTGAAGATACCCCAATTTCAGTAAGAGAATAAATCGTTTCTTCTAAAGCTTCCTTTTTAAGAAGTGGTAACAGAAAATTAATTTCAAGTTTTGGTTTAGGGTTTGGCGCCACTGAAATGATTTGTAGGGTAATTGCCTTATTTTTTTTGATATCAGTAATCTTGGCCAGATAATAATCATGATCATCAAAAAGCTGCAGTTCTTCTCCAATTAGCATACGCAAAACCGTAACTATGCGACGCACCAGATCTTGATCCGTTATGGTAATTACCGCATCTTTTCGTGGCTTTTTCTGCGCAAAAAGATTGCCCATGAAAACGGCAAACAGATGCTTATCTTCAGTTTTGCGCATGAGCTTTTGGTTCCTGTTTATGTAATTGTAACTTCACCAGGATCCAGGCAAATGATTCTTTCACTGCGCGTCGCACGGCAAAAAAAGCATTAATAACAGGCACGCCAATAATGCGCAACCATATTAATAGCTTTCCCGGTGGAGGTGGTTGCTCCATCGAGTACACATATTCTTGCTCAGTTTCATCCGGGTTTAAAAAGCGATTCAGCTCTGGATCATCAAATAATGGATCAAACATCACTTGTTGCGCTGGATCATTCGGCACTTGTTCCTGTCCAAAAAAAGTTTGGGTAAATAATAGAACTGCTAATATTACTGAATATGTTTTCATGAGATCTCTTTTTGAAACTTCTTCCCGTTCGCCTCGATAGAGATCTCCATAAGGAGCCGAGCGGATAAGTCTCCATTCGCTTCGCTCCATCGACCCGAACGGCTTTCAGAAGTCTTTTGATTTTTTTTCGAATTAAAAATTAAAAAAACACTGATATCCTAACACAGCCATTTGATAGTAGCAAACTTACTTATGAGCTAAAAACGTATGATAATCGTGCGCAAAATGGTTTGAATTGTGAATAATGAAATTAAAATTATTCTTTTCATGGCAACCCTCATTTAAGTATCTTATGAGCTATAAAAAGGATTTGTATGAAAATTAACCCCATAGCTTTAGTGATCCTGGATGGATTTGGCTATAGCCCTATCCCTCACTCTAATGCAATTGCGCATGCAAAAAAACCATTTATAGATTTTGCGATGGAAAATTATCCTCACACACTTTTAGATGCAAGTGGGCCGGCAGTAGGATTACCCAAAGGATATGTGGGTAATTCTGATGTGGGGCATTCCACCATTGGAGCTTGCAGGCGAATTCCTTCAGCATTTTTACAACTCATGGAATCTATTGAAAATAAAAGTTTTTTTTCACATGAAGTTCTTATCAATCATTTTAAAAAACTAACACAATCAGGCCAAACACTTCACATTCTCGGTATTTGTTCAGACGCTGGAGTGCATGGGCATATGGCAATTATTTTAGCAACTATTCAACTAGCACTTGAGCAAAAAATAAAAAAAATTGTGATTCACGCATTTTTAGATGGCCAAGATGTGACCCAAAAATCAGCGCCTCATTTTTTAAATCAAATACAAAAAATAATAGATGAAAATCCCACAGTAAGTATCGGATCAATCACCGGCCGTTGGTATGCGATGGATCGGGATAAACATATCCAAAGAACCGGGGCCACCTTTGCAATGCTTACACAAGAAAAAAAGCCTGAATTTAATTCATGGCAAAGCGCACTCGAATATTACTATCAAAAAAATCTTACTGATGCTTTTATCCCTCCCACTTTATTAGAGCAATCTGCAGTGATTAAAGAGGGGAATGGATTAATTTTTACTAATTTTAGAAAAGAGCGGGAAAGGCAACTTGTGAGCCTATTTTTGGATTCAAAAGATGCACCAAAACTCGCTTTTTTAATTACTCCCATTTTATATGACCCCACTTTCAACAATCCTACATTACTCGAAACTCATTTGATACCCAATACACTCAAAGAACAATTAACCATTCTAGGCAAAACGATATTTTCTATTGCTGAAACAGAAAAATACGCACATGTTACCTTCTTTTTTGATGGGGGAAGGGAACATGAATTTCTCAGGGAAACTCGTGTTTTGATCCCATCACCTCAAGTTGCCAATTTTGCCAATTTACCCGAAATGGCGGCTCAAGAAATTACTAATTCCGTGGTTGCCTCGTTCAAAACTGATCCACAAGATTTTTATCTGATCAATTATGCTAATGCAGATATGGTGGGCCATTCAGGAAATTTTAAAGCAACCATTCAGGCAATTGAATTTTTAGATCAGCAATTAAAACAGCTTTACGAACAATTGATAGTAAAAATGAATGGCACACTTATTATCACCGCCGATCATGGCAAAGCGGAAAAAATGTATGATGAGAAATCTCACCAGGCATATCCCGGGCATACGACTAACAAAGTTCCGTTTATTTTGATCAAAAATGATCTATGGCAAAAGAAAATAGATTTAGGCATCCATGAACTTGCTGATATTGCAAAAATTGTTTTAAAAGAATTTTCACACTCGTAACTCAAAATAGACAAACCCATCCTCTTCATGAGTCACATTAAAGCCCAATTTTTTGTACACTGATTGAGCAGAGGTATTGCTGGTGCGGGTGACTAGTGTGATCATCGAAGCACCCATTTTTTTCATATCTTCAATCGCATACTTCATAAGTTGTTGTGCATAGCCTTTGCCCCGGAAATCGGGATTCACTCCTAAAAATAGCAACTGGCCCAAGAAGAAATTTTTCATATAATAGGCCACAAATCCCACAAATTGGCCATTTTCACGAAGAACTTTAATATGCAATTTACCAAAATAGCGGCTGTCTCTTTTATTGGGCGAGCGGGTTTTGAGCGCCCAGGCAGGATCATAATCTTCACTTGAAATTAACCAATAGCGATCTTTTTCAAAGAGCTTCATAAGATCTTGCGTATCACGCTCATCATTAAAATCTGAAATGGGACTTGCGGGCGTAAATACTTGTTGGGGTGCATAATAATAAAATACTGATGCACCAAGAGATAAAAGAATTAAAACTGCGGCTATTTTGATCAGTGTTTTTGTCATAGTAATTACTTATTATATTCAATGTTTAGCAAGCATAATCCTTGCGCCGGAGCAGTGGGCAATGTTTGCAGGGGATTTTTCTGCTCGAGCACCCTTTTTAAATCATCAGGGCTCATGGTATCACGAGAAGCAACCTCCAAGCAAGCACCCACGATTCTGCGGATCATATAACGCAAAAATCCCGGGCCATTAATGCATATACGATACGCATTCAATTCTTTTATAAACTCTACAGAAACTTCATCAATGGTGCGCACCGTGGAATCCATATCATCACCGGTGCAAAATGATCTAAAATCATGGGTGCCCACAAAAATTGCCAAGCATTTTTTGATTTTTTCAATATCCACCGGATAGCGATAATACCATCCATAACGTGCAGTAAAAGGGAGCGGCCGTTCTTGAAAAAAATGATATATATACGTTTTTTGTTTTACATTATGGCGAGGATTCCATTCGGACGGCACGTGAGCAATTTCTTTAATCAAAATCGATTCAGGTAATGCATTTTGCCATGCATTGAGCAAATCCTGTACATCAATTGTTAAATCGGTATTAAATGCGGCAACTTGCCCGAGCGCGTGTACACCGGCATCAGTGCGAGATGCACCGGTAATATGAATTTCTTGGTTAAAAACTCGTTTAAAAGTATCTTGCAAGACGTTAGTAACTGTTTTTCCTTGGACTTGTGCTTGCCAGCCTAAATAATCAGTGCCATCATAGGAAACAATAATCTTATACTTATTCACGGGGCACCTTTGGATTTTTAATGGCAACATAGGCAGCACTCACACCAAGCAAAGCAGTAGCAACAGCACAACAAGTGGAAACAATTGCTACATTTTGCCACCAATCTGCATTCTTTTCTAGTTGTTCAATTGCCTCATCTTTTGCTTTAAAAATCCGCCTATAATTGGAAATATGCTCTGAGTATATACCCCATTTTTTATCTTCCGAAAGTTGCATAAACTGCTCTTGAGTGATAACCGCATTAAGAGCAACGGGAATAAAAATAAC
>BTUB01000025.1:0-14006 GCA_045863215.1 Candidatus Babeliales bacterium | reverse complement strand
ATTTCCCCCCACCGGACTCGGAACAATTGGTAAGGTGATAGTACCCGTATTACTTGGACACCCTCCTATATCAAACGCTTGGAAGTTAAAACTACCATTGGTGGGCCCTGCAACATTCGGGCTAAAGGTATAAACGCCCGCGCTATCAACACTTACAGATCCGTTCACTGCCCCTGCGGTAGAAAATATATACGGTGAATTTCCACCCGTCACAAAGTTATTTAAATTACCGGTAGAGTTACCTTCGCTACACGCCGTTGCACCTACTCCATTGGTTGCAGTAATAACGGGGCACGTCGCTTCAACGGCGATGGAAATTGCAGGCATCACTACTGCAGGATTAGGTTGTAAAATTGCTACCGGATTATACACAAAAGGATTGGTGGTAGGAAGAGAAGCCGCATTCATAGTAACAGTTGCACGCGCTATACCTCCGGCAACTATTCCAGCATTGTAAACCAATATCCCTTTTCCATTTCCACCACATATGATACTAGAAAGATTAAAGGCAGAAGAAAAATTTGCAGGATCAAGAGTAATATTCCCGGCCACATTGGTAAAGGCAACATCATTCGGTGCAAATCCGCATAAGGTTAATCCCGCTGAGGTGCTCCCGGTGGTATTGGTGATAGTAAGATAAATATTAAAATCTCCGCCATTTATATCTTGGCTCACCACCGTGGGATAGCATACTTCAAATTGTATTCCTGAAATCGTGGTGCTTACAGTAGTATAATTTGCCGGACACGATGCACTAAGCGGCATTCCAAACAGTACGCTTACAAGTAAAATAATTTTTTGAAATAATTTCGTCATATTCTCTCCGTTCTATTAAAAGCTAATTGCTGTTTTCAACCATACGCCATATTGTGCCAATGCACTCTTACGGTGCGCAAATTCGTATTGCCCACCAACACCAATCATCACCGGGTATTCACAACATAAACAGCAATCGTAAGAAATTGCACCGTATACGGTGCTTGATAAGGCACGTGGATGTGCTGCTGAATTTAAATTTAAATAAGAGCACGGAATATTAGCACAATTACTATCAGCTACAAAAATATCATTAAAGGTATTAGAATTTCTTACCGTAACAAATGTCAAATCACTTACTGGAGCACCGGGTAATGTTGGCACTGATTGACACATTTTCGCGCATGATGCAGAAATTTGGCATGTATTAAATGGATCATATGCAATATCATAAATACCCACACCTAAATCTTGATCCGCCAAGGAAATTTTTTCTTTCGAACGGTACCAGAAATCATAACCGGCTTCAAAATGGAAATTACAATAATTAAAGCTCAATGCTGCCCATACTTCGATCATATTACGTGGATTTACATCAACCTCTTTGGTAAAAAAGTTGATTCCCGCCAAAGGAGCAGTAGGATTAGAAGGCTGCGCAACTAATAAATAACGTGACCAATCGCCATTATATAAGTCTATTGATCGAATTTCATGATGTTTAAAAAAGCGTGCATAACGCGCATCAAGCATAAAATCTATACTGGTTGTCCCACATTGGTAGAAAGTATAATCAGCAATTAACCCTAAACCAAGGCCTACATGCTTGCTCCCAACAATCGGCTCGAATATATATTCTGCTTTAGTGCCACGACCCGTTGGAATAAAAAGTAATCCATACATTCCTAGAAGATCGTCTTCATTTCTTACAAAGTTGTATCCTAAACGCAAACTAATATCATCTACACCAGTTCGTTTTAATTTGTTTTGAGAAAATTTACCATATTCCCATTCAGGATTATTTAATGCTGAGATTACATTGGGAAATGAGGGAGGTATAATTGGATCACCACTACTTGGAGAAATAGTTTCCACTATATTCAAATCATGGCGCACCTGTTGAATCGGAACAAAGATACTTGCCCACCAGTTACAATAGCAAGGATCATATGCTCCAAAATCAAAGAATAATCTTACTGCACCACCAATCACACTTCGTTTGGGTTCAATGCAAATCGTTGATTCAAAAGGAGTCTCAGTTGGTGCAATAATTCCTAACCATAATGAACTGATATCACTCGTATTATTTTGACCAACTACGGCACAATTTTCACAACCAGGCATAAAATATCTGCCAATCTGACGGCCATTGGTAGACTTAAAATAATAAGGAGCCGCTATTTGCAAACTTACCCACGGTGGACATTCTCTATCACAGCAAGGCAAATGAAATTGATTATAAAAAAATAATCCATTTTCTAATACTAAATTTTGAGACATTAATCGGGGAACAAAAGTGGTATGCGCACACGTAGTGCACGTATTACCACACAAATCTGGATTACAAATTTCTGCGCAGCTCGCAGCATTCATCTGCTCAGTTGCACCCCATAAAAGTAAAAATCCTATCAATATTTTTTTCATCTCGACTCCTTTTTATTTTGTTTTGCCATACTACTTTCTATAACATATTCACATTTAAAAAAAAAAGAGTCTGATTTTCATCAGACTCTTTTTTGTTATGTATGATTAATAGTTATTTTAACAACATGGAACTGGAATTGTTACTGTTCCAATATTACTTGCACAAGATGGATTAAATGAATCAAATGCTTGGAACTGGAAACTTCCAATGCCCGTAAATCCAGGATTTGGTCTAAACGTTGCAAGACCCGAAATTGGATTTAAGAATACTACGCCACCTACCGGCGTACCCACAATTGCAAACGTATATGGAGGAACCCCACCCGTGGTTAGCGTATTTAAATTGATAGTTACCGGCACATTAAAGCAAGCGCACGTCACAAAATCATCAACTTCCGGAGGAGTGCTGGTAATAATGGTTACTGCACCGGTAGATGAACATGTACCCGTACTGCTTTCCGTTACTTCATAGAAGAACGTACACGGTCCGGTTCCACCTGCAGTAAACACAAATGAACCATCAGGATTAATTATTACCGTACCGCAATCTGGGGGAATAAATCCGTTAAATTGAGAGAAACTATAGGGAGGAATACCGCCTGATACTAATCCCGTTAAGCTACCAGTAAATACTGGTGAACAACTACCCAATCCCGTATTACCTGCAATTGGACTTTGATGAATAAATACCGTTACCGGGAAGTCTGCATAACAACCATTGCTGGCAGTAACACGAATAGTCGCACCACCGTTTACTGTTGGTGTTGGGAAATTCATTACCGTTGGCGTGAAGGTGAAATCAGCACTATTTTCTGAAATCTGCATTACTGCCATAGTTCCACCAACTTCAGAACCTGGAACCACAGAGAAGGTAAGTGGGAACAAGCCAATGGATGCCGATGCTTCAACAAATCCACTTACCGGAACATCTTGACAGGTATCTAATGGACTGGTCCCACCAATAAGCGGCGATTCTTGCGCATTAACACTGATCGTTCCGGTGTTACTTTGACAACCATTGAAGTCTATTGCACTATAATCAAAGCTTGCAAAGCCAATTGAAAGAGGGGTGAAGTTAAATGGCCCAGTCACCAGAAGATCCAAAATACCATTTACTTCATTGCCACCGGTAAAACTAAATGGCGGAGTTCCGCTTGCCATAAAATCATTCAAATCACCACTAAACGGATTATTCGCGCATCCGGTGAACGGGCCAGAATTGGTTGCTACCGGACTTGGCTGTACATTGATGGTTACATTTGAACAACTATCACATGGTACCGTATCCGTTACACAATAGCCAAACGTACATGGGCCGGTAAAATCAAGTGCCGGTACAAATATTACTTCACCATCCGGTGTAATTACAATTGAAGACGCACAGGTCGGAATTGCCCCGGTGAATGAGAACGCATAAGGAGGTATTCCACCGGTAACAAATGGTGTCAACGACCCGCTGAATGGTTGATTTTCGCATCCGGTAAAGCTTGCCGGACCTGCCTCAGGACCTTCAATAATATTAACAAATACCGGAGTTGGCCTACTGGTACATGGTGGTACACTCGAATCAGTTACTTGGTAATTAAAGCTTCCTTGCGTTGGCGCCGGGAAAGTTGGCAAGAATAAGAAAGTTCCTTGATTTACATCAAGTAAAATCACCGTCCCATTGAATACCGGCCCTACCGGAGCACTAAAGGTAAATGGTCCAACGCCACTTACTAAATCAATTAAATCACCCTCAACACCATTATCACAACCGGTAAAGACTCCCGTTGCGGCAGTTGGGCCAGGATTTACAGCCACATTAATTGTTGCAATATCCATACAACCGTTTGAATCAGTAACCTGATAATTAAAGCTACCGCTACTTACTCCTGCATTAGGCGTAAACATAAAGATACCCGTTGAACTTACCATCGCTGAACCGTTCATCGGGACTCCTGCAAGTTGAAAACTCACGTACGGAGGAGTTCCCCCGGAAACAAGCGGTGTTAAATCACCACTTAATTTTGTTTGCGCACATCCAGTAACGGTAGCACCGGTTGCATCAGGAGCAGGATGTATAATAAGAATTTGTGTACCAGAACCAGTACAACCAAATGCACTTGCAACTTCATACGTGAAGCTACCACCGGTAACACCAACATTTGGTGTAAAGGTAAAGATACCACTTGGTGTAATTACCGTTGTTCCACCTGCTTGCGACAATGGACCGGTAAAAATAAATGGCGAATCACCCATAACATTTGGATTTAAATTACCGACAATTGGTGCATTGTCGCAGCCTTGCAAAGTACCGGTAACCGTGACAGGTCTTGGATGTACATCGATTAATACCGTTTGTATTGCACTCAGGCAGGGGAATGCATCATCAACTCGGAATTGGAATCCTGCCATACCGGATTCGATAGTTGTAAGGAATTCATAATCCCCCGTCATCGGATCAAAGGATAACATGATCCCACCAAATGTTGATACCAGAACAAAACTCACGGGGGGCGTAGCTACAATAATGTTATCATTTAAATTTCCCGTTACTTGACCGCTTGGACACACATCAAATTCTGATCCGGTTGCAATCGGTCCCGGCTCAACGGTAATACATACTTGGCCTGGAGCAGTTGCAGGACATCCGCCTTGCGATACAAAATAATCAAAGCAACATTCGCCAGTAAATCCAAAATTAGGAGCAAAGGTAAAAATACCATCAGGTGTTATAAATATTCCTCCACATGGCGGTGTGTCACCTTGCGAAAATGCGAATGGACCAGTACCTCCGGTAACCAATGTTCCTAAGTAACCGGTTAGAAGCGTATTGACACATCCATTAATAGCAGTTGAACCGGCAACTGGAACAGGATTTACATTTATGATTATTATTCCTACCGGGTCACTCGTACATCCATTTGAATCTGTTACGGCAAATGTAAAGCTATCAGTGCCTATAAAACCCGTAGCAGGCTCGTAAGTAAAATTACCGCTTGTCAAAAAATCAGGAGCCTCCGTCAGTGTACCATTTGTCGTGGAGGTAATTATATCAAAGGTATACGGAGCCAAACCACCAGTAGCAGTCACGGTACCCATAACTGACTGATTAAGACAGGTATTAATAGTGTCTGATACAGCCGTTGGTAATTCATTGACTACAACCGTTACTATACCGGTACCCACACAATTTGGAAATGCAGTATCGGTGGCTACATAACCAAATTCACAAGTTGTTGCTGGACCCGTTGGGGCTGTATACAAAAATGAACCGTCTGGATTTACCGTTACTGAACCACATGAGACTGGACCAAATTGATTAAACGTATATGATCCTGAGCCTCCGGTAACGAATGGAATAAGGCTTCCAATAAGTCCTGTGCCTGCACATCCGGTAGCCAACCCAGGACCGGCATCAGGATTTTGTGCATATAAAATCTGATAAACTGCCGGAAATACTGCCGGACAGAAAACTATCGGGTTCCAATCAGAAACCATATTATATTCAAAAGATGCCGCCCCAAAAAAATTAGCATTCGGTATAAACTCAAAAAGCCCGCCTGTTATATCAATTAAATTTACACTTCCACCTACTGCTCCTCCAACTACATAATGGCTTGGTTGAGGGCCACATGGTCCGGTAAAACTCGAGCATGCTTCACAGTCCGGGCAGGGCGCGCATGCAGTGCATGGTGGACACCCGGTAAATCCAGAACAAAGAGTACATGGACATATACAACCGCTTATACCACTACATTGTATACATGCAGTAGCTGCGGTAGTGAAGGTAAATCCGTCACAGGCGGTGCATGAAACACACTCAGGACAATCAAATCCTGATTGTCCTGTACAAATTGGTGGCGGCAATATACCAGTAAATATTGTTCCTTCACAAACTGGTCCTGCTACAATATCAGTAAGTTCTACATGTGGAACTACGTAAAAAGAAATTCCATTCGGAACAATACATTCAGTAAATTCAGCCTCTTCAGCATCCTCATCTAGCTGCTGAAAACAGGCGAAGAAAGTAAGTGTGCCGCATTCAGTTAAAGTAACGGTTACTTCCATGTCAAAACCAGTTGTTACAGCCGGAAACGGCTTTGCAAATTGCCAAACGCCAAGATTTGCATCGTTACAGTGAGCAGAACAATCTTCACCCACATCTTCAGGTTCATCGGTAGGATCAAAAAAACCACCTGGTTCATATCCACCCTCAATAGGCGGAGTTACCGTTTGACACGCAAAGCCATTTCCAATGGGCACAAATCCTAGTAATCTATAATCATCCTCATTAGGTTGATTATCATTGACTCTTTTTACATTATATAAAATAGTAGTGGTTGATCCTTGGCATGCGAGGCTATCATCCCAAGTTGTAGTAATTTCAAAACCATGCGACTCATATGTTACCGTTACTGCATTACTTTTAAAGCTGACAAAACTTAAAAGAAATACGGCTAGACACCGTATATTAAATCGTTTCATGTACTTTCCTTTTTTATTTTTAAACAGGCTTTCATTACCAACCATCTCCTATTTATGTTTTAAATAACTAAGAGTTTTTTTATTCATAGTTCTTCGTTTTTTATAATTCACATCAATGGCTTGATCAGAAGAAACTTCCAGAGAGTTATCATGCGTAGCTATATCAGTAAGAGTTTGCAGTTCAGATGCCAATTCAATGCTAGGTTCAACGATTACATCAGTAATAATTAATTCTTGTGAAATTGATTCATTTGGTAAATCTTGAATAATTGGAATTTCTTCAATTTGAGGAGGTTCTATAACTATTACTTCTTGTGGAATCTCAATTTCTATTGCAATCACTGGTTTTGGAGTTATGTTAAATTCAATTTTAGCAACGTCCGTTTTATTATGGTGAGAATCGATTGCTATAAAACTAAATTCCGCATTTTTATCTGCATCAGATGAAATCATAAAATGATATGAGCCATCCAAGTTGAATTCTATCTGGCCATTTTGAGTAGACACTATTTCATAGTGGAATGGTGGTATACCCCCCGCAATCAACTCCTTCAGATCACCTGTTACAAGTTGTGATTCAAGAATTTCATGCTGCAAAGACTGTGCTGTTGGATATGTATAGTACAGAATTTTCGCTTTTTTTATGATTTTATTTCCCGCTTCATCTTTCATTTTATATACAAATTCTATTGAATCTGAATATCCATCGTCTAAGCGGAAAGAAAATTCACCATTTTTATTCAATAAAACTTGTAATCCTTCGGGAGCATACATAAGTGAAAAATTATAATTTAAATTCTGATCCATTTGAGGCAAATAACCTTGAACTTGTCCTTGGCACAAATCAATAGGCATTTCTTCAAAATCTGCTGGATCTTTAATCGTAATAAATATCGTCATAAACTGTGTCATCTTTTCCGGAGCATCTTCTTGACAAACTTTTACGCTACATTCCACATTACCTACAAATTCTTTCTCAGGAATAAATTCAAGACTTCCATTTTCATCGATAATCAAAGAACCGTTTGACATTCCTTTATCTAAAGTAAAACGATATGGCTTTTTACCTTTAGTTACATAATGATTTAAATCTTTTTTTATTGTTTGATTTTTGATGCCAGTAATCATTTTAGATTTGCATTCAATTCTTTCATAAAAATGAATGGTCACTGCATATGGTTTGCTCACAAAGCCACGCGCATCAACAATCGTATATTCAAAAGAAGCTTGCCCACAATAATCTTTTTCCGGTATGCAAACAAATGATCCATTTTCTTCCATAACTACCGAACAATGATTTTGAATTGGTGTGACTGCAAATCTATATGGTCTACGTCCATCATATGCCAGAGAGCTTACTTGACCGGAAATTTCAGCATTTACATATTCATCAATAGCATAATCTCTTGCTTTTGGTACTGGATATACTTGAACTGAAACGCGAGCCGGCTCACTGCTTATTTTATACACATCTGTTGCCAAGAATTTAAACCCACTGGTACCCACATACTCTGGTTTTGGAGTGAAAATAAATGATCCATCTGGATTCACTACACATTTACCATTATTATTATCATTGGTTACTTCAAACGAATACGGTTTTTGGCCACCCATGGTAAATAGTTCTAAATTACCCTGAATCGGCTTATCTTGCGCAGTATCAAGTATAACCGATCCGGTAATAGGAATTTCTCGCACAATAAGAGAAACCGTGCCCTGTGAAGTAAAGTGAGTTATCTTATCTTCCACTTCAAAATTAAATGAAGCATGGCCGGATGGTATTGTGGCTTTTACCGTATATGCTCCAGAATTATCAATAAGATTTACGTTACAATTATTTTGACTAACTATTTTATAAAGATAATCACCTGAAGCACCACGCGCGGCAAGTGAACCTTGCATTGGACGAATTCCCTGACACTCAGCCATTTGATCAATCGCAACCGGATGTTGATCAACCATGAATTTAACTTTAGATGATTGCATCATCACATGGCCAGCTTCATAACGTTCACATACACGCATCGTATGAAGCCCATCAGTAAGTGGTGGCAAAGTATAATTCCAACAATTATTGTTTTTCGCATACACGGTATCAAGCAATGCATCATCAAGATAAATTTGAACTTTACTAGAATTGTGTGCAGTTCCTTTAACTTTTACTCGTGCACCATTTATTATTCGTTCATCAATGCATGGCGCCTGAATCTCAGGAGCAGTCATATCTTGATCACATAGATAACGTGCCACCGCACCCGTACACAATGCATTATCTTTCGATCTTCCGGCAGCAATAATATCTCCGGGATTTGCAAGCGCGAGCGCAAAAATTTCCTCGCTATGGCTTCCAGAGCCAGACAACACTTTGCCGCTTGGCGCACCGCCACCATTAAAATTATAATCACATGCTCCATTGGCATCATATCGAGCAAGCGCAAAATATTTTGTTTTATTAAATTCCGCAAAACCACCGGCCACAATTTTATTATCGGTTTGTATTAAGAGTGCATTAATACCAGATCGAACTTTTTCATTACCAAAGTTGGTTACTAAGGTACCGGGCGCACAACTATCTGACCCAAATGAACGATCCAGAGCCCCTTGCGCAGTATAACGAGCCAAGGCAAAGTGAGTATTATTACAACCTCCACAATATGCATTCGTATAACCAGCGGCTAGAATTTTACCATCGGCCTGCACACATACAGCGCGTGCAGCAGCATCTGTTTCCCCACACAGGAAATTAGTCACTATAGTACCACGTGTTTCGGTATTGCCATCATAAAAAGAAGTGTCCAATGAACCATCTTTAAGATAACGTGCGAGCGCAAATGTTTTAACACCACTCGCATATGATGAGCCGGCCACTACTAATTTGCCACCTAAATCAAGGGTAACTGCACATGCTTCATCATTCGTACTTGAATCAAATTGAGTGCAAACAGTACCAGAAGCACTTCCAATTCCTTTAGGATTAAAAGAAGTATCCAGCATTCCATTAACATGATAACGTGCAAGAGCAAATTTTGCAGTATTACTATCTCCCAATCCTCCTACTGCTACTATTTTTTGATCAGCTGTTTCAACCAAACCATTAAAATGACTCACTTCTTCTAAAGCTTTAAAAGTAGTTATTACCGTACCTTTAAATATTGCTCGACCACCAAAAAATGATTTATCTAATGAACCATCAGTATTATAACGCGCCACACACGCATGGCATACATTATTAATACCATTGGTAAATCCCGCTGCTACAATTCTTCCGGCCGTATCAATCATAAGCGCCTGCGCACTACTTGACGTTTCACCATTTGTGAACAAAGTTTGCGCAATCCCATTTTTTCCAAATGATTCATCCAACGTTCCATTGGCAAGTAGTCGCGCTACTGCAAATGTTTTTTTACCATACGCCTCCATATAGCCGCCCACAATAATTTTTCCGTCAACCTGAGTTGCAACTGCTTTGCAAACCGGCAATTGTTCATGTGATTGATCCATTGCAAAATAACGATCCATTGTTCCATCTAAGGCATATAAGCTACATACACCCAGACTAAAGCTGAGTAAAATAAATATTTTTCTGGAATCCAGCATATTATTCCTTTTTTGAATTATAAATCTCATATCATTATTTATCAGTGTCTAAATATCTGCAGACCTCTATGTTAACAACTGCTTGCGCTTTATTTCCTGCCCTATCTTGGATGGTATATACAAAATGATCCACCCCCTCATAAGCTTGCGCGGGAGTATAGGTAAGGGTATTATCCGGATTAATTACTACCGCCCCATGATCTGGCTTTGAAACTTCTTTAATAGTTAAAGCAGTATGCCCATAATCGTTATCAAGCACTGGAATCGTCACTGATTCATCATTATACGTTTTTGCAAAATCATCTTGAGCACAAGGAAGCTCATCAACTGCGATTATATCCATCATTTTAATATAAGATGGTGGATTGGTTGCTAATACAGTGGTAAAGGATTTTACTCCCGGCTCTTGAGCAACATAGGTAAAGCTCATATGATACATCCCTGCCGGAATTCCTTCATTAAAACGCCACGCGCCTCTTCCACCTTTATTTGCTACTGATTCAGCATATTCTTCAAAATAACCGATAGTAGGCTCCTTATATTTTATCAGTCTAAGGCCCTGCATAATCATATGTTCTGGAGCAGGCATCAAATCAGCCCAAAAAGCAATATAGGTTGATGCGCGTACATTAATTGCATAGTCAATCACAAATGGTTGGCCCACGCACACTTGTTTTGGCGCGGTGACCACACAGGTAATAGTATGATAGGGTGATAACGGGGTAAAAACTTTACAACTATGAAAAGTCTCAACCTTTGATTTTTGATTAAGCACCTCAATGGCACTCACAAACTCAATTATATTTTGATCCTTATTTAATTTTGTATTAGTAATTGAGTACCCAATTGCCGTATGAAACAGTAATAATAGTATTATTGTTTTTTTCATGATTACCCTTCTTTCTATTAAATATATAATCTTTATTTTTTTACTACGGAGTGAAAAAAAGAATCAAGAAATCATTAGTTCTTTACATTCTCTTTCGTCTAGCATTAGTTTTTTATCAAATAAAGGAGTTGATATGATTTTAAGTTTTTTAAAAGATAGTGCAGAGATTATTACTCTGAGTAGCTTTTTTTATTGTTTTTCATGTTGGTTAAAAAAAGACAAAGAAAACAATTTACTCTGGTATTTTTATAGTTATTGCTTTCTATTTTTTGGATCATGGTATCTTAATCTGTTTGTGATAAATGCTTTTATGTTGTACACCAGTCCTTTAATTTTTTTACTTATGGTGATTATTCACCAAAATATTTTACAACGTAACTTTATCAGTATGAAAAAAACTATACCGGCACTCAAAAATAGTGAATATGTAGAAGAATTAATACGCGCAGGATTAAGCACACTTAATAAAAACAAAATATTTTATTGTGTTTTAGAGCATGCATATGAGCTTAAACCTTTTATTGCTGCTGATTTTTTCTTAAAAACAGAGATCAATCAAATGCATATATCCTATTTACTCGATAATCCGAATTTTGATGAAAAGAAATTTTTATGGTGTTCTACTCAAGGATATATTTTAGCAACAAATGCACAATGGAAAATTCATCATACACAATCATCAGTAGAGCTTCCCTCCTATCGTCAAAACCAATGGAAAGAAGATGCATTATTAATCACCGCTAAAACTGATGCGTATGTTATTAAAGGAAATCCTAGCTCTCGATTATTTGATTTAGTTTCAAATGGCAGAATACATGAACAGCTTTCAGCTCCACAAATAGTACAATTACTTAAAAAATACCTCATTCAATCACCATTAATGGGAGAAAAAGTATATGAATCATCTCATCAAAAAATCCTTAATCCACAACAAAATCCTTAAACTGATTTCCTTATTTTTAGGATTGGCAACGTGGGCATTACTTTCACACTATCATATATCAAGCACATGGATAGAGGTGCCTATTTACTTTTACAATGTTCCTACCGGCTTGAATATTGTCACAAGTCAGGAAAAGATAACTATCAAAATACGTGGAAAATTAGCAGACATAAAACAATGCCAGGACATGGGACTTCATATTGATGCAACTGATTTTAAACCGGGACAACAGCGCATTCAACTATGCCAAGAGCAGCTTTTTTTACCAAAATCTGTTAGACTTGTTCATAGTAAACCACTGTTTTTTGAGATATCAACAACAGTAGCATAAGTAATTGTAAACTTTAATCTATTAAAGAAAAAAAATGATCATCTATTTAAAAGAAAAAATAGGCAATTTATTTTATTTAATATGGTCTCTCTTCCTTAAAGGATTTTTGGCCCTTCTCCCCATTACGCTGACGATTGGGCTCTTAACATTTACTTTTAAAAAATTAAAAGAATGGCTTCATCCGATTTACGAATTAGAACCTGCTTTTTTAAAAGCAATTCCTTTTTCAGAATTTTTGCTTACTTTTTTTGTAATTTTGGTAATGGGCTTTATTCTCAATTCATTTATCTTGCATTCTTTTTGGGAAGCCTTTGAAGCATTGGTCACTAAAATTCCTATTGTCAGACCCATTTATAATGGCATCAAACAGTTGGTGCAAGCACTCAATCCTGATGCTCAAAACGGATTTAAACAAGTAGTTCTCGTGGAATTTCCCAAACCCGGCGCTTATACTATTGCATTTGTAACCAATGAAATGGGATCACATTTGAGCCCTGATCCAGATGTTTCTTATTATACCGTCTTTGTTCCCACCACCCCTAATCCTACAAGTGGTTTTTTTCTGGTAGTGAATAAAGAGCAAACCAAATTATTAAATATTTCTCGCCAAGAAGCGATGACAATGATCATTTCCGGAGGTACTATTCAGCCAAATCATATAGCAAATCGCTAATTATTAGCAAATTCATTCAGGAAGAATTTATTATAAAATAAATCAATTCCGATTTCGGTTTCTATATTATTTTTATAAGCACGATCTAAATCATACATCCATTGATGCGCATTTTTAAGTTCTTGCAAAGAAACTTTTTTCCAATCTTTTTGTAAAAAAGAAAACGGCAATCGAGCAGATGTTGCTTTCGCGAGCGACAATTGCCCCTTTGCCATATAATACCGCACATGATATGCCCGCCACAATTGCTCACTCCAATAAACACACCAAAAAGTAATGGGATACGTAGGTCCCAATATATACCACAGTTTATAAAAATCAGTGCAATTTTTCGCAAAAAAATGTTGCGCCAGCGTAAATAATGAATGCTCGGGCTTTACTACACAGTCCACAATTGCAGTATAGTCTTTTTGATTGCTCACTACTTGTATATATCCTGCAAGCATACACACTTCATCAAGTGATACATTATCAAACTTCGCACAAATTTCGCTTATGTATTTGGCACCCGAAGTGCTCATTTTCTTAAACATTGTAACTAAAGAACGCGCTATATCAGAAGAAATAGTTGCAGGAATTTCAATATAATCCATTTTGCTTTGATAAGAGGCAATATCATCATCGCCGCACATAAACAACACTTGATGCGGCCCACGATATTCAGACAAATACTGTATTAATTGTTGTCGAAATTTTTTATCTTTAT
>BTUB01000024.1:14145-14478 GCA_045863215.1 Candidatus Babeliales bacterium | reverse complement strand
TGATTTAATTCTTGGGTTATTTAACCCCACCCACATTTCTGGATCAGTATAGGCTGATCCTATTTCATGAGGAAGGGATGCTATATATTTTGATCTTGCCCACCAAAAATTTCCGCTACAATGCAATTTTGGTATTGATTGTACATTAACACCACAAACATCATATTTTTCTTCTGTAAGCATTGAAACGCAATCCCTCCAGCAATCAAGGTTAAAATACTCTAATAAATTTCTCCAATCGATAACCGACCCTGCAGTCTTGTAACCATGTTTTGCACTCACACCTTTGGTATGTAAATATAATACCAAACATTCATCCTCCGTTGATCTACA
>BTUB01000024.1:0-14135 GCA_045863215.1 Candidatus Babeliales bacterium | reverse complement strand
CAAATCGTGCAAACACAACAATGTTGGACGTTCATATAAATTCATATTGGGATTCTGAAACAAAAGTGTTACTTTCGGATATTTTCTCAGAATAGAAGCAACATTGCCTGTTCCTAATACACCTATTGAAATAGAATTACATACCTCATAAAGCCCACTCTCATTTATTCGTTTCAGTTGATTTTCTAATACACTTTCCCAACAAGTCAACGTACAAACATGAATAAAAATGTGAATTTTTTCTTCTTTGCCAACACTCTTAGTACATATAATCAAATTTAGACTAAATAATAAAAAAACAATTTTTTTGAAATTCATACTCTCGTTTTTTTGATCCTATTCATACATCGCTTTGATTATTAACATCTTGCTTGTTGCTGGATAACCTTAACTGCTGCAGCTTCAAGAATTCATAATTCTTTAGTTCCAGTCTATATTCCAAATATCTAATTCTGAAAAAAATTCTTTTCCGTATTCAGCAAACCACTCCTTCACTTGACGTTCGCGCCATACTTCCGGGGCATGCTCAATAGCCGAATCGAAAAAATCATATCCAGTAAGCCATTCTGGCAATACCGGCGAAAGACGCAAGCCAGTCTCATCCACACAATGTTTATAACCATCATTGATTGCTTGAATAGATTTATTTGGCAAACGAATATGTTCCATACATCTATACCAAGCCATTTTAATAAGTAAATTTCTCCAATTTATATACCCAAAATGAAGCACCACATAGGAATTGGGCATCTTGTAAATAGTTCCATAACTCGGGACTCTGGTAGTATGAATAAAATCTGAAGCATAAGAACAATGACCGTCATCGCAAAAAATAAATAAATGATAATGATTTATATTGTAAACAGAATCATCATTGCGATAAAAGTTTACTCCTCGCCATAAATCCAACCAAGGAAGCATTAATCTTTCGCCGGGCTTCAAATTTAAAATGGCATTTTTAAGCATGTTATTTCTTAAACAATTTGCTGAAATCATTTCATCTGCATCAAGAACAATAAAATGTGTTCCGCCCAGTTGTCTTCCCATGTTCAACAATGCATTTCGATCTCCTGGTTCATCTCTGTGCCATACCGTTTTTTTAATAATTCCTTCAACTCTGCATTCTTTTGCCAATGATTCAACAATTTCCACACTATTATCTTCAGATGCATCATCCAAGTAAACAATTGCATCAGTATAAAGAGCTAATGATTTTAAACATTGCTTTAAAAAGCGCGACTCATTACGCGCTGGCACTAACCCAATAATTTTAGGTTGCTTTGCCTCAATATATCCAACTAATAAATGAGCAAAAGAAAAAATCGCAAGTGAATTAATTAATTGTTTCTTCATCTAACTCCTAATCATTTCTGCCATTTATCTGCTACTAAACAAGAATTTCTAAAAGTGCATCAATCTCTTTTTTATGGGCACCATAGGGCCTTAATAGATGTGAATCAACGTAATAATTTCTTTTTTTTAACAGTTCCGGATAATATTGCCAATACAAGCGATCAACGCGGTGCGGTTCATCATAACCCAGTTTAATAATTCGTGTTTGATCCCAACTATTTACTGCATTGTATAATATGCGCTGATCAGACGTCCAACCCTGGGTAAGGGTATACCATTCTTTAAGACGGGGATAAATTTCATCAACTGAAAAAATATTAAAAATTTCTCCAAATGTTTTACCCATTCCCGCCACATAACACATTAAATATTCTGGATATCCTTGCACATATTTACCTGCATCATTGAAAATCACAAATCCATCGGATCGGATAGGAGCTAGGTTGTCAACGAAAAAATTTCGTTGCAAAGGTATCATATCCATATCGGAAATGATACAAAATTCATTCGGAAAATAAATAGGCAATAATAAGCGAATTACCTGAGCTTGAAATGAGGTGGGAATGCCGGGTATCGGTTCAAAACGAATCACCTCACCAATTGTTTCATCAAGTGGAAAATCTATCGGAGCAATAAACGCGAGGGTTGGCGTAATACCTACAATTTCTTTCCATGTTTTAGCTACTATGGGCCAAAATTCAACATACATTGGATTAGTATCACAACCTAAAATTACCCGATTAACTTTAAACGCGTAACATTCAAAAGAAATATTCAATAAAAAAATCATTAAGAAAATTTTATAAATCATAGCCTCATCACTTTGGGTAAAAATAACATTTGCATCAATTCAAGCAATTTTTTAGTAAAATGAAAAGCTATTTTTTATTAATTTAGAAACACTTCTTCTACCACTGCAAAAGAAGACTTTAGATCCCCAAGATTTTCAAGCCACAAATATTTAATATGCGCAGAATTTATCCGTAATTTTTGTTTTGTAATATATAATTTTTGATTTTCCCACCTAAAATCATACGGGTGAATAACACATAAAAAATCATGCAATTTATCTACCACAATGGAAAAATTAGAATCTGGACGTATTAAAATATCAAATTTAGTCATCGCAAACATATCATACATTAAATTCTTATTATGAGCATTCCCACGAACCCTACATTTAAAAGTAATATTATCATGTTTAATATGGCTTTTAAGTTCATTCATAAGACTTATAGGATTTTTATCATCAGTAAAAATATAAACATACAACGTGGTATTTTTACAGGAATTACAAATCTTTCTTAACTGCTCAATATAATATCTCATTGGAGGAAATTTGAGAGGAAAACTCATATCCGCAGGCTGCCTACAAAGTCGAGATATAAGAGGTTCATCAAATCCTCCGCCTCTTCTTATGTGAATCGCAATATTGATTTTAGAATCATCTAATTTAGGTAAATCAAGCGGTGCTTTTGGTTTAATTTGTCTTCTAATTTCTTTTAGGAATTCTGGATTATTCCAATCAACAAAAAGCATATACTGATTTCCATTCTTTCCATATTCCCAATCAGGAAAGTAAGGAATTATATACAAAATATTAGCATGAGAGTCTATTATCACAGGTTGATGCGGATTTATTGTTTTGTGAATAGAATAGGAATAACTCCATTCAGAAAATTTCAGTTCATTTGTATATAATTCGAATTCATTAAAGTGAGCATGGGGTATGAGTAAAAATTCAAGATCATATTTATAAGCTATATATTTGGCATGAAGATAAGCCACTAAATTATCGCCAAGCCTACCACCACTGGTACTAAAAGTAACAGCACTTTTCGCATTTAATCTACCCAATAATAACAACAATAATATCCAATGAGTATTTATTTTCATTGTTATATCCTTTTTAGTTCACGATATATAAACAAATATGAGATGACTATCTGATTCATTCTCTGTTTACACCGATAACACACGGATATGAAAGTAATCTATATATGATAAAATTTTATCTTTTTATTTAATGTAGCTTTATTAAATAAAGGATGAAAAACCTTGTAATCACACTTTTGTAATTCAAAAAAAAATAGTATGTTCAATGGCAAAAATATCTATGCAAAGGTATGTAATGAAGAAACTAATTTTAGCCATATTACCACTCTTTTTTTTGATTAAAACCAACCATAATCATACGTCTACGTTTAAAAAGCCATTAAAAAAAGCACTCATATTTGGAATTACAGGCCAAGACGGTGCTTACTTGGCAGAGTTATTGCTACAAAAAAAATATGAAGTTCATGGAGTAAAGCGACGTTCATCAAGTTTTAATACACAACGAATTAATCATCTATATCACGATCCACATGTTTACGGAAACAATTTCATACTTCATTATGGGGATTTGGCCGATAGTATGTGTATTGCAAAGCTAATCAATGATATTTTACCTGATGAAATCTACAATTTAGGTGCACAAAGTCATGTAAGAGTATCTTTTGATATTCCTGAGTATACAGCAGATATTGACGCGTTAGGAACATTAAGAATTCTAGAAGCAATAAAAAATTGTCCTCATAAAATCAAATTCTATCAAGCTTCAAGTAGTGAAATGTATGGGAAAGTGCAAGAAATTCCTCAAAACGAACGGACTCCTTTTTATCCTCGTTCACCTTATGGATGCGCCAAACTGTTTTCATACTGGATTACCGTTAATTACCGTGAAGCTTATGATATCTTTGCTTGCAACGGCATTCTTTTTAATCATGAATCACCATATAGAGGTGAAACTTTCGTAACGCGTAAAATTACTCGTGCGGTAGCAAAAGTTGCCATGGGTAAATCAGAAATTTTGTATTTGGGCAATCTTGATGCAAAACGGGATTGGGGATATGCAAAAGATTATGTAGAAGCCATGTGGCTCATGCTCCAGCAAGAACAACCGGGCGATTATGTAATTGCTACCGGCAAAACCTATTCAGTTCGCGAATTTGTGGAATTAGCATACAAGGAAATAGGTATAACCATAGTATGGAAAGGTCATAATTTTGATGAAGTAGGAATCGATCGGGCTACAGGAAACATTTTAGTTGCTATTGATCCTATTTATTTTCGGCCCACAGAAGTGGATCTTTTAATAGGAGATTCATCATATGCGCAGCAAACACTCGGCTGGCAACCAAAAACTTCTTTGCAAGAATTGGTTAAAATTATGGTTTCATATGATATAAAGACATTAAACGAAGGAAAATAATGAAGAAAATTTTTGCTCTAATTTTGTTATCATCTACATTTATTACCTCACTCTCTTATATTTTACCTGATAATCGGCCAGTTACTATTGCGATTTTAGCCAAAGATAAGGGTCAAAGTACTCTTGCTCTGTATCTTGAATGCATTAAACATCAAACATTCTCTAAGAAAAATACCTATCTTTATATCCGTACCAACAATAATAATGATAATACCGCACAAATGTTAAAAGATTGGATTGCGCGCGAGGGGTATCAATATTTAGGTGTGTATTTTGATGATTCTGATGTAAAAGAACGGGTACAAGATTATGCCCAGCATGAATGGAATTGCACACGCTTTAAAGTGTTGGGCCGCATTCGGCAAGAATCAATGGATTGGGCATACGCGCATGGATCACATTATTTTGTAGCTGATTGTGATAATTTTATTCTTCCAAATACTCTTGAGGATCTAATTGCAGTTAATTTACCCATAGTTGCGCCTCTTTTATATAGTAATAATGCGTATTCAAATTACCATTCTGCAATTGATATTAATGGCTATCATATTCCATGCCCTCAATATTTAACGATTTTAAATCGTGAAATCAAAGGGCTGATCGAGTTACCGGTAGTACATTGCACCTATTTGGTACGCTACGAATACTTGCCGCTCATGACCTATGATGATGAAAGCTATCGGTATGAATATGTAATTTTTAGCGATAATGCACGCAAAAAGGGAATTTCTCAATATTTAGATACGCGGCAAGTATACGGCAATCTTACCCTGTGTGACACCGCACAAGAATTACTTGAAGAACCGTGGTACAATGACTTTATCGCTAAACTGTATAAGACGGTACTAGTGTCTCAAGATAAAATCAGCACTTACGAAAATATCGTCAACAATTAAATGTTCAATAAATATAAAGCCCTTTGTTTCAAGAAAATCACGAATAAAGGGCTCATGAAAATTATTTTCCACACTCATCATATCAATACTTATTTTTGAAAAATCAATCGTTTTTAAGATTTCTAGCTCACTTCCTTCTGTATCCAAAGAAAGATAATCAACATGAGTAATGCCGTGTTGTTCTAAAATATCCATGAGGCTCACGCAGGGAAGATACAACATCACTGCATTTCCGCCATACACAGACAAATCATTCATTACAATATCAAGCTGGCGTGGATCATACGTATCACACATACCACTTAATTGTTCATCTAAACTATCCAGATGTAGAAAAGGTACAGTACCATTTACACTACCAACACACGCATTAATACAAATACAATCTCTGCATGCACGCAACTGCTTAAAAAGATGGGGCAAAGGCTCAAAGCACATCCCCTGCCACCCTAATTCTTTTTCAAAAAAATAGGTGTTACTTCCAGTCATGCCATCATGAGCACCAATATCAAGGAAAAATCCATTTTTTTTATTTAATAAAAAGCGCTCATTAAAAAGCTGATCCTGTCCAAGTTGACTCATATATTGAGCTGAGACAAAAAAAGACATACATAATAATAAAAGAAATAATTTATTATTCATATTTTCCATATTCCAATACCTCCAATACCGTTTTACTATACTTTAATTAATTAAGCTTCAACTTAATTTTAATGATTATGCCGCACAAGCTACCGCCTCATGGCAATTCCGACGAGAAACCGCTATAGGTCCTGCACTAGACTTTTGTTTATTAATTCTACGATTCACATAAAAAGAAAGGTTTTTAAATAAATGAGGGAAATTTTCACGCGCTTTAATTGCTTTCCGAACCGCCTGCTCACCCACTTCATATTCTTGAACATACCATCCAGATTGCCCAAGAATATCATGACGTGTAAAATCATAGGCTTCTGTTTCAACAAATAAGGTATCATGCTCAGGATATGCTATTTCACAAGCACGACGCGCAAATATATATGCACATGCATGATTACCTTCTGCCAAATAATGGTTAGCAACACGAATCAACGGTTCGGCTCTAGTTGGTCGCATTGTGTGTGCTTTTAAATAATAGTCCAATGCTTCTGGCCAGCGATCACAACCATCTTCGGTTTTCATACGCTCGGTAACTATTGCCAAACGATATCGAGCCATAAAATCTTCTTCTCCCCATCCATGCAAATGAGTACGCAATTCATAATATTTATATGCGTTTTCCAGATCTCCCAAGCAATCAAACGTTTGAGCCAAATAGAAAGCAGTGCGAGAATCCATTGGATTTGCAAGATGCGCTTTCATAAGTAATTCTTTATCCCGTGCCCATCGGCGTGCCGTTTTTTCCATGCCATGACGGCCCGGGCGCAGCTCAAAATAGATGGTTTTTGGAGCTTTATGGGGCGTTCCGATAGTAATTGTTTCATGAACCACACCGCCAAATCGCAAGTGAGCTTGCGCACGAAGTAAACGTTGGGTGCCAAAATTAAGATCAGTTGATGCAATATCTACCAAAAATGAATGCTTTTCTACATGATATTTTTCTTGTTCACAAAAATCTATTAACTCTTGTACACCATGCAAATACCACTCAGCATCCGGTTGTAATATAAAGCCTGCGTGAGGAAAATGAATTTCACATAAATCTAAAGAACGATTTCTGGAAGTAGCAAAATCAACAAACGGCTCTTGAATAATTTTATAATTAGTGATTCCATAATCATCAAACAGTTCTTTGGCTTTTTGCATGGTTGGGCTCCATGGATCAAGACCCGTATCATACACCAAATAAGCTATTTTACTCCCTGTTGGATCAGCTTTGCAGTACATTTCTAATGTCTCTCGAATAACCTGCTCTTCATCTTTTACCATAATAACCACTATAATAAGTGGGTCAAAATAGAGTATTTTTACCTGAGGCGCATCCACAATAGATGGTTCTTGCACCGGTAGCACAGAAACTATTTCTTGGGATTGTTGTTCATTGACTGATTCATCAGAATAAAGATATCCAGTGATAAAAAATGCCACGATGAGCATTAAAAACGAACGCAATGCTTTCATTCTACTTCCCTTTTTTTGGATGCTTATTACTTTTTAAACTCGCTGGTAGTTATAAAACAAGAATTGTAAAATGTCTATGCTTAAGTTGGCAGCAGAGGAAATTTAACCAACATCTTTTAAATCTTCATCCAGGCTTTTTAAATGAAATGTTTCACCACAGTAAATTATCATTGAACCTAGATAAATAACTTTTCAGCCATAATTACTCTATTTTTGACTATCAAAACTGTCTAAAATTCATGTATACTACCTAAAAGAACTTTTCAGATAAAAAATTTGTACGGAAAAAGTATGTTTTTAATCATCTTATTGTATGCGCTGTTTGGGATGTCATTTCCCTTAAGTAAAACCATCCTTAAAATTATCGATCCAATTTTTTACACCGGTATTCGAATGATCATTGCAGGACTTTTACTATTGGGCTATCAATACTTTTATGCGCATCATCAGTTTCAATTTAGACGCAAAAATCTTTTGCTTTATTCTCAAGTAGCCTTATTTGGCATTTACCTTACTTATATTTTACGTTTTGTGGGTCTTTCCACGCTTTCATCTGCCAAAACCGCCTTTCTTTTTAACTTTATGCCTTTTTTCTCAGCATTTTATTCTTACTTCTTTTTTAGAGAAAAATTAACTCGCCAACAATGGTTGGGGTTACTTATTGGTTTCACTGGTTTCTTGCCAATTTTAATTTCTACTACTCCTATTGAAAAAAAATTGGGTGAATTCTTGTTTATCTCCTGGCCCGAACTTGCAGTACTTCTTGCCGTTGCATGCCAAAGCTACAGCTGGATCATTATGCGTAAATTAGTAAGAGATAATGCTTATGCACCTTCTATGATTAATGGCATGACTATGACCTTAGGTGGGCTAGCAGCATTTGTAACCGCTCTATTGTGGGAAGGTCCGCAAGAAGTTTCAAACCCGAGCATGCTTGGCCTTTGGCTCTTTTTGGTGATTTTTATCAGTAATATTATTTGTCATAATTTATATGGGTATTTACTCAAAAAATATACTGCTACATTTTTAGCTTTTGCAGGTTTTTTAGGGCCTCTATTCTCAGCATTTTATGGGTGGCTCTTTCTGGGTGAATTAATCACATGGCATTTTTATCTTTCAGCCATTTTAGTTTTTATCGGTTTGTTTATGTTTTATAAACACGAGTTGGAAACTATTGGCATTACTAAAACTCCTCAAAAAGTCTCTGTTTAATACCAAGGTTAGATATTTTCAATTAACACTACTTGTTTAATTACATATCCTGATCGGTAAACCAAAAGCTTATTTCCTAACACATTAAATGGTGGCATGGTAATATCAATTGGCCGATAATCACCACTTACAATATCAGGATTATCACTTGATAAGCTATGCCCATATACATCATTGGTGATAAGGCAATATTTAAATTTAGAAAATTGTTTAATAATATGAGTAACATCATCGTTGGATAAATGTTGCAGCACATCTTTGCAAATTAAAAGGTCTGCTGCAGGCAATTGTTGATTCGTTGCATCAAGAACTGCAAAAGAGATGCCCTCTCTTGCATATTTTTTTATATTTCGCTCAATTACTGAGGAAACTACATCAAACCCTTTATAATCGATTTGTTCCCAAGGAATCATGCGAGAAAATTCCCAATCCCCACATCCTAAATCTACCACCGATTTTATATCAAAAACATGCAAACAAAGCTCAAGCAACTCTCGATATTCTTGAGTAGTTTGCACTGTTGAGCCTGAACCTGAACATCCTTGCCCTTCTTCATTGGCACCCCATAATTGAAATTCATAAATATGAGAAAATGCTTCTTGCAAACTTTGTTTTGCATGTATCGACATTACAAAAAAAACTAGAACTATTGCTACGCACTTCATACATTTTTCCTTTAAATAAAAATTGGATGCAGAATAGCGTATATTTTGAGCAATTGTCAAAGTGAAAGAATTGATTTAATCACTTTATAAAAAACTCTTTAATCTTGCGCAATGGATGCAATGATCCATGCTGTAAGCGATCAATCTCATCTTGATAAAAAATCATTAAACCCGTAAATGTTATAGCTGCGGCCACTAAAAACATGGGGGATATGGGATTCCCCAACACCGCATCAAATAGATAGGTATACATAGGCACAGAAAATCCGGCAAGTGATATGAAGGTGATTGAATGTTTTTTGAGAAAATTGGCATACATGGTATACCCAATCACGTTGCCAAAAAAGACTGTGTAGAAAATAAAAAACAGAAGCGCATATATACTAAAGGTAGAAGCAGGGTTTAATTTAAAAATAGCAAAAGCATCTTCTAAGCTATATACAGGTGCCCATGTTGGTGCAAAGGTAGAAGTTACGCTTGATAGCAAAGCACCTAGAAAAGGAATCACGATCGCAATAATGCCACTCAAAGTCATTAATAATCCGTTCAACTCTGCGCCTGTATATCGTTCATCTCTAATAAGTTGCTGCACAAACATCCATCCCAATCTTCCAATAGCCATTGCAATTAATGCTGCTAACTCAGGATATGAAAATACTGAAAATGCCATCAAAGTTTTTTCAGGAGAAGGAGTACGCGAAACAAGGATTACCATCATTCCCGCAAAGCCCAGTAAAATACCCATAATCTTTTTAAAACTGAGTGTTTCACGAAAAAAAATATACGCATATAAGGAAGTTACAAAAGGATCCAAACTTCCAAAAAATGATGCTTTAGAAGCAAGCATATTTTGCAAGGCATATGCTTTGCAGACTGATGGTATAAAAAGTGTAAGTAAGGAAATTCCCATTAAGAGTGGTAAATCCTTTTTAAAATAAGCAAATGAGAGCCGATAAGTAGATTTACGATAGTAAAAAAATAAAATTAATCCTGCGCCAAGCATTCTTAAAGCAACCATAAAAGTCGGCGTAAGGCTATATAATGCATACTTATTTGCCATCGTGGCACTTGCAAGAAATGCAAAGCCCAAAAACACATCAAACATATAACAGCGCACCTGTATAAAAGATCTTTAATAGGAAGTAACATATGCCGAGAACCGGATTCGAACCGGTACAGTGTTAACCACCGCAAGCACCTGAAGCCTGTGCGTCTACCAATTTCGCCATCTCGGCATATCATTTCAAAGTAAAGATAAGGATAAAGAAGACAAGGCAAAAAGCAACGAAATAAATTAAAAATCAGACATTTTTTTGCCAGCCAAAAAATGCATATGAGAATGGAACATACTTTGGCCAACATCCATGCCATTATTTATTATTAATTTAAAAGCCTTAGAGCCACTCAATTGTTCAGAAAGTGTCTTTGCCATCAAAAGCATAGCCCCAGCTAAATTTTGATCATCTGGTTGAAATTCAGTGATATCTGAAAGATGTTTTTTAGGAATAATTAAATAATGTATCGGTGCTTTGGGATTAATATCCTTGATTACGATAATTTGATCATTTTCAGCAATTATCGTAGAAGGAACTTGGTTAGCTATTATTTTACAAAAGACACAGGAATTTTGCATATATTTACACCTTCCGCTCGCCCTGGACTCACCCCAAGAGAACCACGAACGGTATATAATTTATAAATATTCCTAAGAACGAAGGCTGGCCGTGCCCGCCATAGCTCCGAAGGAGCGACTACGTGGTGCCGGGAGTCGGACTCGAACCGACATGTTGTCAAACAACGCTGGATTTTGAGTCCAGTGCGTCTACCAATTCCGCCATCCCGGCAAGTATGGTAATAGAATAGAGCAAAACCTCTATCACGTCAATTCAAACTCCATACTTTTAAGAAACTTAACCAACCAAGAAAGGCACTTTTATCGCGACACGATTATTTTCTAATTACTGCCACATATAAGCCATTCCACCAAAGAGTAGCATCATGTTTGCCTGGCAACTCACGCTCAAATAAAATGGTGTAGCCCAATTTATTAAATGCTTGACGAGTACCATAGGGAACCCATCCAAAATTCCAATCATCTATCACTGCAATAAAGGAAGAAGCAAAAAGATCGTTGTAATATGTAAATGCTCTTTCTTGATTATGGGCAGAATGCTCGCCATCATAAAAATAAATATCTACCGGCGCATCGAATAATCCATTTTTAGATATAGAAAAACAATCATGATTATAAAAATTAAAAGGAACATCTGCAATTAAACTGCAGTTCGCCTTGAATTCTTCTGCCGGCCCCCCAAATTCTGACCAATTATCCATTGCTACTGCTTGGCGCAACGAATTTTTGTTGCCAAATAGGGCTGCGGTAAATGTTGCACCTTTCCAAACCCCTATTTCAAAATAGGTAGCCTGATCCAAGGTACAAAGATTGTTTAAAAAATTCTTTACGCGTGGACTTGTCATGCCCGGAACCGCTAAAACTGCAGGAGAAATTTTCGATTCACCTTTTTCTGCTTGCTCTATACTCCATATCACGTGGTCAATAAGTTGTTTTTCACGCTCATTAAGCGTAACGGCAAATACAAAACCTCCTACAAATAATCCTATTGATAATACTACTGTAGAATTTATTTTGAGATGTACCATCATTTTCTCCTTTATTAAGATTAAAATTGGATAATTTATTTTTTCTACTTAGTTTATTAAGGTAGCTTCTATAATCGCTAACATTTTTTTGTTAGTTTCTTTTTTATAATTATTCCACCAGGTGATGCATTCTTGTCTTTTTTCTTCTAAAGCTATTGGATCTGAGCATAATTTTGCAATTTTGAATGGCGCTTGATCCCAAGAATCGATCACAATAAAGGGATGCTCTCCTAAAAACTTTTTAAAATAATCGATAGGAAATTTTTCCACTATAGGAATGCACCCGCACTCCAGTGCTTCCCATACTCGGAATGAGTCCATATTCCAGTAGCCACGACCTGCAGGTATAAAAATACTATTAAGCATAAGAATTTGATAATCATAAGTATGTAAAGAGCGGGGATCCATCCAGGTCCCAATTTCATGTAGATAATAGGGAGAAACTTGCTTGAGATGGGCTATCATAGTCGCGCGAGTAGGTTTGCCAGAAATTTGACCTGCAAAACTCCAGTAATATGGTCGTTGAGAAGATTGGGCAAGAGATTTTGAGATTCCATTCCAAAAACCTGATTTATATCCCAACGCAAAGCAGAGTACTTTGGGATCATCAACAAACTGTTTATGCCAATAATTTCGAAACACAAATTGCGCATATTTATAAAATTCTGTGGTACAGGTATAACATTCATCACTCAAAAGAATTACGCCAAATTTATAGCCTAACTCATGCATTTTTTTAAAATATGGTATCATTTGTTTTTCTTGCGGAGGAACCACCACAATAATGGAATTATCGATGAATTTTTCAAATTTCATATCATCAACTATCTCATACTCAAGTCCCATTAACAGTTCACTCAGCCAATCTTCTTCCCATATTTTTTTTCTTTCACTCTGCCAGACTAAAGATATGTGAGCCAATCCATCAAAAGCCCCTGTAATAAAAAAAAACAAAAATAGATATTTTATAAATTTCATAGCTCTCCTTATGGTAATAACAAAAACAAATTTTTTTATGAGTCAGAATATTAAGCAAATATTATTTTTACAACCTGAGGAATGAAGAATATATTAAACTATCGATGATATACTCATAATAGGTGCATATAACCCTAAAATGAGCATTCCAATCATCACTCCTAAGATAATTAGTAAAAAAGGCTGCGTAAGCGTGGTAATGCGATGCATTTGCATAAGCAGTTTTTCTTGATACTCATCGGCTATGCGCGCCAGCATATCAGTCAATTTACCCGATTCTTGGCCCACGGCAACCAAGGCAATTGTCCCTTGATTCAAATATTCACATATATGTAGGCTTGCGCTAAGAGTCATACCAGAATCTACTGCCCAAGCCACATAACGAAGATGCTCCTTAATCACACAATTTTCTATCGACTCTACAGAAATTGCTAATGCCTTGGCCAAGGGAAGACCGCCTTGTAAAAGATACGCGGTAGATCTAAAAAAAAGCGCCATGGTTCGGCACAGAATTAATTGCTTGATTAAAGGAACCATCAGTAAAAAATGAGCGATGCGCGTTTTTATAGAGGTTCTTTTTATATAATTTGCTATTCCAAAAATCAAAACAGAAAAAACGGCAGCCACAATCAACGCTTGGGAACTTCTTAAAAAGTTACTTATATTCAAAAGCATTTGAGTCGAAGCAGGTACTTGCTTACCCATTGTGGCACACAGTGAAACAAACTGTGGCACAATCATAATCAAAACAATTGCAATAATGAGTATAAAGAAAATAAACGTAATTGCAGGAAGCAAAAAAGCTGCTCTTAATTTTTTTTTAAAATCTATTACCGATTCTAAATGATGAACTAATACCTGCAAAGATTGTGGCAAACTTCCTGATTCTTGACCAATATGTATCACTTGCACGACAATACCATTAAAAACTACGGAATGTTTGGCCAAAGCCCCTGCCAAACTTATACCTTGAGCAACGTGATCAGCAATATCATACGCAATTGATGAAAAATAAGC
>BTUB01000023.1:0-14565 GCA_045863215.1 Candidatus Babeliales bacterium | reverse complement strand
TGATCTTGCTAAAAAAGAAAATCGTTTGATGGATCCTGATCAAGAATTATGATTTGAGTTTCAATTTGTCTATGATATGTATCATTGTTGTGTAGTAGGTAGGAATATCGGGAATAATGATACGAACTTGTTGAATGTTGTAATTATGGGAAGTGGTATTGCGATCATCTGCCATTTGAATTAAGATATCACCCTCATTCTGTGTGCATATTCCATGTTTAACACATGCTCTAAAAACTTTTTTGGGACTAGTTATATCTTCAAGTTGTATCTCTTGTTCTAGATATCGCTTCAAAAGTTTCCAAAAACTGTCATAAGAATATTCAAAACGTTGAATCATAGAATCTTTGGCCGCTAATATAAATCCTTCTCGTTTTTCTTTTTCGGCTAATTGGGCAATATCAAATGATTCTTTTAAAGTTTTTAATGCAGATATAGTGAGACTATGTGCTTTTTTTAGTTCTTCCATATAATACCTTTTTTAAGAATATAATCTCTAATTTCTGGATCGATGGCATTTAAATCTACAATATCAACCATCAAGGGAATTGTTAAATTTTCCATAGTTTCACGCATACGAGCAATTTCACGTGGATGTACCGATTCACCATTATTATCAATAGCTATATCAATGTCGGAGCCTTCTTTTGGGTTGCCCCATGCACGAGAACCAAATAATATTATTTTTGCATGAGGGAAGTGGTATTCGACTGCGTGAATAACTTCAGCTTTATACTTAGGGTTAATTTTTTCAGTCATATAATTCCTTTTAACAGCTTTTAATATGATTCTAATACTATAAAATAATTTTTATATTACAGATTTCTGCATTTAGATACAGTCCGTGTATACTAAATAAAAGCTTTGCAACATTGCTAGTGTATTATGGACAAAAAAATTTCAGTCTCCACGCGGTTCCATTCATGGGCCGAAAATGATTTTTCTCAGGCGCTTGATCTAAATCAATTGATAGTGCAGCATCCGGCTGCAACATTTTTTATGCGCGTAAAAGGTGAGGGTATGCTTGATGCGGGAGTAGCATCGGGTGATATTCTCGTAATTGATCGTGCGTTATCTTTGGCAAATAATAAAATTATTATTGCACGTTTAGATGGCCAGTTGATTGTGCGCCGTGTACAATTAGCACAAGGAGCACTGATATTAACGGGTGATGAACGCTTTTGCCAACCAATAATAATTACTGCTGATAGAGATTTTGAGGTGTGGGGTGTTGTCACCTATATTATCCGGCAAACCTAGACGAATATTGCTGGTAGATTGCAACAATTTTTTTGTATCCTGCGAGCGGGTGTTTAATCCGAGTTTGATTGGCAAGCCGGTGGTAGTTCTTTCTAGTAATGATGGCTGTGTGATTGCACGCTCAAATGAGGCCAAAGCGCTGGATATTCCTATGGGTGCGCCTGCATTTCAATACATCAATTTTTTTAAAAAGCATAATGTGCACTTATTTTCTTCCAATTTTTGCCTATATGGCGATATGTCTTCTCGGGTAATGCATACACTTGCACAAGAAGCAACCGATTTGGAAGTTTATTCAGTAGATGAAGCATTTTTGCATATTCAAGATTATAAAAATGAACAAAATGCCGATTACTTTAAAGCACACGCGTTAAAACTAGTGCGTAAAGTGAAGCAACATACAGGAATTCCCATCTCAATTGGTATTGCACCTACCAAAACATTGGCAAAAATTGCTAATAAAATTGCAAAAAAAAATCCTGCCTATGGAAATATTTTTGATATAACAGATTGTGCTACTATTGATGATATTTTAGAAAAAATTCCGGTGAGTGATATTTGGGGAGTGGGCCGGCGCTATGCAAAAATGCTTATTTCCCATGGGATCACCACCGCGCGTGGATTAAAATATGCAGATGATGTCTGGGTGCGCAAAAAGATGACCGTCATTGGCTTGCAAATGGTGCATGAGCTGCGGGGAATTCCTTGTTTTGCTATTGATGAAGAGGTCGAAACAAATAAAAGTTTTGTGGTTTCTCGCTCATTTGGCCAATCTACAAGTGATCCACAATTAGTAAAAGAAGCCACCGCGCATCATGCAGAGCACGGCGCACGCAAGTTGCGTAAACAAAAATTATTGGCTTCTCATGTATCAGCTTTTGTGCTTTATCGCCGTCCGCAAGATACTGAGCGCTCTTATATGAGTGCGAGCGTGGCCCTTGCCGAGCCTACTAATTATAGTCCTACTATTATTAGCGCCGCTAAAACGTGTATCGATAAATTATTTATACCTGGCCTTATCTATAAGAAGGCAGGAATCATGCTGAACGATCTAAGTTTGGCTGAGCAAGAACAGCTTCAAATTGAGGCAAATTTACCCCTAAAAGCCAAGCAAAAAGCCTATATGCAGGCAGTGGACCTGGTAACCACCAAATGGGGCACCGATAGGCTTATTTTTGCCGCTACGGGTATAGAGCGCCCCTGGACCACTAAAAAAGAGCTCAGATCAGCCTGCTATACCACCTCCTGGCAAGAGCTGCTTACCCTGGATTTACAGGGTAAAACAGTAGATCCTGAAAGGGATCCCCATTCATACTGAGCATGCTTAAGATTGACAATTATTTAATTTCAAATAGAATTATTTATAATAGTAAAATATGAACAAGGTATTATCGAAAAATGGGGAGATTTTTATGGAAATCAACAGAAAAATAGCACTTATCATATTAGTGGGCCTGTTAGCCGGCTTATTCGGCAGTTTTAGTTTTTTAATGGGTATGGAAACAGCGGTTATTAAGGATGTGAATGGTGTTGAATGTAAACTTAATCAAGATCAAAGATATGCGCTTGCTCGCTGCGAAACTCTTAAGCCATTTTTGGTAGAAAGCGAAAGGCCAGAAAGGCTTGAAAAGGATTCCATCGATTTTAGTGATGTTCAAAGGCCTTTTATTACTGAATCTAATTTACAGCAGTTGGCTGCTATAATTAGTGATTCCCAATTAATAAAAAAAATTACTGACAACAAAACTGCATTAGAATTATTCCAACTTGCTGATTACCTAATGGCACCAAAAAAGATAGTGCGTGCATTGGGGCAGGATGCCAGAATTGTAATATCTGAACGAGTAGTTCAGCTTAATGAGTTAGGCCCTCTCAATGAAGAGCAATCGGCAGAATTGCATAATTTGAAAGTTGCGGAGTGCGCAAGAGAAAATGGCAAATTTGATATACATGGGCTAGTGCGTAAACTTAATAAGAAAAATTTAAATTTGAGTGTGATATTAAATTATGATTCGATGAGAGATCAAACTTACATTAATTTATCTGATGAAAAAATCGGAAAGATAGTTTCGAGTAAACTGCAATCTCTTAATGGTATCCAAAAATTAGTTTTTAGAAATGAGCAAGGGCGCACACAAGATGGCAAAGTGCGTTCTATAACATTAGACAATCAAGATATTGAAAAAGTAGACCTTGGAGCATTAAAAAGAACATTTCCTCAACTTAACCAAATATATTTAAAAAATAATCTTATTGAAAAGATATCAGAAACAGAAAAAATACGAAATTTAAAAATAAACCTTAACGGGAATCCACTTAAATCTATAACTATTGAGAGGCCCGAGAGATGCAATTATCTTAGCTTTAAAACAGATAATCCCGAGGTAAAAGTAGATTTGGTACAAAATAGATTTTCTAAAACGCATACCTGGCTCAAATCAGTGCTAGCAAAAAGTAAATTGTTTCAAGATACCTATATTGGCAGATTTGGAAGCCTCGGATTATTTGTGGGCTCAGGGTTTATTGGTGGTTGTGTGGGGATTATAGAAGCTTCTATAAAAAATGTCCAAGAACTCGAAAGAGTGCAGGAAGGAATCAAACAGATAGCGGTAGTCAGTTCTCAAAGTAGAATTCCAATTGAAGAATGCACGGGCAAAACATTGCAGGAACTTATTGAGGCATATGGGAATGCTGCTTATGTTGGTACTTTAGTATCACCAGCGGAAAGAGATTTAGTGAAGGATAGGGTGAATGAAGAAGGCGTGGAGTATCTACTAAAAGGTATGAAAATAGGATGCTATGCGTATGGGGCTTACTTAGTTGCAAACTTTTTATTTGATACGCTTTGGAACGAAAATCTCAACTATAACAGTAACTGGAGAGTTAAGGTTGCTCAGAATTCAGCCAGAATACGAATTAAAACTGGAGATCGGGTGGTCGAAGATTTCCCCTCAAATTATACTTACAATTTATTAGGTAAATTTTAAATGGAGAGAGTATGAAGAGGTTATTGTTTTTCACATTATTATTTGGCATGATTTCTCAGGCTATGGAACCCCTAATCATTAAAGATTTTAATGGTACCGAATTTATACTTAACGAAAATCAAAAATGTGCGCTCGCTCGTTGCCAAATGCTGAAGCCATTCTTAGTTGAAAGTGAAAGACCGGAAGGACTAGAAAAAGGAATCATTGATTTTGGGGGAGTGCCAAGACCTTTTATTATTCAAGTCAATATACAGCAGCTTGCTGATATTATTGCTAATCCAGAGGAAGTTAAAAAAATTAATGATAACAAAGCTGCATTAGAATTATTCCAGCTTGCCGATTACTTAATGGCACCAAAAAAAATAGTGCGTTTATTGGCACAAGATGCAAAAGCGGTGACTACTGAGCGAGTAGCAGAACTTAATAATGTAAATCCACTCAATAAAGAGCAAGAAGCAGAACTTTGCAAATTAAAATATATCCAATTAATTCTTGATCAGTATTCTGTAACGATTAATTCATTATTAAAGAGAGTTGAAGATAAAGAGTCTTTATATTTCTCAAAAGAAACTGTTTATGGAGAATACATAGCTAATCAAAGATATTTGGATCTGAGCTATGCGAATTTAAAAGAAATAATGCCAAAAAAACTAACTTCTTTAAAAGGAATTGAGCAATTTAAAGATAGTTGGTGGAGCAAAAAGACTATTGATCTGAGGCTCGAAGGTCATGAATTGAAAGAAATAGATATTTCATATTTAAAAAAATTGTTCCCTAGCCTTAAATTATTATGGTTAAAAGATAATTCTATTCAAGAAATAACAGGGCCGATAGAGGCAAAAAACTTAGAAATCGATTTGCGAAGAAACCCACTTAAATCGATACGTATTTCAACGCCAGAAAATTGTAATAATTTAAATTTTATTGTTCGTGGTAACAAAAATGTACAAGTAGAATTCCCTCAATCAAAAATGTCAAAAATAAAAACATGGATCAAATCATTTGCAGCTAAAAGTAAGTTTGTACATCATTATCTAATGCCTTCTTTTACGAGAATGTGTATATATGCAAGTTTGGGTGTTTTATATAAAATGTTTGATACTAAAGTGTCAGATAATTGGAGAGCACAAGCATTACTTGCTGATCCGACTACTATGGCTGTAGCATACGATAATAAGTTTGATCATCTGATTACTTCTCCACAAGCTTATGAAAAAGTGTTGAACATGATCAGCCTCAGAACAGATTTGCTCAAAGAATTTGAATGGACAAAATTATTTTTTTCTAAGATGACAGTGGCGCCAGTAAAAGAGTTTCTACCGGCATTGCTCGCTGAAAGTACTCAAGGATTCTTTGAAAAATGGATCGCACCTTGCGCTCAAACGGCATATAAATTTGTAAAGAATTTTACTATCGCAGAATGGATTGGATGGATTGTGGTTGGAGGAGATTATACTGATTTCAATCCTGTGACTCGTTATCAATCATTAGAATGGAATAATCCCTATAGGATAAGAGTAGAAAAAAGTAACGAGGTAATAGACTTCCCATCAAATTACACCTATAACTTATTTGGCAAAAATTAAATGGAGAGAGTATGAAGAGGTTATTATTTACATTATTTAATGGAGAAAAATCATGAAGAAATTAGTCTTATCACTTTTATTATCAGCAATCGCAATAAATGCATTTGGAATGCAAACAAATGTACACGATTATCGTGTAGAGCTTGCAAAGCAGGATGTTGCAATGGTTAAAACCTTGTTTTACCCGATTTTGGGAACGGTTTCATTGGGTATCGCTGGCTATTTTGGTTCACAAATGTGGGCAAATTATTTAGTCTTTAGAGATAAATCTAACCAGACGGCAAATAATTCAAATGTTTCTGTCCAATCAAGTTGGATGGCCTATGCAAAAATTGCAGCAGGATTAGGATTAACCGGGTTATCAGTATGGTTAGGTTGTAAGCAAAATTCACAACCTCAATCAATGGTAAATAAATATGTCACCGGCTCTGGTTCAGGAGATGCAGGGTCTACCTTGTCTCCTAATATCATGATTTCTCTAGCATCTGCATATATGCTTGCACCAATGGTACCGGCATACTTCTTATTCAAAAGTGGGTTTGAAGATTTGAAAGCAGAAAGAGAGCTTGCATACCATAAAGAATATGCAAAAACAGCAATGGTACAACCTTCATCAGATGCACCCAAGCCAACCTATTAAAAACATTCATTGCCAAATTAGCTTAGACTAGTTTGGCAATTCTATTTTGTGCGCGTATGAGGATCAGCTCATTAATTGCATGTCCGTGTTCTTTTTTAAATAAAGCAGTATAATACTAAGCGCTAACTAGGTTTCTATCTTCAAAAAGTTGCACCATGATTAAAAAATTACTTCTTTGTGTTTTACTGTTCTTTGTTTTTTCTATCTACTCACAAGAAAATGAAAATAAAAAAAGCTGGCTTTCAAAAGTAACACGTATATCTCTTGCAGGATTGAAAAGTGGTGCAAAGCTGTATACATCTGTTTGGGGAGCAACAGTTATAAGTGGCTATGCTCATGAATATGGGCACGCTTTGACTTCGCAACTTTTATTTAAAGGCCAAACAAAGGTGACTATCAATCATCATTGGAATCCTTTTCTCATCGATGGATTCACTGAACATCAATATTCAAATGCGATATATGATAATCACAAAAATGCATTTGTTTCTTTAGCAGGGCCAATAGCGGGATTAGCTGCATGTTACGTGATGCTTAAATTAAGCACTTTTTTAAGCTGTTATATTGAAAAAAGAAATAAAATGAGAGCAGTTCAATTAACTGAAGATCCTGATTCCAAACTAGCGTTATTTTTAAAGGAAGGATGGAGCATTGGGAGTGCGATTAGAAAAACCTTTAGTAAAGAAAGTTTTATCAACCATCATCAATCAGTTGAATTTCAAGTTGGTGTAGTGCTTACAAGTATTAACCATATGGGTAGCTTATTCCCATATTCGAGTCGGGTATCTCACTTTCCAGCTCCACTGGCTTCGGATGGTGATCGCATTGCTGAAGCTCTATTAGGAAAATCGCTGTATAAAGAATCTCCGGATTTTTGGTTTAAAATCCTTTCTCGTTCAATTGTTGGGTGGACAAGCTTAGGAGTTGGATCCGTTATATTTGCCCATCTGTGTAAAAAAATACGATCGGAGACTAAAGTGGCCTTGGCACTTCAAGAGGGCAACAACCGGTATGCACATCTAGGTTTAGATACCGCACGGCAAAAGCTGAAAGAACTCCAAAATGAACTATTTATAACCCACGCAAAAAAACAAGGCAAAAAGATATTACTTGAAGAGCATATTGCAGAATTAGAAAATAAATAGATATTACACTAATTTCTCAATACGTGTGCGAGCTTCTTGAGATCCAAGCATGTGAATGAGTTCATGAATTGCGGGTCCGTGCTCTTTGCCAAGCAGTGCCATTCGTAAGAACCAAAATAATTGCCCGAGTGGAATATTTTGAGCTTTTGCAGCAACTTTAAGTTGCGCAATAAATTGCTCAGCATTGTTTATTTGATCTAAATGTGCTTTTACTAAAGTTGCAACTTTCTTTTGATCTTCAGTAAATTGTGATGCATCAACTGTTGGTGCAACAAAAATAAATTTGAGCGCTTGAGTTGCATCTGCCAAAACATTCATTTCAGTTTTTACTGATTGCACAAGTGACATTAGTTGATTTTTATTGAGGTCTTTTGCTTGTGGATATTCTTTAAGTAAATATGGCATACATCTTTCTAACAAATCTTGCGGAGCAAGTTTGCTCATCCACTTTTGATTGAGCCAGCGTAATTTTTCGACATCATAGCGCACATGGCCGGTTGAATGAATATGATCAAAATTAAGTTTTTGAGCTAATTCATTAAGGCTCATGATCTCTTGTTCAAATGATCCACCGCCGATAATTGCCAAATAATTATCAATTGCTTCAGGTAAATAGCCAGAATTAATCAAATCAGTGAGTGAAAATCCAAAATCTCGTTTAGATAATTTTTTACCTTCAGCATTACACAAAATGGGCAAGTGCCAGAAGGTGGGGATTTTTTTGCCAAAGATTTCATATAATGCGGCTTGATTGGCCGTATTAGTAAGGTGATCTTCACCACGGATCACATGAGTGATATCCATTACCATATCATCCACAAAGTTAGCAAAGATAAAGGTTACCGTGCCATCAGCGCGAGTAAGTGGAAAATCGGAGAAATTTTTAAATTCAAAGATAATGGTGCCGTGCGCCAAATCGTGGATGGTGATCGATTTAGCTTGATCCAATTGCAAGCGCCAGATATACGGCACGTTATCATCTAATAATTTTTGTGTGTCGGCCGGGTTTCTTTTTAAGCAGGTACGATCGTAGCGGGGCGGAAGCTTAAGTGCTGCTTGGCGCTCACGCTTTTTTTCAAGCTCTTCGGGGGTGCAAAAACAGCGATAAATTCTGTTTTTTTCTTTTAATTCTAAAATATATTTTTCATAAATTTCTGTGCGCTGAGATTGAAAATAAGGCGCATGGGGACCACCTTTAATTGGTCCTTCTTGATAATCTAATCCCAGCCAAGTGAGATCAGAAATAATTTTAGTTGCTTCTGGATCAAAATTGCGCTGCAAATCGGTATCTTCAATACGAATGATGAAGGTACCATTTTTTTGCTGAGCAAAGAGATAGTTCATTAAAGCAGTTCTTACATTTCCTAAATGCATCAAGCCAGTGGGCGATGGTGCAAAACGAACGCGAATTGAATTTGTATTCATATGATCCGTAGAATTAAATTATAATACTTAATTTTACTTTTGAATGATCTTTTAGTCTATATCCATTCTCTTTTGGCAAAAAGAAAATAAGTTTTTTGACAGGCAAGATGCGATTTTGTTAGCATCGTGGAAAAAGAAGAGAAGGAGTAGCGTATGAAGAAATGTCTTAAAATTGCCGTGGGCCATAAAGGCTCAGGGCAATTTGTGCAAGAAATTCACAAAAGAGGAACCAAATTAGGGGTGGAAGGCACCATACAAATGGTGCCCGGAGATCAGCATATGTCTATCGTGGTTTGTGGGCTCAAAGACCAAGTGGATCAATTTGTGGATCATTTGCACAAGCAGGCAGCTCACGAGGGAATACTCGATATTGCTATCGAGCCATTTGTGAAGACTAAAGACTATCGCGGGGCTTTTAGGATTATTGAGTAATCTCCTAAAAGATTATCTCATTTGCCAATTCTGTCCCAGAAGCTTGCCTATTTTTCAGAGGATTCAGTTGATTTTGGTAACGCAGTGTGAAATTCTTCATAGGTTTTATGCAGAATTTCCATGAGTTTTTTTTCAGTTTCCAGATTTGGGTCCTCAAAATTCTCTCCGGCAACGGTTAATTTGTGCACCATATGTTTAAACAATATATGTTTCTCTATTTCAAGTTCAGCTAATGTCTCATACGTGCGCGCATAATAGCCATGCTGTCTTGTTTGATCGTGATGCTTGCGTGCCTGAGCTTGCAGTTCGGATACTCTCTCGGAGACTCTTAGTTCCATGTTGAGCCAGGTTGCGGGCTGTTTTGCTTTAGCCTGCTCATAGGATGCTTTATTTTTTTCATTAAAGTTACTTTTTGCTCCAGAAAGGTCATGGGCTTCGCCCAATCCTGAATAAGGGCGTGTTGGATTAGTCCGCCAAGTATTGAGTAAGGCTCGGCTTTTAGACAGAGCCATTTGTGGTGTTTGCAAAGCAAATTTATGCTGAGCTTGGGGAGGTCTGGCACGGCAGGTTGCGCGCATAGAATAGAGATTATGTGTGGTAATTGCTATTGCCAGAATCAATAAAATTTGTTTTTTCATAGAAACCTTTTAGTGCAAGACGGTAAAAATTTGAAAAATATAACAAAATGCATTTGGAATGGCTAGAATGATAATTTTTTTGCATTATTTTAGAAAATCTTTATTGTTAACTAGTATTAAGAAAAATGCTAATTATTTGGAGATTCTCAATGCATCATCACGATCACGATCACCATGACCATTTTCACAATCACGAGCATACCCTTAAATCAGAGCTGTTTCATCACTTGCCCTATGCAATTTTTTCAGTTGCATTTTCGCTTATTATCTTAAGTTTTGTGACATTAGTTTTTAGAGGAATGCAAGAAGCAGTGATGGCTCAAAAAGGAGCAAAAATGCTCTTTCACAGCTTTCACTTTATGCATATTGTGTTTGCAGCAACGGGTACGTTGATTACTTTTCGCCGTTTTTGCAAAAATTTTTGGCAATCTTTATTGGTAGGCTTATGGACGCCCATTGTGTTTTGTACTCTTTCAGACTCAATTTTGCCCTATTTAGGTGGTCGTGCATTGGGTGTTAATATGAGTTTTCACTTATGCTTCTTTTCTGAGCTTGCTAATATTTTACCCTTCTTATTTGTGGGTGTGTTGAATGGATTTATTATGAGTAAGCATCCTGCTGAAAATCAAAAAACCTATTCTATTTTTTCCCACTTTATACATATCCTTGTAAGTTCATTGGCTGCTACTTTTTATTTAGTGGCACATGGCTTTATGGATTGGCACAAAGATATTGGTTTCGTTTTTCTTTTTATTATCATTTCCGTGGTAATTCCATGTACTTTATCAGATGTGGTAGTGCCAATGGCTTATGCGAAGGCAACTAATAAAGATGATGAGAAACATTAGACTACAACATGTAAAAAAAAGCTATCATGGTGAGACGATATTAGAAAATATTAATCTTACTATTCCGGGAGGCAAAATCTTTGCGCTACTCGGGCCAAGCGGAAGCGGAAAAACAACTATCCTGCGTTTAATCGCAGGATTTGATTCGGTTGATGAAGGCAAAATTTATTTGGGTGATGAAGATATCACACACGTGCCGATCAATGAGCGGCATATTAATACTGTATTTCAAAATTACGCGCTTTTCCCTCATTTAAATGTGTACGATAATATTGCTTTCAGTCAGCGTCTTAAGCATGTGCCAGAAAGTGTAATTGCACAAAAAATGGAAAAAATAATCAAGATTGTAAATTTAGAAAAACATATTTATAAATCCATTCAGCAACTTTCTGGTGGACAGCAACAGCGAGTTGCTCTTGCACGTGCAATTATAAATGAGCCAGAAGTGCTCCTGCTTGATGAGCCATTGGCAGCACTTGATCTTAAATTACGTGAACGGATGCTCATTGAATTAATCGATTTGCAAGGGACTCTTAAGACCACCTTTGTGTATGTAACTCATGATCAATTTGAAGCACTTACAGTAGCTGATGTAATGGCTATTATGAATACTGAGGGTGAAATTGAGCAGATTGGTACACCAAAAGAGATTTATGAATTTCCTGTTTCATCTTTTGTGGCCCAGTTTGTGGGAACTACGAACTTGTTTAAGGGTGCGCTTCGTTTGAATGAAAACAATGCGCATCTCATGGTAGAAGGCCTAGAACCGATAGAAGTAATTGCACCAGAAAAAACTTGGGTGGTGTATGGCAAGCATGTAATGATGAGTCTACGCCCGGAAAAGATCGATATTAGCAAAATACCACTTGAGGGGTTTTCTAATATGATGCAAGGGATTGTTGCTGCAATTGTGTATCATGGCAGATCCACGCAATACAATGTGCGGTTAAAAAATGGTCAAATTGTGCAAGTATTTGAGCAAAATGAAGAGCATTTTCCTAAAGAAGTAATTGATTATGATGATGAAGTTTATTTATATTGGCAAAAAGAAAATGCAGTATTGCTGGAAAAATAGATGAACAAATATATTTCAAAAGATTTTCCCTTTTTCATGGCAATGCCAGCAGTAGCTTGGCATATTGTTTTTTTCTATATCCCGCTTCTCATTGTTTTTTTATATAGTTTGGTAAAAATAAGTTACGGTGCTTTGCATATCACCTTTGAGCATTATTTTTATTTTTTTCAGCCACTTTTTTTTCGCATTATTGGTAATTCACTTTTGCTTGCATTCATTACGGCATTGATTTGCCTGTTGCTTGCCTATCCAATTGCCTATAGCTTGGCAGTGCGTATTAAACGATATAAAAATATTTTTATATTTTTTCTCATTTTGCCATTTTGGACGAGTTTAATGGTGCAAGTATACTCATGGTTTTTTATTCTTGGCCATGAGGGCTTAATTAATAGCCTCTTATTAAAATTAGGATTAATTCGCATGCCACTTTATTTGCTTAATACTTCGCTGGCAATATATATCGTGATGGTATATTGTTATTTGCCATTTATGATTATGCCCTTATATTCAGCTCTTGAAAAAATTGATTCACGTATGTTTGAAGCATCGGCAGATTTGGGTGCAAGTCAATGGCAAACATTTAAAAACATCACCATTCCTCTTTCGATGCCTGGAATTAAAACTGGTTTTTTTCTTGTGTTTGTGCCTTCATTTGGTGAATTTGTAGTGCCTACCTTATTGGGCGGAGGCAAACAATTATATGTGGGTTCACTTATTACTCAATATTTTTTGGCAGCACGAGATGTGCATTTAGGATCAGCATTTACGATACTGAGCGGAATAATTTTACTGATCGCAATCGGGATACTTTATTGGTATTTTAATTCTTTCCGATTAAAAGCTGATAGTAAGGAAAGAGTATGATTCGTAGTAAAAATCTGGCGCTTACTTATTTGCTTCCTTTGTTGGCATTATTAGGATGTTTGTTTTTATACGTTCCCATTATTGTATTGGTACTTTTTTCTTTCAATAGCTCAGAAGTGCCATTTGTATGGGAAGGTTTTTCTTTGAAGTGGTATCAGGCGCTTTGGTATTCATCAGATATTTGGCAAGCATTACAAAATTCATTAATTGTAGCAATTTCTACTGTATGTTTGAGTCTTGTTATGGGTACTCTTTTTGTATTTTATGGTGCGCGTACTTTTTTGGGTAAATTTTTTATTATGTTTTACGCGAGTCTTGCGATACCTGAGATTGTGCTTGCCGTGGGATTGTTAAGCTTACTTTCTTTTATTTCCGTGCCTTTGGGATTGCCGGCCCTAATTGCAGGGCATACCTTAATTGGCTTAGGATATGTGGTGCCAATTCTGCATGCTCGTTATCAAGAACTTGATAAACGGTATTTAGAGGCAGCACTTGATTTGGGCGCCACAGAAGGAATGGCGCTGCGCAAAGTGATGGCACCTCTTTTGATGCCGGCACTCATAGCATCTGCACTTTTAGTATTTGTACTTTCCTTTGATGATTTTATTATTTCTTTTTTCTGCTCTGGAGGTACTACTCAAACATTACCGATATATATTTTTGTAATGATTCGATCTGGTGCCAGCCCTATAATTAATGCTCTTTCAACGATACTATTATTGGTAAGTAGTTTATTGGTATTGCTTTTTACATCATTAAAAATTAAAAATATAGATTTGATGCAATAACTGCTTTAATAATTTCTTTTGCTAAAAGAACTTTCATTGTTGTTTTTTGGTTGATGCTCATAGCGGCATTTTTGTTTTTACCTGTTTTATATCAACGCTTACAAACACGCAATACGCTTACTATATTTACGCCCCCTCTTTTATTGGATTCAAATTATATTAAAAAGTTTGAGGAAAAAACAGGTGCTAAAGTGGTGTTGGCATATTTTGAAAATGGACCCGCGCTCTTAAGTAAACTAACTGCGGTGAATGGTAAAGGATATGATCTTATTTTGCCCGATGATCATACACTGGATATACTCATCAAGCAAAAAGCACTCAAAAAAATTGATAAAACTAAGTTGCTATTTTGGTCAGATTTACATCCAGAATTGCTTAATACCTACTTTGATCCAGAAAATCAATATACAATCCCTTATTATTGGGGAATATACGGCATTGGGTATGATACCACTCTCTTTCCTGAAGGTTTGCCAGTAAATTCATGGGGAATCTTATTTGATCCAAAGATTGGTCGGCATAATCGCATTTGTATGACTGATGAACCACGCGAGGCGATTTTGATTGCGGCTCATTATCTTTTTGGATCGATTGATGAATTAAAAAAGCCCGAAGCTCAAGAAGCAGTTAAACAATTGCTTATACAACAAAAAAAAATGGTTGATGTATACACACTTTCGCGCGCGGATACTTTGTTGCAAACAAATAGCTGTGGGTTGGCGACGATTGCCAGTCCGGAAGCGTGGCGATTATCGCGGTCTGCTCCTTCTATTACAATGATGGTGCCTAAAGAGGGAAGTTTTTTGCTTATGGATTCTTTTGGAATTCCACGTAATACCACGAATGATGCTTTGATTTATGAATTTCTTAATTTTAT
>BTUB01000022.1:11043-14970 GCA_045863215.1 Candidatus Babeliales bacterium | reverse complement strand
TCATGATGCTGTTTGTAAGTTTGGGGCTAGGATCCACGGATTGAATATAACCTTTAGTTTTGAACAAAAACAAAAAAGTAAGCATGAATGTATTTGTACTATGAAATTTATTCACCCTGAGCTTGTCGAAGGGTGTACCGTCAGCCTGATACGAATTAGGAATTGCAATGAACCTGCTGAGATTATTTGATTGGACACTATTTTTTCGAAATTTTAATTGTTGTAAGTCAAGTGGATTGTTATTGATTTTAGTATGTTCAGGCCTTATTTTCTCTGCTGATCAAAAAGTAGTTGTTAAACCAGTGCAAAAAAATAAAATACGGGTTGATGGAGTAAAAGCAGTAGTGCGTGGATCTTCTGGAACAGATCTTATATTGGAATCAGAATTACGCCGTCCCAAATTAGACGGCTCTCCTAATACTTTAGATAGTTCAATTACCAATGCATTAATCAAACAAGAAGCAGATAGATTGCATATAACTCAAACCCCGGAAGAAAATCAAAAGCAATATGAAATGATTGCTCAGAATAATAAAAAGACGGTTAAAGAGCTTGATGAAATGGTGATTCAGGCGGGCTTTACTCCGCAAGAAGCGCGTAAAGAATTTGGCCAGATTAATGCGGTAAATTCTCTTTTAGGATGGAAAATGGGAGGCATGGCGGTGCCTGAATCTGAAGTGATTGCTTATTACGAAGAAAATCCTGAGTATGAATCTGGTGCATATCAGATTCAAATGATGGTTGTGCCCTTTTCATCATCACAAACTCGTGAGCAACAATTGGCACAATTGCAAGTAGTGGCCAATGCAGGTGATCCTAATGGAGTGCTCAATTGGCCGGATGCTTTTTGGGTAAATGAAGAAGATTTGGCTGCGGACAAGAAATTTATTGCCCAATTAGAAGTAGGCCAGATTTCATTACCCAAAGAAGTATTTAACGGGTTTCAACTTTTTAGATTGGCGGCAAAGCGGCCAAAACGCTTAAAAACGCTTGATGAGCGCTATGGCCATATTGTGAGCTTTTTGCGGCAACCAAGATATACCCAGCTCATGAATACTTTTCAAAAAGAGTTAATGGATAATGCTTCAATCATTATTTTTGATTTGCCAAATTAATTTTTATCTGCTCATAGCAGGGCTATCATAAATACTGCTTCTATATCCAGGCTCATCATTTATATTCGTTTTATATACGCGTAAATCACTTCTTTCTGGTATTATTACAACTTCCGGATCAGAAATAATTCTTTGCTCGGTGGGAATATAGGCGTCATATGCCGTAGACCGCTGAATTTCTTGTGCAATGCGAGAAGCACTATAGGTTTGGCCTTTAAATTCCGGGCAGTAGATTTTGATTCCCCATGCTAAAAAAACAAGCAAAAATAAGTATTTTTTCATATTTTTCTCCTCTCTTTAAGGCCTAGCATAATTGAGCCTGAAAAGTAAATAGTTTGATAAATAATTTTATTAGTAATTATCGCATTTATCTACGCTTGATTTTCTATTAGTAATTTTGTTACTATGAGAATAGTAATAGGACAGTAGCGCATGATTTTGCGTGAAATAAAGGAGATTTCATATGAACGGTGATAATAAATTTAACCAAAACAAGGGTCAAGCTGGTCAAAACCAACAAAAATCAGGTCAACAGCAAAATCCTGCAAAACAAGGCCAACAACAAGGTCAAAACTTGCCTAAATCTGGCCAACAGTCAGGACAAGGGCAACAAAAAGGCCAACACCAGCAACAAAAAGAAGAAAATAAGTCTTCTGACTTCAATGGGTTGGATAAAGAGTAATTATTGTTATTAATAACCCAAATCTTCATAAAGGAGTTACTATGAAGAGAAAAACGACCAAAAAAGCGGCAAGCAAAAAACGCGTTGCTAAAAAACGTGTTTCTAAAGCTGCTAAACGCGGAAAATCTGCAGCATCAAAAAGACGTGGTGCTAAGTATGCGCGTCGTAAATCTGTATTCAGCTTCTGGGCTGAGTAATTAAAAAGTTAAAGTAGGGAGCTTTGTATAAAAGGCTTCCTACTTTTTCTTTTTATCTAATTTCCATAATAATCATTGTCAATGCCATCAAGCCCATAATAAGATCTTCGGCTAGCGTCACATAGGTCATCGGTATTTTAAATAAAGCTCCCATGCAGGCGCACATCAGTATCTCTTTTTTTCGTAATGCCAGAAAAACGCCAATTGATCCAATTATCATTAAAATAAGCGTAATAATGTTAGCTACCAAAAGCTGATAGCGGAATAAATAGCAAAGCCCCAATCCAATTTCGATAAATGGATACAGATAGGCATAGGCAGGAATAGAGCGCGCTACTATATCATACATCGAATATGCCTGTGCGAATTCAGTAAGGTTGATGAGCTTAAAAGTACCAAAAACTAAAAAAAATCCTGCCATAAAATCAAGCATGGCGCCTTGCCATGAGAATCCAGAATAATATTGTCTAAATGCAGTAAATAAAATAATAAGGCTTATAATACTTATAAGTGGTATAAAGTCTTTTACTTTCATAAACCTGTTTCCTTTTTTAAAAATATCTTTATTTTTCAATCTCAGTTTCGTATTTTTACCTATATCAAACTAAATAGAAAATAGTTCACTCTAATTAAGAAGATGGTAATGATTTATATTGTAATTCTTGCTTTGATTGGTTTGGCACTTTCATTGTATGCGCAGGATGTGGAGCAGCAGCTAAAAAAAGATGAACAGTTCAAACCTGCATGCGATATTAATGATCGTATTTCATGCTCGCGCCCTTTGACCAGTCCGTATGCGAATCTTTTTTCTGTGCCGAATTCTTTATTGGGAATTTTTTTTTACAGCACGTTGGCGGTAGTGGCATTTTGTGGATTGCATACCATAGTTTTATTAATGGCAATTGCGGGAATTATTGCAACATTTGTATTGGCCTATCTGCTTTATTTTAAGATTAATTCTTTTTGTTTGGTATGCACTGCTTTATATATTGTTAATATTTTAATTTTATTATGCGTGTTATGGTGCAAATAAAAATTTTGTTTCTTTTTTTAATTATTCCCACAAGAATTTTTGGCTACGGCTTACCTAAAATAAATTTAGGTGGATCAAGTTTTTTAGATGGCGGGCCTCTACGGCAAATTCCCGGCTATTATTTTCAGTGGGTCACGCAGGATTATGATACGCATGAATTTGAGGGGCCACGCGATGAATCATTATGTGGGAGAGCGTGCCCGCATTTTAATGAATGGGTTAATTCATTCCAGATATTTTATCTTTCGCAAACAAACGTGTTAGGACTCGGAAATTTTGGATGGGATATTACGGTTCCGATTGTATTTTATTCAAAGATAGAACCCAATTTTTTAGGCATTACCAGTAGTGGTGGAGGAGTTGGTGACCTGGCAATGGGTGCTTATATACAGGCGCATCCTATTTACCATGGCGATCGCCCTGTATATGTCCATCGCTTAGAATTTGTTGCTTCATTTCCAACCAGTCAAGATAAACGGCCCTTGCACAATGTAAGTCCAGGCAATGGAGTCTTTTATATGAACCCCTATTGGGCGGCTACCATGTATTTTACGCCACGATTTTCTGCTTCTTGGCGATTACATTATTTATGGGTATTCGAGCATCCTAAAACTCATTTTAAAGCAGGTAATACGATTCATGCTAATTTTGCTCTGGAATATGCGCTTAGATCACGCTTTTATTTAGGAATAAATGGTTACTTTTTAAAACAGATTAAAGATAACAAGCTTTTTGGGATCGATATTCCCGATAGTCGGGAGCAAGTATTGGCCCTCGGTGGTGGCTTTTTATATGCCTTGCAGCGCAGGTTTGCAGCGGTTATTATCGCTAATCTGTATTTTGAAACCGCGGTGCGTAATCGCGCTAAAGGAATGAAGTTCGTTTTCCGTTACTATTGTC
>BTUB01000022.1:0-11033 GCA_045863215.1 Candidatus Babeliales bacterium | reverse complement strand
TATTGTCATTTTTAATTTCAATTTGAAAATTCATATATTAATAGATTGATTAATTCCCCCTTTTTTGACTTTTTGGACGTGCCATATACTATAAAATTAGTGAATATTTTTATATTATGGGGGCATCCTATGAAAATTACTCAATTTTTTTTAGTTATTTCTCTCGGATTAGTCCTTAATCCGGTATGTGCGGCACCTAAGCCTGGTTTTTCTCTTAAAACGATAGCAGGGTTTGGAGCAGCTGCCGGAAGCATTGTTTCAACGGGACTTATGGGCATCGTTGATACGATCAAAAAAGATAAACTTTCTCACCTACAAGTACGTAATGCACAGTTAGAAAATGAGGTTAATTATTATAAGGCTCAAGAATTAGTAGAAAATGGATCTTTCAAAGAAGGCTTTTGGGTGGGTGCTATGCTTACCGTACTCGTTGGATGCTGTATAGCAATTGCAGTTATAGAAAACCAACCAAAGCCAGGTACTGGCAATGGAGCACTTGGAGCCGATATTTTACAAAGCGATAAACAAGAAATTGCAAAGGCATAAGATATTATGAAATATATAGTTTTAGGATTATCACTTTTACTACCTGCTTCAGGTATACAAGCACATGATTACCCGCTTTCTCCTGAATCAAAACAATTTATTGTTAATTCAGCAGTAGCGGGCGGTCTAGTGGGTGGTGGTCTTGGTGCACTCGTTGCGTATGATAAGTATCAAAATCAAAAAATCTCAAAGCATGCTACTATGTGGGAAAAAATTAAATCATTTCCCTGGCACTATGTGATTTTGCCGGCATTAGCAGGAGCTGCGGGAGCAGGATTTGTAGCTTCCTTTTTTACAACTGAAGAATATTTAAAATCAGCAGAGCAGGAATTAATGGTGCTAGAAAATGATCGATTACTGAATGTTGCAATGAGAGCCGGAGATGCTGCCGAATTAAGACAAGGTTCTTTAAAACAACCGTTTCCATCACTTGCAGCGTATGGAAAATTAGAAGCATTATTAAGAAAAATTGAAAAAGCCAAAGAATATCTATTTACGGTAGTCAAATCAAGTAGTTCAAGTCTTGCTTCAATTGCCCAAGCTGCACTCGATAGATTAAAAGCAATGGAACAAAAAATTATCGATGCAATGAGTAAGCTTAAAGATTCTCAATATTTTAAAGAATTAACTACGCGCGCGGAAATCGATTACAAAAATAAGATGATTGAAACGGCTCGGCGCATGGCAGCAGCAGCAGAGAGCCAAGCGCGTGCGGCGCATAAAGCAGCAGATGCGGCATGGTATAATTTGCATGCTCATCCTATTCATGATACACGCCCGGCGTATGTTGCACCACCTCCGATACATGTTCATGTAAAACGATAATTAACTAAGCTGGAGTTTTTTATGAAAAATATAATTTTAATTTTATTACTCATACTTGGCTTTAACACAGCTATTCAATCAATTACGGTATTAGAATTTTGCAAGGCAAACCCAAATCATAAGAGCGTAAAAATTATTAACTTAGTCTATAAGCAAGCGGCTCCTCATTGGGCAGTTGTTTATTTATGGAGACAATTAGTAACCGGCGAATATAAATTTATGCCCAATGATTTTAAACGCTTCTATTTAATGTCAGCTGCAAAAGATATTGGTGCGGAATTAGGTTGGGATAAAGAAAAAATTGATGCAGAAGTAGACGCATTATTTGCAGAATTAAGACGAATTCAAAATCAATAAACACTTATTTGGAGGTTTTATGAAAAGTATACGGTTAATGGTATGTGTATTATTAACTTCGCTAACATACACAATAAATGATTCAGCTTTGGATAATTGCCAAAATAAAGCTGATATAACTTGTAACTACTCTAAAGATTCGTACTACGATCGTTACCAAAAAGCTGAAAAGAAATTTAATGAATTGTCTAATGATCAAGGTACAGATCTTTTCGCTCACTACTTTTATAAAAAATCATTGCAGGGCAATCCTATTTGTCGTCTATTTATGGAAGATGAGGATGACTTTGAAGATATTATGATCCTTGCAGTGATGCATCAATTTCTTCCTAATTATTTAAAGCAAAATACGGCGATTTATCAAGAATTTCAATCATTGTATGCTGAATCTGAAGAAACCGACATATTAAGTGAAGAAACAATTAAACAAGCACTGCGAAATTATGCACGTTTGGGACTTACTTTTACTTATGATCAGATAAAGGATGCTTACTTAATACATTTGACTTTCTTTTCTTTTATGAGGGGAATGCCAGATGGAGGAGGACGTCTTGATGATTATAGATTTGTTGCTCTTTTACGCGAGCTATTTTTAGATATCTATAGCTTTACATTTAAACAACTTAAACAAGTAAAGATTTAAAAATACCTATATTTTTGGAGATCTTCTATGAACAAACAATTGTTATCAATTGTCTTATTTTTGAGCACAGTTCTTGCACACATAGCTTTTGCAGAAAAGCAAACGATCTTACCAGGCGGTTGCATTCGAAAAGATGAAGTTCATCATGTTTTTATATTACCTCATAGGTTTGCCATCCAAGCTCAATTAACGGTAACTCCGTGCGATTATGAAAAATGGGAACTAGTTGATACGGATCATTTAGAAATATTGCAGTATAATTTTACCGGTTCTGGAATGGCCGGAAGCGCAGGAACCCAAGAATGGGTATTACAAGCAAGAGTTCCTGGATATTATGAAGTTACGTTTAAACGAAATAATGAAACTAAGCGCGTGTTAATACGCGCACACCAAGATATTTTGTGGTGCGGTAAGAAAGAGCCGAATGCTCCTATTACTTGGTGTGGCACCGCAAGAGCAAATACAAGACATCATAATATTATAACTTTTTAAGAAAGCAAAGTGCCGGATATCAAGCCGACGCGCATTTAAGCTCATATATTTCAAATGGAAAGTGTTGTATATATTTTATTTGACAAAAAATGCGATCTTATTATCATAAACATACTATGATAATCACCTATAAATGGGGCGTTCCTGTGTGTTTTCCTCGTATTTCTTGGATCCTTTTAATTGCATTGGCTATTCCCGGGCATTCGTGCCGGGCAGCAGGAGTTTCTGTGCCCACAGCGGCTATGGTGGTAGTCAAAGGAATAGCAGGTTTGGTTGCCCTTGCTCCGGTTATAGATTTTTTCGACGCCATCAAAAAAGATAAAGAAGCCAAAATCAGGCAGCAATCTATGTCTTCATCATTCCCATTGGATCAGTTTGCTGGTTCATCATATGAGCCACAATCAGTGTTGCCGATCCTGGGAGGGATTGCGGTGCTTTTTGCGGCGCATTTCTATTTTAAGCCCGCTGCCGAGTTGGTGACTCTGATGCAAACTGATAAACAAGAGATTGAGGCAGAAAAAGGCTAACTTTTTTTTCTGATTTTTTTCTTTTGAATGTGGTTTTGCAACATTTGAATAATGGCCTTTGAATTTGGCAGGTTTTCTGATCTATCTAAAACAATAAACTCTCTTATGGGTCTGGGTGGATTGGGTTTACTATACACTGTGTATCTATAGTTATACAATGCACGAGATATTGCTAAATGATTCTGATCCGCGCCATTTTGTAATAGAAACTCTATCGCTTTTAGATTATCTGCGCGAGCAGCTACATATAATGGATTTGATTCTTCATGTTGGATGTAATCAGAACCAAACTCTTTGAGAACCGGAGGGTTTACCCATGCGCCTCGTTTGATCAATTTTCTTGCCACTTCAAAATTATTTTTTTGTAAAGCCGCAAGTAGCGGGCGTGTATAGGATCCTTCGAAGCTCCTACTTACGCTATTTACATCATAAGTGGGCCGTGCATCAAGGAGTATGCCGGTAATATCAGATTTTTCATTGTTAATTGAATCAACAATGAGATCAGCATAATTGAAATTATAGTAATTTTCTGAGGGCAGATCTTCTAAGCCATTGTTTTCTAAAAGAAGTTTTACTACCGGCGTATTGCCTTGCCTAACAGCAGTTCTTAGAGTGTGCCAAGAACCATCATTATAGCGCAGTTTACAAAGAGCACTTACCATTTCAGGGTTGCCACCATTTACTGCGCTTTTCATTATGCAACCAAAGCGATCTTTTGCTCTCGCATTAATTAAAGCATAAAATATGGGAACATTACCTCTAAATGCTGCTATAGCCAGAGGTTGCAAATTCTTACATACAAAGTCATTCCCGGATTCATTGGGATGTTTGCACTTATTTCCTCCATTGCAACCACTACCATGAGGGTTGGCGCCCGCGGACAAGAGTAATTGCACTACTGCAATTCGTTCATTTTCAATAGCTGCGATTAGAGGAGTGGTTCCTTGACTTGGAAACCCTTTATCCTTGTATAACTGATTCATATGGCATCCATGGTTTAAAAACCATTCAGCCACAAGATAATTACCTTTTTCAAAAGCAAGCTCAAAAAGATAATCTTCAAAATTTTCAATAGAATTCAGATTTTTCGTGAAGTCACAGTTGCCAAATTGTTTTTTAAATTTCTTTTTTGTTGCGGAATAATGAGGTTTGTGCTTTTTGTTAACAGTTTCAAGAGCATCTTTGAATTCAGATTTGATTTGAGTAACCAATGTATGCCTATTTGTTTTACACACTTCAACAACCGGTACTTGATCAACCATCCCTGGTAATGAAATAGTCCAGAAAAGAACTAAAAAAATGATTCTAATTAGCTTCATCTCTTTTCCTTTTTTACCTTATTTTATACTCTGGTTCCACAATGAATGATAGTAGCTCTTTTGATTTAGTAAAGTGGCATGTGTGCCACGCTCCACAATTTTTCCCTTATCAAGGACTAATATTTCATCAGCATGAGTTACGGTAGATAATCGATGTGCAATAATCAGTTTAGTTGCACCATGAGCAATTGCTTCAAAATTTTTTTGGATCTGCTTTTCAGTAATGGTATCAAGTGAGGCAGTTGCTTCATCAAAGATATATAAAAGTGGATTCTTTAATAATACGCGTGCGATCGCAATGCGCTGTTTTTCTCCGCCAGAAAGTTTTAATCCGCGCTCGCCGACTGTGGTTTGATACCCATCGGGTAGGGCGCCGATAAAATGTGAAAGCCCCGCCAGATTCGCCGCATATTCTACGTCTGTTTGGCTGGCGTCTAATTTACCGTAGGCAATATTATAATAAATAGTATTGTTAAAAAGCAGCGTGTCTTGCGAAACGATGCCGATTGCATTTTGTAAAGATGCTTGTGAATAATTTTTAATATCGTGGCCATTAATTAAAATAGTTCCCGTTGTTGCATCGTAAAACCGATATAATAGCCGAGAAATAGTAGATTTGCCTGCGCCCGTGGCTCCCACGATTGCCACTGTTTTGCCTTGAGGAATGGTAAAGGAAACAGAATCCAAAATTAAGTTATCCGCATAACTAAATGAAACATCTTTAAATTCTATGCTTATAGCTGAATCAGTAAATGCCAGAGCATGGGGCGCATCAATAATTTCTGGCTTGAGATCAAGAATTTTTAAAAGCTCCTGCAGAGTACTAATCTGCTTTTTAAGACTTTTTATATAGAAGCTGAATGAAATAAGAGGAGCAACAAATTGTAAAAAGTAGCCATTCATTAAAATAAAATCACTCACGCTCAGTGTACCTTGGCTGATGGATTGGCCCGCGTACCAACTCAGGATCATGAGCCCGAGCCCGGCAATGATCCCGTGCCCCATAAAAATATATTGTCTTTGATTATTTTCTAGAATGAGAGTGCTTTTTCTTGCCTCTAATATTTTTTTATATTCTGTATGTTCATGTGTCTGGTTGCCAAAGTATTTCACAGTCTCCGCATTTAAAAGACTGTCGGTAATATAAGAAGCAGCATCGGCCTCTTTTGCATGCGCGTTGTTTTCACTTTCGCTTATGCGTGCGCCCATAATCAGATTAAAACTGATGCATCCAAGTACTATAACCAGCAAAAGCAAGCAATAAAAAAGGCCATACCAATAAAAAATAAGGCAGGCGGCGATACTAATTTCTATCACGAGTGGGATAATGTATAACAATCCCCACAAAATATAAGCAAAAGCAGACTGTGCGCGGCTGAGATTATTTATAATCTGCCCACTGCGTCGCTCATAATGAAAACGCAAAGAAAGTGTGTGAAGATGGGCAAAGATATCCAGACTTAGTTGGCATACCAAATCTTCTGATGTTTTAAAAAGAATGATATCGCGTGCCTGGGAAATTAATTGATTAATGGTCCATAATCCGCCATATGAAAGCAAAAGCACGGGGATCATGAAAAGGGAAGGATGCTTTTGATCCGATAAAAGAGTAATCGTGTATTTGAGCAGCACGGGAGTAAGCACGTTGCCTGCGATGGCAAGTGCAGTTAATAAAAGCACCACAATAAAGGAGAGCTTTTTGTGCCAATCTTTTGCCCACAATGTGTGGAGTAGCTGAAAAATAAAAAAATAGGTGCTCATATTATGAATGTTTTAATTCGCGTAATGCTTGTTGAGCTGCCATAATCTCACCAGTTAATTCCAAATCTAAATGGCTCAAATGGTGAGCCAAATGGTCTAATTTATCATCCAACTCTTTTACTTCGTTAAGAAACTGTAAATCTTTACAGCTCTTTTCAAGATCGGCTCTTTTTTGTTTTTGTTGCTCTTGTTTTTGTTTAATTTCTTGTAAAGTGCCCAATTGGCCCGCAGCTTCTCGTGAGTTTGATTCTGCTTGTGTTAGGAGCGTTCCCTTTTGGCCTAAGCATTCTTGCAACGCTGCTTCTTGTGCCGCTGCGGTGATTATCGTTGTATGAGCAATCGCTTCTTGCACATTGCGCTGTGCATGGAGCCGCTCTTGCCCGGCTGCGATGGCAGCACAGACTCTATTCAAAGGATCACCTTGCAACCGGCGTTTGTGGAGATCAATATCTCGCTGATTTGGTGCCCCAATTGGAGGTGGCTGCCCTTGTTGATGATTCGGGTTCACTGGTTTTCCCAATTCTTGTCGAATTCTAGGAAGTTCCGCAAGCGCTTGCTGAACCAATTGTTCAGGAGTTCGATTTTCTTGCATTCCAATACTTGAACGGAAGTAGCTTAAAAGGATCAAAAAAAGATTAATTTTTTTCATAGTTTTATTTTTATTGTTGGTTTTGCGGAGCAAGTGTTTTTCGTAACGCCTGAATTTCTATATCTTGTTCTCTTACGCGTGTACGCAAAGTTGGTAATTCTTTGCGAAGTGGAGATAAATCTCTTTGCAAATCATTTAACATACGTCGAGCTGATTCATTTCTTTGATTCTGTTGCCGTTCTATGTTTCGTATTTCGGTATCAAAGCTTGTTTTTTGCGCATCCTTTGCATTGCGAATGCTAGTGACAGCGCTTTCAGCATCGGCCTTACCTTTTTGAGTTGCCTCTAAATCTGCTTGCAATTTACGATTCTGTTCTTGTACTTGAGTAAGATTTGCATTTGCTTTATCGAACTTTTCAAGTAAAGGACATGCATATGCTTGGACCGTAGCATCACGAACATGGCTTATCACTGTTAAGATGAGCGCCTTTGCATTTTGAGGATTTACTTGAGATGTTTTAATTATCAGCTCACAAAGATTATTTGAATTCTCATCTTGAAGTAATTGTATACCGTTTTGTATATCCTGCGGAGTAGGATTGTTTAATCTATTAGCTATATTTTGTGCCCATCTCGCGTTTTCCATTTGGTAAAGTTGAGGGGGAGTTTGCGAAGCATCAAATAGTTGCCCAAATTTTTCACGCATGCTACGTAAATAGGTTTCTTTATTTGCTTCTAAATTTCTTAATGCTGCTGCATTTGCATTAGCTACTTGTTGTTGTGCATTAAGAACGGCTTCTTTTGCCGCGCGCTCTTGATTAATAAGCACATCTTTTTCATCAAGTTTGAGACAATAAAAGACTGATTGTGCATTAAACACAGCAGCCAGAAATTTTGCAATATTAGGTATGAGTATATTTTTAAAATCATCTGACCTTCTGCTTCCGAATATATTTGCTGTCAAAGCTCCTTTTTCAGCTGCTTGCCAAAAAACGGGAGATTCATTTAGTATATTTTCCCAACGTACAATATTGGGATTGGCTAATTGATCTCGGAGTCGGTTCCAATAGAAATTATTTTCTTTAGGAGGAAGATAATTACCATCAAATCCTACTGGTCTTGCTAATAGTTTACATAATGAACTAGTTTCTTGCGTCATTTGTTGACGGAGTGATTCAAATTCTTGTTTTTGTATATTATAAAACTTTAGCCGTGCTATAACTAATGGGGCTTGGGCATGTTCATATGCATATAAATGATTTAAGTCTGATTGTTTGTTGATATTAAATTCCTCTATTTCACCTACATCTTCCATATTGCGTCTAATAATGCGGTTACGATGAATTTGTATGGGCAATTTTTCTTTATGACTAGGCGGACATACCCAAAATCCACGACCATCTCTTTTACATGTATTATCATGGGGATAAAGACTTTTATCCATTCCATTTAATTGGCTTATTAAGGCAAAGATAATAATTACAAAAAAATATTTGTTCATATGTTATCCTAGATTTTCCATTAATTGTTTTGTTGTGGTTGTGATTGCGGATGCAAAGATCGAATGAGTCTACTCGTTTCTGCAATCATCTGATCAAAATCTATATTCTGTTGACTAAGATCCAGTTGCAATTTGCGCAATTTTTGACGCAAATCAAGCTCATCTTTCACGCCATCAATTTCTGCTGCTTTTTCATCTACTTGTCTTGTAATAGCAGTTAATGCGCGGTTTTCACTGTGCAACTGCTCATCAAGTGATTCATTATTTCTTACATATTGCAATGCGTCAATTTCTTGTTGCAACTGTCTGCGCCGTTCATGCTCTTGAGCAATATTCGCCTCCACTTGCCGTATGCGCTCGAGCCATAGGGCGCTATGCGCTGTTGCCGTTGCATCGGCACAATGAGCCATAATGTTGAGCATGAGTTCTTTAAATGTTTGCTGCTGTATCTCGGATGATAATTGGCCCACGTTTGCAACATACCCCACCAGATCAAAAAATTTATCAAATTCAAGATTTCGCAAGCGCTGTATTATAGAATTTATTCCAGCCAAAGAAGGCCGATTTATTTTTTCATCCAATGCTGCACGCAATTCTGGATCGGTGATATTGATGATGATGCCATCCAAAGTGGGGGCGCCCGCTTGTTGGCGCAATGCTTGATATTCTTGGCGAGCCGCTTGCACTAAATTATCGAGCCGATCTTGGTGTTCCCAATATTCATACACGGCCTGTTGTTTAATATCTTCTCTAATCAGGTTGGCCCGATCGGGCCCGAATTCTTGGGCGATAATTCTGAGGCCTTCTTCCTCTGTTTCGAAGTCTCCAATGCCCGGTTCTATATGATGATTGTTTGCTTTTTGGTTCGTAAACTTTACCTGATAAGATGCAGGTAAACGAGTGACTGCTTTAAGGTGAGTAGTAATAATACCGTGTACATTGGGCAGATTACCAATTTCTTTAGCACTGACACAAACAGTTGATTGGCCAAGAGTAAGTTTAGTCCCACCATAGATTTCATCGCCACAAAATAATTTGTTGCCCTGGCTATATTTGCAGATATCTTCGCACACTCTTCCTCTTTTACAGGTATTTCTAAATAATGATTCCCCTTTAGAAATATCGGTTTCAGTCTTCATAAAGGTGACCAAATGATTATACGGAGTATGAGAAAGCTGTTGAGCTGGAGCTACTCCAAGACCTTGGCTCAGAAGTACTGCATAAGGAGCCGTGGTCATACAAAATGTTTTTCCCTGACCATTTCCCCCAGTAAGAATAATCATTTTTGTACCTTCAGGGTGTCCGGGAAGTGGTACTCCAAGTTCTATATTATTCAATACAACTCGCTGACCATCTTGAATGAAAGAGTTCCAACCATTGGTTATTTGTAATGAGGGAGTTTGCGCATTTTGAGTAAAAGTTGGCACGCAATATTTTGCTTTTTGGTTAGAATCACGGATTAAAGGTGCAGGATTATTAATGATTAATCGTGCTGAGGCCATCAAATAATCTAAGTAGGCCAAAGCGGCAAGTGGTTTAATAAACAGATGTTTATTTTCATACATTTGTTTATAGGCTAATTTAATTTCTCCCCAATGTATTGGTCTCCGACAAGAAAATAATTCAATTTTTCCCAAGTGTACTGGCTGCTTATTTGATAAGACGAGATGATCATGATCTTCAGCAAATGTTGAACTTGCTAAAAGTTCCATAATTTTTTTGGTCTTATCTGATGTGGGTAATTGTAGATCAACAAGCATCTGACCATTAGGTTGTTCACTTATTTGTTGCAAGGTTGTTTGCATATCTTTAAGCGCGGAAATGAATTTATTAGTATGATGAAGCTTTTTACGCATATATTTAAGATTGGTTAAATTATAACCAATCATAGCGCTTACCATTTGACGCATGTCTGCAAGATCTGCTACCTTTTGTGCGCCAAATGCTAGTTTAAAAAATTTTGTAAATAATCCCGGTGATCTCATTTTTAATTCTAATTTAGTAGGATCTGAACCAACCGTACCAGCTTCCTCAAACCCAAGAGTTTCAAGAAATTTTCTACATTCAGCCGGAAAGAATAACTTGCCAAAATTGAAAATTTCGGAAGCTCCACTGAATAGAATATTCGGCGCAGTCATGAGTATAGGGGTAGCTTCTTTAATGTATAAATACCACTTGTTATCATTAAGCCAATTTTCCAATTTTTGAATGAGTGCAACTTTTTTAGCCAACGGTAATTTGGTTTTTGATTGTCTTAAATAGTCTGCAAATCGGTCATCTTCATCAAAAAAGCTCAGATAAAGGCTCTCGCCGGCTGCTGTATTTTTAAGATGAGTTTCTAAAGTATCAAAATTCGGAGTTAATGTTCGCTGGCGCTGAGAATTTTGGTGTAATTGAAGTAGGGCATTAATTTTTACATTTCGCGCTATCAGATGTTCAGCAGATGCGGGAGGTTTTGCCAGGTGGCTACATA
>BTUB01000021.1:0-15065 GCA_045863215.1 Candidatus Babeliales bacterium | reverse complement strand
ACTCTGTATTGTTAAATTTTTTAAAAATACTAGCTCAATCTCATAAAATGCGTACCGGGATAATAAAAATTTAAAATAGATTTATAATCATATCCTTGCGCCACCATTTCACGCGCACCCCACTGGCACAGACCAATATGATGTCCCACTCCCTTACCGGTGAATTTAATGTGGGTTTTATTGCAATCCACCGTAAAATGAAAACTTCTTACTTTTGAAAGTAATGAATATAATTTTTTACCTGAAAGATTATGGTTGGCATGCTTACTTTTTACTGATACATGCTGCACCAATCCTGCTTTATCGGTTTTGGCAATTTTCACGGCATGCATATTTTTAAGATGTTTAATCTCTTTTTTAAGCGTTTTTTCTAAATGCGCAATGGGATATTCAATGCTCCAATTATACATTCTACAATCTTTACAGTAGATACAGGGATACGTACGTGCCAAATAAGGAGCACTCACAAAATCTACGCCGAGTATATCCGCAGGAATCACTCCGCCACAACAAGAATCGAACATTGCCAGTACCGGTTCATTCTTTTGATCAGCTAAATATATTCCTTTCGTTTGAGCAACTGCTTCCTTAAGCACTGGATTATCATGAACTCCCGAATAGGTTTGATGCTCCTTGGTATTTTTTACATGGTATGGAGTAGTTGGCTTATTTTTGATAATCCCCATAATATAACTGCGTGAAGCAATGGCAAATGCCTTATTCACCTCAAGCGGCCAACCGGGCCAGCTTTCAGTCTTTAATACTGAGCACACATAATCTTCAATGTCTAAAACATTTATGGCATAAATCGCAGCCGTATCACGCGTGAAAAGTAAGGATCCGTGATATTCTCGCCCCTCAAAGGAAATCGTATTTCCTACCGGAATAAGATAAAACCGCTTTAAAGATAAGGGCTGGCCATCTATAAAAAACTGCTTGTTGCTATAAGTAACAGTAACTTTATTGTTTTTAATATGCCGTTTTGTTTGCGCCTCAGGATCACCTAACAAAAGATCTTCTTTGGCGCTAATTTCCCACTTACAATTATATGGTTTGCGCGATTCATTTAATAAAACACGAACCATATGATCTTGTTTTTTTTGTTCAGCAACTTCTGATATTATGGAATTGACGGAGGCAAAAGGAATTGAACTTGCATTTGATTCAGCTAAGGTTAATAAGCTTGTAGTAATTAAACTTGATAGGAGCAAGCAACTCCAACCCGTTCGCTTCGAGCGAGGCAAAAAGCTGAGTCGAGAAGTTTTAATTTTAAACGGATAACCATTCGTTTTGGACAAACGAATACAAATCGAAAAACCTCTATAGGTTTTTTCACATAATTTACCAATTAATGCCATATTCTTGTAAAAAAGTTAAAAAATCTTGAGGAAGAGCTTTTTTATCATCAATCCCTTTGTTGGCCATCTCATCTGCAACCTCATTATATTCGCGCAACACATGCGCAATCGCATAATGACGCCCTTCTAATAATTTTTTGCAAAGTAAATGTAATGGCTTCAATTCAGGATGCTTCACTCGATACTCTCCCTGAAATTGTCGCACTAAAAGTAATGAATCTGAAATAATATCCAAATGATCATCATCATGCATCATTTTTTTGAGTAAATATAAACCAATTAAAAGTGCTCCATATTCAGCCTGATTATTAGTTTTTTTACCTAAATAATATCCTATTTTTTTTTCAGGTTTATCATTTTTAGTAATATACACTCCGGCACCTGCAGGCCCCGGATTATTGCGTGCCGCGCCATCCACATAAAGCTTCCAATGAGTAATAGCATGCTTTGGTTTGGGAGAAATAGAACTTGGCTGTTCAAAAATGCTTAAATTTTTTTCTGCCATGACTGTCCTGTTTTATTCTTAAGCTTCTTGTTGCGCTTCCTGCAAGTATAATAACCGATAGCAATCTTTGCATTGCACCAGTTTTCTTCTTTTTAAATCTTGCATATCTTGTGCTGAAATAGTATAAAAGCAAGCGCTGCAACTGCCATTAAGCACAGGAACTACCGGATCTGAGACTTTTGCCCGCATAATTGCATATTTGGCAAGCCATTCTTCTGGAACTGATGGTTCTTTTTGCTGCCGTTCTTGTAATTGCGCATCTCTTTGAGCAGTAATCTCTGCGATTTGGTTTTCGTATTGCTCAATTTGTTGCTTAATTTTTATTTCATACTCTTGCAAAGAAGTATTAGACGCATCTAATTCTTTTTTGGCATTCTCTAATTGATTCCAAATGCCCATTAAACTTTCTTCAAGTTCATGCTGTAATTTTTTGAGGGAATCAATTTCTGCTTTTATTGATTGATATTCTTTATGATTGGATACATGATCAAGTTTTGCTTTTTTTTCAGACTCTTGCTGATCAAGAATTTTCATTTCAAGTTCTTTAGCATCAACATCTTTTCTACTTTGCTCATATTTTTCTTTTATTTTTTCATGAGCTTGCAAATGATTTTTAGATTCTTGTATGAGCTGGAAAATTTTATTGCCAAGTGTAGCAATCTGAGTATTAAATGAATTGATCTTCTGATCGACCTCAACAAGCGCGATAAATTGTTCAAATGGCGTTTGTGTCATTCAGTCAATCTCCAGCGCAATCTTATGATTGCATTATAATCATTTAAAAAATAGATGTTGGCGCCTTCCCTACTGCACTCGCAAAAGCGATCCTCTCGACTAAGCCAGCCTTCGCTAAAGCTTCGGAGGACAGGCGCTTTTTCTAATGAATTTTCATCTTAAAAAATGGCCTGACATACGAAGCTTGCCGAGGCAAAAACCGCGGATAAGCGTAGTATGGTGGGCCCACCTGGACTCGAACCAGGGACCTCTCGGTTATGAGCCGATTGCTCTAACCGACTGAGCTATGGGCCCTCCTTAGCACTGTCTAATGTAAGGGAAAATAGCTGTTTTGTGAAGCGGAAGTTACTTCAATCCACATAAAAAATCTTTAAGGCGGCAGCTATAGCCCCACTCATTATCATACCATCCCATTATTTTGGCAGTATTACCTACTACACCGGTAGACAACGCATCAATGGTGACTGAATGGAAATTACCTCGATAATCGCTGGAAACCAGTGGCTCATGGCTCACTGCCACAATATTTTTCAATGCACCAGTTGCAGCATTTTCAAAAGCTTTATTAATAGAAGTCACAGAGATCTCATTTTTTGTAGTCACCATTAAATCAATGAGAGAAACAATACCAACCGGCACGCGAATAGAACTTGCTTTGATCCGATCACCAATTTCCGGTAATATTTTGCCCAGCATTTTTGCCGCCCCCGTAGTAGAGGGAATAATATTAAGTGCTGCGGCACGAGCAAGCCGCAAGCTCTCCCCTTCAACATCTAAAAGCACTTGCGAATTGGTATAGGCATGAATGGTAGTCATAAAACCATTTTCAATCCCAAATTCATTGTGAATCACTTTGAGCATTGGAATAAAGGCGTTGGTGGTGCAACTTCCCAAAGATACAATTTGATGGTTTTTAGAATTAAATAGCGTTTGATTCACTCCTGGAATAATACTAATATCATCACCTTTTGCCGGAGCAGTAATTAATACATGTTTTGCGCCGGCTTTAAGATGCAACTCTGCCTGCTCACGTTTGGTGAATCTTCCTGAGGCATCCACCACCCAATCAACCTGATCTTTTTTCCAATCAAGTTCTTCTGGTTTTAAAATTGAATAAAGTTTTATAGAAACGTTATCAACAATTAAATTGTTCTCACGCAATGAAACAGATCCCGGATACGTACCCATTATCGTATCATACTTAAACATATGCGCTACGGTTTCTATTGTGGCCGGACCTATATTAATGGCAACCACTGTGCATTTTTTTTGAGCATTCGGATCTTGAAGCAAGGTGCGTAAAAATGTGCGACCTATTCTTCCAAACCCATTTATTGCTATCTTCATTACCTGAAATCCTCTTTACCAATTTCTTACTGCTTGCAACATTTTCTCTTCTTCTTCAGGAAAGCTTACTGGCAACTCTAAAATGACCGGAAGATTTTTGAGACTTTCATGCGCCAAAAACGAGTGCAAAATCGACGCAAGTATTCCATCCCCAATTTTCTCATGGCGATCAATGCGAGATCCCATAGTTTGCTTCGTATCATTCAAATGAATTACTGCAATATTGGATAAACCCATTGTTTTGTCTACTAACTCTAAAAACTGCAATTGACCTTCAGGTGTCATAATATCATATCCATAAGAATGCGCATGAGAGGTATCAATGCAAAATGCAACTTTTTCAGGATGCTCGAGCCGTTCACGCAGATAATAAAAATCATGCAAATCACCACCAATGGATAAACCGGCATGTGCCGTGTTTTCTAGGATAATTTTTATTTCCTGCTCTTTTTTAAGCACATGATTGAGGCTTTTAGCAATATTGCCAATGCCCTCTTTTTTATCCTTAACATTTCGCGCAGATCCCGGATGGAGAATCATATGCGTGAATGCCAATCTTTTTGCTAATTCAAGCTCACGAGCAAGCACTTTATTTTCACCTGAAAATCGCGCCAAATTGATCCAATACGAGCCGTGTACATATAAGTTCTTAAAACGAGGACGCCAGTCATGAAGGAATTCTTCTATTTCATTATCATCCGGATGTATAAATTGATTGGTGGATTGATGAATCAAAAAACATTGAAACAGAGGAATGTTTAAACTCGCTGCATACTTGCCAAGATCATTAATAGTAGTAGTTAAACGAATATGTAATCCAACATCTCTCACGATAGTCCCAGCAGCTGTCTTAATTTTTTTTCATCAAAATACGGCCCTATTACCATAATGACATGCTCAGCAATTCTGGCAAGTCCCTCCTTGGTATCTGATTCAAAGCGCATATTAATCATGGGCTGCGTATTAGAGACACGGACTATACCCCACCCATCTTGGCACGTAAGCCGCACTCCATCAATAGTAAGAAGTTGTATGCCCGGAATTTTGCGCAGTTCATCGGCAATATGGGCCACAATCTCTTTTTTTTGACTCTCTTCACATTCAATGCGCACATCGTGCGTACTATATCGTTTTGGGAAAATGCTCACCAATTGTTCCAAGCTTTTATCTGAACTTTTAATAATGCGCAACAAGCGCATTAAAGCATAAATGCCATCATCATAGCCAAAATAATCATCAGCAAAAATAAAATGGCAACTTAATTCTCCTCCCAAGATCGCATTATGAGCAGTCATCTGTTCTTTAATAAGCGCATGTCCACACGGACTCATCACCGGCTTGCCTTTCCATTTGGTGATAAGATCTACTAATCCTTGTGACATTTTTACATCAAAAACCACTGCTGATTCCGGATGTTTTTTTAAAACCTCTTGTGCAAAAAGAGCGAGCAACTGTTCTCCAAGTACCAGTGCTCCCTCTTTGGTCATCGCCCCCATGCGATCAGCATCACCATCTAATCCAATGCCAAATTGAGCATTAGTGGTTGCCAGCAATGCTTTTACATCTTGCATATTTTTGGGGGAAGTTGGATCCGCTTCATGATTGGGATAGGTGCCATCAATAGTACAACATTGCGAGATTACCTGCGTCCATCCCATAGCTTTTACCAATTCAGGAATTACTGCTGCACCTGCACCATTACCACAATCAATAATGAAAGGCGTTTTAAAATCTTTTAAATCCAAAAAATGGGTTACCATCCAGTTGATATAGTCTGCAGTCAACGAATATTCAGTAACAGCACCTTTTAATTGTTGCAAAGGGAGAAATTGCTGTTTTTGATAGATATTTTTAATTTCTTGAATTTGCTTACCCCATACCGATTGTTTTCCCAAGCAAATCTTAATTCCATTATATTCTTTGGGATTGTGCGAAGCGGTAATCATTAATCCCGCATCAACTTTAAGCTGATGTAATGCAAAATATAATACCGGCGAGGGGCAAATACCTATAAAAGTAACTTCTACCCCAGAATCACTGAGTGCTCTCACCATCTGATCTTTAATAGCCGGCGAGCTTATTCGTCCATCCATTCCCACGGCAACTTTTTTTATAGAAGCATCTTGAAGTGCAGAATAAGCCAGAATTGCACGAGTGAGATCATACACTCGCTCCACATCCAATTCTTTGCCTACTATACCGCGAATATCATATTCACGAAATATTGAATCTTGCATTACACACTTTCTCACTCCGTTTACTTCCGATCACGTCAAGACTACGATAGATAGGCCGAGCAAAAGCATTAGCATGAGTCGAGAAGTTTCAATTCTCGACTCGCATACCTGCTCTCTCGAAAAAAACGGTAAAAAGAATCAAATCATTTAATATCAAGAAGTTCTACATCAAATACTAATGTTGCATGCGGTGGTATTTTCCCGCCGGCACCGTGCGCACCATACGCAATGGAAGCTGGCAAAATCAAACGACGTTTTTCGCCTACTTTCATCAACATTACCCCTTCATCCCATCCTTTAATCACTTGGCCACGACCAATGACAAACTGGAAAGGAGTACCACGATCCACACTGCTATCAAATTTTGAATCCATTCTTGGATTCCCCTTATCATCGGCAAGCCAACCAGTATAATGCACGGTAACTATATTACCTTTTTCCGGCTTGCGTGCATCATCTTTTGCCAGGCTCACAATTTCAAATTCTAAGCCTGATGCTGTTTTTTCACGTTTCATTGCATTTGCTCCTGAAGTTTTAGTTACTGATGGATTGTCTTTTTTTACTTGATCACATGAAATAAAAGCAATAGTAATACCACTAAGTAATAACGCTATTACTAAAGGCGTTCCTAAAAGTTTCATTTTTTCTCCTTATTAAAGTTAAGAATTTAATTAATAGAATCCAGTATACCATTTTTAAAAATTGTCCGTATAATTTACCTCAAACTATAAACATCTCAAAAGCTGTGAAATTGTAATGGTCCCGTTTACTCTGCAAATCAAAAATTTCTTAAGTTATGGTGAGCCAATTCAAACTATCGAATTCGGCAACTATTCTTTAATTTGCCTTTCAGGCAAAAATGGACATGGCAAATCTGCGTTGCTCGATGCAATTACGTGGGCTCTGTGGGGTCAAGCACGCAAGATTGGGGGCACGGCAAAAGCAGATCAGGGATTATTGCGATTAGGCCAAACTCAGATGATGGTCTGCTTTGATTTTGAAGTGGGTGGCAATCGCTATCGAGTAAAACGCGAATACATGCAAACATACGGCAAGCCGGTAGCACTTCTGGAATTTGGGATGCTCGAATCTGAATCACATAAATTTATTCCGCTTACTGAAAAAACGTTACGCGATACCCAAGCTAAAATTGATCAAACTCTTCATTTAACCTTTGACGGATTTACTAATTCAGTCTTTTTGCGTCAAGGACAGGCAAATGAATTTTCCAAAAAATCTCCCAAAGAGCGCAAAGAAGTATTATCAACCATTTTGGGATTGGATCAATATGAGAATATACGCAGATTGGCAAATGAAAAGGTAAAACAATCAAATGCACACAAAATATATCTTAATACTTTGCTTACAAAACTTGATCAGGAACTTGCGCATTCAACTTCACTTGATGAAAAAACCAAAACGCTCGAGCAGCAAGAAAAAGAGCTCCTTGCAAACCAATACCAATTAGATGAAAAACAAAAACAATACGAAATAGATAAAAAGACACTCGAAAAAACCCGTCAAGAACAGGCATTGCTCTTATTTGAATATACAAAGCTTAATCAAGATCAAGAAAAGTATAGAAATCAGTTACGGCAACTCATCATTCAATGGCGCTCCATTCACAAACAGCAACTCAAGCAAAGAGATTATAAAGCACTTGAACAACAAAAACAGCGGTTGGTTTCTGAAATCGCTCAACACCAAACCGAATTGCAAGAACATTTAAACTTGCAGCAAAATATTTTGCGCGCACGAGAACTTTTTAATACCGTGGTACAAACATTTCAACAAAAAAAGTCTGCAGATATTAATAAACATATTTTAGCCATTGAACGATTACAAGCTCAGATAACGCATCAGCAAACAACCATAGCTGATTCGTTGGCAAGAAAACAAAAAGCAGAAGAAACTCGTGTACAATTTGCTCATGAGTATACAGCTCTCGTTGCTCAAATACCTCAAGAGGTAAGCACACTTATAGCCACTGTGGAAAAACAATTTGAAAAACGTAAAGAACATTATCAACGATGGATCACAGTCGCCAATTTACTCAAGACGGAACTTGTAGCGAATAGCAAAAAAAATAGCCTGGTGATTAATGAAGAATCACCAAGCTGTCCCTTATGCGAACAAAATCTTTCGGCAGCCCGCAAACGTTTTTTAAAGAAAAAATTTGAAATAGATATCACTTATATTCAACATCGTTTTGCTCGTTTGAGTACAGTAATAAAAAAACTAAAACTATTATTGGTAGAACAACATGCGCAATTGGAACAGTTGAAAAAACAACAACAAACATATGCTCTTTTACAACAAACAGAACAAGAATTAATCAAAAAATGCAATGCCATTGAAATAGAAATCGCAGAGTTCGCTGCTCAAATTACCAAACAGCAAGAATTGCACACAATTGTGCTCCAAACTATTGAATCTGAACAACAATTGCTTTTAAAAGCACAATCTTCCCGGGACCAAGAGCTTTTACTCTTGCCCGAATATCAGCAGGCACACATATCGCTTACCCAATTAGAAACCCAATTGAGCAGACAAGCTTACAATAAAGAGGGGCATCAAATCGCCAATACGCAGCTTCAATTAATCGAAGAACAGCTCAAACAGTATCAAACACTGCAAGAGCAAGCCATCATACAAGCACAGCGAAAGAATCAAGTTCAGGATCTTTGTAATGCACTGCGCACCTTAAAACAAAACCAAAAACTACTTGCCCAAAAAATAATCCCAGACCCGGTATTAGATACACAAGAAAATGCATTGAATCTGGTTGCGCAAGAAATGGAAAAGAATAGACAAAATATACGTCTGATTAATGAACAATTATTACAAGAAAAAGGCAGCATTGAACGTCAGCGCCAACAATTACAGCAATACAAAAAAGAACAAATGGAATATCAAAAACAACTTGCTGAATGCACTAATGTGATTGATGATTATCAAGCAATTATGCAAGCTACCGGCAAAGATGGTATACAAGCACTTTTGATTGAAGATGCTATCCCAGAAATAGAGCACGAAGCAAATCAGTTACTTTCTAAATTAACAGAAAATCAAACACAGCTTTTTATTGATTCACTGCGGGATCTTAAAAAGGGCGGCACTAAAGAAACGCTTGATATAAAAATATCTGATTCAATTGGTATTAGGCCCTATGAACTATTTTCTGGCGGAGAAGCTTTCAGAATTGATTTTGCCCTGCGTATTGCTATTTCAAAACTCTTGGCACGCCGCGCGGGAACTTCATTACAAACACTTATTATAGATGAAGGTTTTGGATCTCAAGATGATGAAGGCTTGAGCCACATTATGGATGCATTGTATAAAATACAAGATGACTTTGCTAAAATTATCATCGTTTCACATCTTAATAGCATGAAGAATCAATTCCCTGTGCATTTTGTAATAGAAAAAGGCCCTCAAGGAAGCCAAGTACAGATAATAGAACAAGGATAGTAATGATAAAGGAAGCAATAGCAAAAATAATACTGAGCATCATGCTAATCAATGCCTTAGCACACGCTGAGCCCACACAACAAGAACACACCAATTTTGCTGATATTTTATTTTTACTTGCAAGCCACACGGTACTTCATTTTGGACTTGCAGTAGCTCATGAGTTGGGACACATGGCTATTGCAAAACTTTTTGTGTCACTTGGAGCTCCTTTAGCAAAAGATACACTTGAAGAGTCAATCCTCTATGCTCCAAATACTCCCAAAACTACTCTCGAAAGTAATAATACACTAGAAGTAAGCTTACATTATCCGGAGTTTAAATGTGAATTACTCAATGCAATGGTTACCATTGCAGGTCCCATAGCAGGCGCTCTCGTTTCTTATAGTGCCCTAAAGGCAACCAATATCATCGTTGAATTAAATAAGAGAAATACAACACTTGAAGCTATAAAAAAAGGTCTAAAAAAAGATGCCTTCAATGAAGAACAACCCAGCAGCGTTAAAGGCTTAGTGTTTGCGCATTTATTATTTAATGGATTTGCGCTCATACCTTATAAATCTCATGATAATCAAATATGGTCTGAAGGCGAAAAAATTAGATATTTTGTTGCGAGAAAATAGCAATAAAAAAGCCTCTCATCATTTTACTGAATAAGAGGCTTTAATTTTTTTTTGAGTCTTGTCTTTATTCTATGGCCACTACTTCCTTGAGTTCAGGAATCTCTTGTTTGAGAGCATCCTCAACGCCAAGCTTGAGTGTGATCTGAGAAATCGGACATTGTACACACGCACCAAGTAATCTTACATACGCAATATTATCTTCATACTTAATCAACTGTATATCGCCACCATCATTTTGAATCATTGGGCGCAATTGAGTAAGTACTTTTTCTATTACGTGTATCGCCTGTTCGTGTTGCATATCACTTTATACCCACTCAAGGCGAGCAACATCTGCCGTATCACTCATACGTTTGCCCATAGGTATCACGCGAGTATATCCACCAGGACGTGAAACATATTTAGGAGCAATTTCTGTAAAGAGCTTAATCAAAGCTTCTTCTTTGTAAGGCAACAATGCTTTGGCACGGCGACGCGCATTGAAATTATTGCCCTCGCGAGCAAGAGTTACCATCTTTTCTGCAAAACGCTGCACTTCTTTCACCTGTGCCTTTGTGGAAGTAAGTGAACCATAGGTAATCAAATGAATCACTTGATTACGCATCAGCGATTTTTTATGAGAGGATTTAACATTTAATTTTCTTCTACCGCTTTGATGTCTCATGGGAGTACAACCTTATCTTTAATACTTATTCTTCAGGTGTTTGATCTTTGATAGCTTTTTTCAATTGGGATTCTTTGATATTCATACCAAAGCTCAGTCCAAACGCCTTCATGCTTTCTTTTACTTCGCCCAAAGACTTACGGCCAAAATTCTTAATTTTAAGCGCCTCATCTTCATTGAGATTTACAAGATCAAGAATACGCTTGATTCCCGCATTAATTAAGCAATTATGAGCTCTGACTGAAAGTTCTAATTCTTCAATTGGCTTGAGAAGAAGATCAGGAGAAACTCCTTTGCCACCAAGTTGTTCTAATTCAACTATTTCACCCGGCATTTCTTCTTCAGTGCTACCAGATAATTGATTAAATGGAATTTCCGCGCTTGCCAAGAAATGTTCTAATTGCGTTCTTAAAACTGAAACCGCATAATGCAATACATCTAATGGATTTTCAGAACCATCAGTGTGGATTCGCAAGGTAATCTTATCATAATCGATATCTTTACCCACACGTGTTTTTTCCACATCAAACATCACTTTGCGAATAGGCGAAAACATAGCATCAATATAAATACGACCATCTTCTTGTAACGCCTTATCGGCTGGCCATTGCGCCGGCTTATATCCTCGACCCGGCTCAACGAAAAATTCTATATCTAATTCTCCATTTTGAGAGACATGTGCAAGTACATGATCCTTATTGATCACTTCTAAATGATCATCACACGTAATATCAGCAACTTTGGCTACTGCTTGTCCTTTTACCAAAAGATGCATTTTGCCTGGTTTGCCATCTTTATTACGCACTACAATATTTTTGATATTTAATATCAATTGCATCACATCTTCTTCAACACCGTTTAGGGCTGAGAATTCATTATTCACCCCTTTTACAATAATAGAGGTAACGGCCGAACCTTCTACACCTGCATATAAAATGCGACGTAGGGCATTCCCAAGCGTAATACCAAAACCGGGTTCAAGTGGCTGAGCCACCAGCTCACCATAGTTTTGGGTCAATTCTTTCTTATTCCAAGTCAATTTTGGAATAGTTAATGGTCTATATTCTTTTTTTTCCATCTAACCTCCGCGGGCACATAAAAAATCAATCACCGTAGCACACACAATAAAACAATTACTTAGAACCTGAATACAACTCTACGATCAAGTGTTCTTCGATTGGCACTTGAATATCAGCTCTTACCGGGTTGCGTAGCACCTTACCCTTGCGATCTTTTTTATTCAATTCAAGCCATTCAGGAACCTTAATTCCGATGTTAAGCCTCTTATCTACTACTTGCTCTAAAAATGTTGCTTTTTCTAAAACTTTTGGATCAAGTGAAACTTCATTATCTACTGATACTAAGAATGAAGGAGAATACACCTTACGACCATTTACTATTACATGTCCATGAGTAATCATTTGACGTGCTTGTGTTCTCGTGGTAGCAAGCTTCAATCGATAGAGCGTATTATCTAAACGACGCTCAAGCAAACTAAGTAAGTTTTCGCCCGGAACACCTTCACGCGCCTTAATTGCGATGCTGAAAAATCTTCGGAATTGTTTTTCACGCAATCCGTACATTTCTTTTACTTTTTGCTTTTCACTCAACTGTTTACCATATTCAGATTGCTTACGCGCTAAACGCTTGCTGCCAGAAGATTGCTCTCTTGACTCTGAATTCATTTTACTTGATTTTCTTTCCATAGTTACCTTGTGCAATTATAAATCTTATACGCGACGTTTCTTTGGAGCGCGGCAACCATTGTGAGGTAATGGAGTTACATCACGCAACACTGATACATTCAATCCTGAAGCTTGAAGCGATCTTACTAAAGAATCGCGGCCTGATCCGGGACCCTGCATATTTACTTCTACTGTTCGAATTCCCATTCCTACCATTTCTTTTCCAATGGCAGAACCAATTTGACCTGCAGCGAAAGGAGTACCTTTTCGAGCTCCTTTAAATCCAAGTCTTCCTGAGCTATTTCTCAAAAGAACATCACCATCTAAGGTAGTAATAGAAACAAGTGTATTATTAAAAGTAGACTTAATATGCGCTATGGCAGTATCTACTTGTCTTTTAACTTTTTTTGTCTTTTTTTTGTATGCCATCTGTTTTTGAAACCTCTAAATCCTAACAACTATTTTTTGGTAACTTTTTTCTTCAGTGCAATAGCAGAACCAGCTTTACGAGGTCCTTTGCGAGTACGCGCATTCGTCTTGGTGCGCTGCCCACGAACCGGCAATCCTTTTTTATGGCGCAAACCGCGATAGCTGCCAATTTCTTGAAGACGTTTAATATTAAGCGTAATTTCTTTGCGTAATTCACCTTCAGTAATATAATTACTGGAGACCTCTTTAGAAATTTGCGCAACTTCAGCATCAGTAAGATCTTTTACGCGCTTATTAAAATCAATTTTTAATTTGTTCAAAATATCTTGAGAGCTTTTTAACCCAATCCCAAAAAGGTATGTGAGCGCGTATTCAATTCTCTTATTTAACGGTAAATTAACACCTTCGATTCGTGCCATATATTTCCTTAGTTTTCTAACCTATCCTTGACGTTGTTTGTGGCGAGCATTTTTTTTACAAATTACCCGCACCACGCCTTTACGCTTAATAATGCGACAGTTGTTACAAATCTGTTTTACTGAAGATCTTACCTTCATCTGTTACCCTTTTAGGATTCATCTTTTGCTGTTAGTTCTTATATCTCAAAACAATTCTTCCACGTTTCAAATCATATGGCGACAACTCAAGAGCCACACGATCTCCGGGCAAAATCTTAATATAGTGCATGCGCATTTTTCCTGACACATGCCCCAGCACTTCATGGCCACCTTCAATTTCAACGCGAAACATAGCGTTTGGCAAAGTTTCTTTAACAATGCCATCAACTTTTATTACTTCTTCTTTTTGTTTATGATCATGTTTATGAGTCATTGCAAAACCTATCTCTTGCTTCTCGTTAATACTTTTGGTTCATCGGCAGTTATAGCTATAGTATCTTCAACATGAGCTGCCAAGCTTTTATCTAAAGTTTTTACGGTCCAACCATCTTCAGCCACATACACCTTATAATTACCTTGAGTAATCATGGGCTCAATAGCAAAGGTCATACCAGCCTGCAACAAGGGACCTTGGCCCGGTTTTCCATAGTTAAGAATCTCCGGATCCTCATGCATTTGTTTACCAATACCATGACCGGCAAAATCACGCACCACCCCAAACCCATGTTTTTCAACCTCGGTTTGAATAGCTGCTGAAATATCTCCGAGTCTATTCCCCACTCTCGCTTTCTCAATACCTTTTTTAAGAGCACTTTCAGCAACAGCTACCAATTTTTCCACTTCCGGCTTTGGTTTTCCAATAAAATAGGCACGTGCCATATCGGCACAATACCCATCATATGAAGCACAAATATCTACTTTTACCAAATCGCCTTCACATAAAATTTGAGAAGCTGTGGGAATGCCATGAACAACGACATCATTTACGGAGATACAACTTACATGTTTATATCCACGATATCCTAATGCCTTTGAAGTAAGATTTTTTTCTTTCAATAGTTGCGCAATTTTTGTATCAATATCAAGCGTAGAAACATCTTCTTTTATAAAAGAAGATATGTCATCAAAAACTTCTTGGAGCAACAAGCCAGCCCTTTCCATTTTTGCTACGGAAATTTTATTCTTGATACTAATCATTGCTCAATAGTTCCTACTATTTTCTTAAAATCGGCAAATACTTGCTCCAATGGTTTTTCTACCTCAAACTCTCTCACCACGAGCTGAACTTGTTTATAAAAATTTATTAATTCTTGTTCATGCTTATGGTATGTTTGCAGACGATCCATAATAGAGCTTCCTTCATCATCATTTCTACGTATGAGTAATGAAGAACACTCATCACAAATCATCGGTTCTCTTGATTGCCTTGCATTTACATTAGTAGAATATACTTGCTGACAATCTTTATTGCTACACACCAAACGATGGCCAATACGACTAATTACTACCTCATCTGAAGCAAAGAAACGGACTACTTGCACCTGAACCTCAGGCATTCTCTTCATTAAAAAGTCATGCAAGGATTTTGCTTGAGCCACTGTTCTTGGATAACC
>BTUB01000020.1:4080-15074 GCA_045863215.1 Candidatus Babeliales bacterium | reverse complement strand
CTCAAGTAAAAGAGGCGTTAATAGAAGCAGATGTACCATTAGGTTTGGTTCAAACTTTTTGTGATGACATTAAAAAAGAGGTTGCAGGCCAAAAGGTGCTTGCTTCATTAAAGCCTTCTGAGCATCTTATTAAAGTAGTGCATGATAAGCTGAAATCATTTTTAGGTGGTCAAGATACTGTGCCCTTTACCTTTCAACTTCCCTCAATGGTGATGGTAATGGGTCTCCAGGGATCGGGTAAAACTACTTCGATTGGTAAAATGGCCCATTTAATGAGCAGCGAGGCAAAGGCAAAGGGCAAAGATCGGCGCATATTAATGGCTTCAGTAGATTTCTATCGCCCTGCAGCGGTTGATCAGCTAGAGATTTTATCTAAGCAGGTGCCCGGAGCTACTTTTTACCGTGCGCAAAGCGCTGATCCGGTGCAAGCTGCCAAAGAAATTATGGCATTCTATCAAAAAGGACTCTTTGAACTTTTGTTTTTAGATACTGCCGGAAGATTGCATGTTGATGAACACATGCTTGAAGAGCTCAAGCAAATTAATGCTGCGCTTAAGCCAAAATATAAAATACTCGTGCTTGATGCGATGACCGGTCAGGAGTCGTTAGCGGTGGCCGAGCAGTTTAATAAGGCAGTCGGCTTTGATATGGCAGTGCTTACTAAAATGGATAGTAATACCCGTGCCGGTGCGGCTTTTGCATTCCGCTATGCCCTTAAAAAGCCGATTGTATTTGTAGGATCCGGTGAAAAAATTGCAGATTTAGAACGGTTATATCCGGAGCGGTTGGCAGGGCGCATTTTAGGCATGGGGGATATCACCAGCCTTTTAGAGCGGGCCAATGAGAAAATCAAGCAATCTGAGCAAGAATCATTAGAAAAAGCATTTAATAAAGGTCAGTTATCTTTGCAAGATTTTGCTGATCAGCTTAAAATGATGCAAAAGCTGGGTTCGCTATCTCAGATAGTAAAATATATGCCCGGTGGAGCAAATCCGGCTCTTTCTCCTGAAATGATTCAAAAGGGGGAAATTGAACTTAAAAAGTTTGGAGCTATAATTAGTTCTATGACCCCTAGGGAACGGATTTTCCCTAAGATCTTGGATAATTTGCGTAAAAAACGAATAGCAAAGGGAGCAGGGGTAACAGTTACTGATATTAATCTTTTACTCGAACGATTTGAACAAAGTCAGCAATATGTTAAACTTTTAAAGAAGTTCGGGCGTTTTCCCGGGTTTAAATAGTAAAAACAGTATAAAAACCCGTTTCCCGTTCGCTTCAAGCGAGGCTTTTGGCCGAGTCGAGAAGTAAAAAATAGGTATAAAAAATTTAATTTTCACTGTATTTTCACAAGGATGATTGCATGGCAGTCAAAATTCGCTTAGCTCGTATTGGTAAGAAAAATGCCCCATTTTCACGTATCGTGGCAATTGATTCACGCAAAAAACGTGACGGTGCTTTCTTAGAGGATTTGGGCACCTATGATATGTTAAACTCAAAATTAGTGCATTTCCATGCAGATCGCATTGAGCACTGGATTAAACTCGGTGCGCAGCCGTCTGAAACCGTAAAAAAATTGCAACGTATGCATAAAGAAGCTGCTTGAAAATATCAATTCTTTCCGTTTTCCCTGATTTATACTGTCCATTCTTGGATACCAGCCTCATAAAGCGTGCCCAAGAAAAAAAATTGGTCTCTTTTGATTTAGCCGATTTTTTTTCTTTTGTGGCACCTAAAGAGCGTATTGATGCACCTACTTTTGGGCATGGAGCGGGTATGCTTATTAAGCCCGAAGTGATTGAAAAAGCTATTGAGGCCAAAGAAGCGGCTCATGGGAAAGCGTATAAAATATTCTTTTCTCCGCATGGCAAAAAAATAGATCAAGAGTATCTGCGCACTCTGGCCAAGGCATTAGAAAATGTTGATCATGTAATGCTCGTAGCAGCACGCTATGAAGGTATGGACGCGCGCGTTGAAGAAAAATATGCCGCTGAGGTTCTTTCTTTGGGTGATTATGTACTCATGGGCGGCGATCTTCCCGCGATGGTATTGCTTGAAGGGGTTCTTAGATTATTGCCGGGGGTGGTAGGCAAACAAGAATCAGTGGAGATGGATTCATTTTCAGGTGCATTAGTTGATTATCCAGAATATACTGAGCCAGTCACATGGCAGGGTAAAAAAGTGCCTGATGTCTTAAGATCGGGCGATCATGCAGCAATTTCTACCTGGCGTTTTGATCAAGCATGGGAGCGCACGTTGCTTGGCCATTTTGATTGGTTTAGATCGCGAGATCTCTCTGATCAATTAAAAAAAGAAGCTTTGGAAAGAATACCAAATCACTATGTTGCCCTCATGCACAATGATGTGATTACTGGAGATGGGGACCGAGTAGGGACCACCTCGGTGACTTCGCTTGATATGCATGATATAGCCAGATCTGCAAAAACCTATGGGATCAAACACTATTATATTGTAACTCAGCTTCTTGATCAGCAGAAAATTGTGCGAAAATTGCTCGATTTTTGGCAGACAGGATCAGGAGTAGAATACAATGCCAGCCGCCATTCAGCAGTTAAACAAGTTGATGTTATCAGCTCTTTTGACCAAGTTCTGGAAGAAATTGAAAAAAAAGAAGGTGTAAAACCACTGGTGATAGCCACTTCGGCTCGATTAACTGATCATCCGGGTCAAATTACGTTTCATGATCAGGGGAGAGTGTGGAGTCACAACCGCCCCATCCTACTTATTTTTGGTACCGGAAAAGGCTTGAGCCAGAGTATTCTGGATCGATGTGATTTCCTCCTGGTTCCTGTGGAAGGGATGACCAATTATAACCATCTTTCGGTGAGATCCGCAGTAGCTGTTATTTTGGACCGCTGGTTGGGACTCAATATTGGCTCCCATGCCTTACTTGTAAGAAGGGCTTTTGGGATAGATAATGACAAAAAATGAGCAAAATCTGGCAAAATTTAAATTTTTTAGTATAGTAAACATATAATTAGAATTTTCAGTTGTAAGGACTCCTGATGAAAGCCAACAAATTAACTAAAGAAACGATTGCCCAGTTAGGGGTTGTTGATCGCGGTTTCCCTGAATTTGCCGTTGGTGACACCATCGCAGTAGCTCAAAAAATCACCGAAGGTGATAAAGAGCGTATTCAGATTTTTGAAGGTGATGTAATTTGCGATAGCAAAAATGGTATTTCTAGCACATTCACCGTGCGCAAAATTAGCGCAAACGCAGTTGCCATTGAACGTATTTTTCCGGTATTTTCTCCCTTGATCGATTCTATTAAAGTGATTCGCCGTGGTGACACCCGTCGTGCAAAACTTTACTACATTAGAAAACGTGTAGGTAAAGCGGCACGCGTTAAAGAAAAAATTGTCAGCAAAACTGCTGAGTAATTTTAAGTGCTGAGGAATCATGCATGCAAGTGTAAGATTAGTTGCTTTAAGTATTACAATTATCTTACTTCCTTCTTGCAGCCCCCGCAAAATTAAAAAAGCTGCTTTTCAGAAAGCAGCTTTTTCCATGCCCATAATTGAAACTACGATTGATGTTGAGCAATCAGTTGTTGAGCTTGAAGCAAAACTTGTTGATATTCCAAGTATTATTGGCTCGCGTACCATTTCCATTTGTCAAATTAGTGAACAACCACAACAATTGCGATTATCGTTAGAATGTGATCAAAGCTTAGTAGAAGTTGATGCTTATTATGCCGAGCAAATGCTTTATAATGGATGGCAACAAATAACGAGTATTAAAGATGATCATGAAATTATGCAGGTGTATAAAAAGCCATTAAAAATTTGCATAATTACCCTAAGGCAAATTGCTTCTAAAGCTCTCATCTCTTTGTTTATTTCGGATGTTCAGATTGAGATTTAATCTCTATAAATAATTCTTCGAGATCTTGGGTGGCTTTGTGGCACATATCGTTGCTTGCGAACAGGCACATACTCTATATCTTCATCGCCATATTCTACATATGCAGGTGGAGCTTGGTATCGATAATAGCGGCGTTCGCGTGCGCGTTCTTCTGCGGCAGCGCCAGCCATGAGGCCTACTCCTGCGCCAACTCCGGCACCAATAGCAGCCCCTCTTCCACCGCCTGCCAGACCACCAATTAATGCCCCGTTCGCTGCGCCGCCAAATAATCCGCGAGAGACGCGATCGGCGTTTACTTGCGCATTGAAGCCTGTTAGTATAAAAAAGCTTGTTAAAATCAGTATTTTATTCATAATGGTACCCACTTTTTAATAAATATTGCACCTTTACTATTATATTAGCTTTATTAAATTAGGCAAAACAATATTTTTAAATAAATTTCAAATATAAATGATTAATGGGTTATGATAACCCTGGATATAAAACTGGTATGAAACTTAAAATTATAATATGTATGCTCTTATATGTTGGTATAAAGGTAGGAATGGAGTCTGTTGCAGATAGCAGCAAAAGGCTTCACCTTTTGGCAATGAAAGTTCATACCATTGTTAATAAACGGCAATTGATTCCTGCTCAAGATAATTTTGATGCCTCTCAAGATCATGTGTTGCCGATGGTTGAGAATTTGCTTAAACAGGGTGCAGATCCAGATTGGATTTTTCGTTTAGGAAGACAGTATCCGGAACCTTTTAGTATAAAACTTCCTACTGCCAGGGAGTTAATTCAGCAGATAAACTATAAGGATATTGAATCCTTATTTCAAGAAAAAATGCTTAAGAAAATCGCATAAACTATTTTAAATAATTTACCAACTTATTAACTTTTCCTGCACCCAATAAAAGTACTAAATCATTTTCATGTGCAAGAGGTGCCAACGTTTGTTTAATCTGTACAAAATCGGCTTCATAAGGCACATATGAAATAGGAAATGCAGGATGTTGTTCGAGCATTGCATTCACTAAATTTTGACTGGTAACGTTTAAAATCGGCGCTTCGCTTGCAGGAAAAATATCAGTGATAATCAGATGATCAATTTCAGCATTAGTAAGAATTCTTACAAAATCATTCCACAGTTTATCAGTGCGTGTATATCGATGTGGTTGGAATACCACAATCAATTTTTTCTTGGCACGTTTTCTTGCAACCAGAAGGGTATTATAAATTTCAATCGGATGATGACCGTAATCATCAAATATTTCAGCGCCTTGATATGTGCCTTTGTAGCAGAATCTTCTTTCTATCCCTTTAAAATTATTAATCGCCGTCGCGATTATTTCAAAGGATATTCCTAAATCAAGTGCAACCGCGGTTGCTGCCAAAGTATTGAGTATATTATGCCGTCCGAGCATATGACTGGTCATTCTACCCAAAGTTGTTCCATCTTTGCCATGAACGGTAAACGTGCTGTGATCAATTTCTAGTTTAATGTTTGTTGCAAATATATCAGCCGATTCATCAAGTCCATACTTTACCATTTTTATGTGAGGTAGCGTGGGGATAATGGAGCGCACATTTGCGTCATCGATACAAACAAATGCTTTGCCGTAAAAAGGAATGTTATTTAAAAATCGTTTAAACGTATCTTTAATATCATCCAAATCTTTATACGTTTCTAAATGCTCAAGATCAATATTAGTTACTACTGCAAGAGTAGGATGCAAGTTTTGAACAGAGCGATCGCTTTCATCAGTCTCGGCAACAAGAAACTCGCCATTACCTAAGCGTGCATTCGCATCAATATTTTTAAGATGTCCGCCTACGATAACGGTTGGATCAAGCTGTGCTTCCATAAGAATATGAGAAACTAATGAAGTGGTAGTGGTTTTTCCATGAGAACCGGAAATTGCGATGCTAAATTTAGTACGCATGAGCTCAGCAAGCATAAGAGCGCGGGCAATTGTGGGAATACCACGCGCTTGCGCTGCAATAATTTCTGGATTATGAGAGCGAATAGCAGAGGAATAGACCAAAATGTCTGGATTGCATTCGTGGCAAGCAGGACTATTATTTCCTTCAAAGATGATACACCCGCCAGACTTTAAATCTTTTATGCTTTGCTGATCCATATCAGCATCACAGCCGGAAATTTCATATCCTTGATTTTTCAGAATCTGAGCGATGCCGCTCATGCCAATACCACCAATGCCCACAAAATGGATATGCGCTTTGCTATTATACATATTAAAGTAACTCTCGTAATTTGAGTAATTTCTGCTGGAGATCTAAAATGGTCTGCTCTAATTGTTCACGTGATAAACCTGCAGTATTTACCGGCTGTTCCTGTTCAAGCGTTGTTTTATGTGAGCCGATTACTTTAGTTTCTTCAGCATCAGTTGCTTTGCGCTTCATGCGTTCTTTAATTTGTTGTTTTGCGCCGGCAATGGTAAATCCTTTTTTATACAATAATTCTTTAATAAGTGCGAATTTTTCAATATCATGATCATCATAAAAGCGTTGGCCACCGGTTGATCGAGTAGTGCGCATATCAAATTCTTTTTCCCAGAATCGAATTACAAATTTTTCAACGTCCAAATGCTGCGCCAGTTCGCCGATTCTAAATTGTCTTTTACGCATTTTCATACTCTGTCCTTTACTAATATTTATTGCTTTTTTAGAAGTACTTCTACTAGATATACCAAAATAGTTAAAATAGAGCATTATTTTTCTTGCAAAAGTTTGAGCTTTGGCCTGGCCAGAGAACCATTTTTTTGCTAGTCTTATCGATAAAATCAATAAAATGCCAATTTCTTCGTTTCCCCAAAAGGATTTATTAGTTATGAATATGAAAGATATTTTGTTGCCGCTCACTCTTGCTTTGCTTACCACGTGGGCAGTGCAATATTTTATTTTCTATCGGAATGCTGATTCAGCCTCAAATCAGGTGCAATCGGGCCAAACTTTTACTGCGCCCCAAAGTCAGGTAGAAACGCGTCCGCTTAATAGGGAAATAGATTTTATTGATGAACAACCAAAAGAAGATGCGCAATTCATTAAAATAGAAACTGAACATGCAATTTATACCTTTTCAACTGATGGCGCCAGTTTGCAACAACTTACTTTTAAGCGCATCGCTGATGGTAAGCCAATTTTAATCAATACGATTGAGCCGTTTGAATCTATGAGTCGCGAAGAAGTTTCATTCTTGGTGGCCCTTAATGAAAAGACCCCATTTTATTATAAGTTAGTCAGTCAGCAAAGGCTTGCTAATGCAACTGAACTGGTGTATCAAGCAGATACTCCGGATGTTACCATTCAAAAAACATTTACCGTGCATGATACTAAGTATCAAATAGATTTGGCTCTTACTATTACCCCTAAGCATGGGCCGGTGCAGGCGCGGATCCTGTTTGGGTCACCGTTTATCCAACAGGTGAAAGATGATCTGATTTCTGCGGTGTATAATACGCAAAAAGGTGCTCTAGAAAAAGAAACACGTGCTAAAATTGATCTTAATAAAGGATGGTTTGTGCCTTCATTTTTTGGCACCGAGGATCGTTATTTTGTGCATGCGATGGTGGCTGATCAAAATAAGTTTACTCAACGTGCTTATTACACGGTACGCGATAAACAACTCATTTCAATTTTGGAAGCAGGAGTAATTGAGCAGCCAACCACCTGGAATCTTTCATTCTTTGTCGGGCCCAAAGATGAAAAAGCGATGAATATAGTTGATCCTCGTTTGGAGCAAGTATTGGATTATTCCGGTATGCTCGCTCCTTTGGCGCGTTTACTGCTTTGGATATTAAATTATCTGTATAGTTTCTTACACAACTATGGTTGGGCGATTGTGGTGATGACAATTCTCATCAATTTGCTGCTATTACCATTCAATATAAGAAGTGCGCAAAGTTTTAAAAAATATAGTGAATTTCAAAAGAAGCTTGAATATATCAAAAAGCGCTATAAAGATGATCCGGATACGTTATCTCGTGAACAGGCAGAATTAATTTCAAAGCATGGCATGCCGGGATTAGGTGGGTGCTTGCCCAAATTATTGCAATTGCCGATCTTCTTTGCATTGAGCCGAGTATTATCAAATTCGATTCAATTATATCAAGCGCCCTTTTTGTGGATCAAAGATTTATCATCCAAGGATCCGTATTATATTTTGCCCATTGCCATTACCATTGCAATGATTTTCCAATCAACAGCTACTGATCCTAAGCAAAGATTTACGATGTTAGCCGTCGCATTAATATTTGGTGCGGTTGCGGCAAATTTCTCTGCAGGATTATGTTTGTATATTCTTGTAGGGGTATTGCTCATGAATGTGCAAACCTATGTGCAGCAAAAGTTTAATTGGGCGTAAGGGTATAAAGTAGGGAGTTGGCAATGTTGCAAGATGCTCCATCGCTTACCAAATTATTAAAAACGCTCCAACAGGTGCCCTATTTGGCTTCTAAAAATATTTACCGAGTTGCTAGTTATTTTTTGCATCTAGATGATCAAAAAATAGATCAATTTTGCGCTGCACTCAAAGAGGCCAAAGAAAATATCACCCAATGCAGCACCTGCTTTTTATGGCGTGAAAAAGAAAGAAATTGTTCATTGTGTGTAAATCCGCGTCGCGATCAATCGCTTATTTGCGTAGTGGAGACTTGGCAGGAATTTTTGGCAATTGAAAAGACCGGTGGATATACGGGCGTGTATCACATTTTAGGTGGTGCAATCTGCCCACTTGAAGGCATCGGGCCGGAAAATTTAAATATTATTCCGCTTTTACGTCGAGTTGAGGCTAATGCCACTAAAGAAATTATTTTGGCTACTAATCAGACTCCGGAAGGTGAGGCAACTGCTTCATATATTGCCAGTAAGTTAAAAATCGCTAATATTAAAATATCATGTTTGGCGCGGGGAATTCCGGTTGGTTCATCGATCGAATCAATGGATCGGGTAACGGTGTATAAGGCGCTTTCAGAACGTAGACCATTTTAGGGGACATATGTTATTTCCAGGATCAAATCCAGAATCATCAGATTCATCTGTATATAAATTACGTGTTAAAGATTTACTCAGCATGCTTGCGCAGGAATTTCCTAAGCAGCAAGGCGCGGTAGTACTTTTTGGAGGGTTAGAGCAATCTTGTGTGCCATTTGCACAAGAAAGCTCGTTCTATTATTTTACGGGTATTAATGAACCGGGTGCTGTGGCTGTTTTCAACGTAAACGGAAAATCTACGCTATATGTGCCTAATCATGGTGCAACTCGTGCCGTATGGGTGCATACCCCAATCGCTTTAACCCAAGAAAATGCTAAAAAATTAGGATTTGATACAGTTACCCCCTTGGGCCAACCATTATCAGGATATCAGTTGTATCCGTTCTCAGATCTCAAATATTATGATGCGCTTACTGCTGATTTGAATTCGCTCATTAAGACGGGTGGCAAAATATTTACCTTAATGCCTGACAATGCAACTGAATATGTTGAGCAGCGTTGGATGATTGAACGATTGAATGGCGTGATTAATAATCTAAAATCTTCCAGCATTAATATTTCTGAATTTGCTGCGCTCATGCGCCGTAAAAAAGATATGGGAGAGATTGAGAAGATGTATAAGGCAGTAGAAATTACCATTCTTGCCCAAGGTGCGGCAGCGCAAGCAATTAGCGAAGGTATTCGTGAATGTGAAGTACAAGCAAGTCTGGAATATATGTTTATCGGCTCGCAAGCACAAGTGGCGTTTCCTAGCATTGTAGCATCAGGAAAAAATAGTACTGTGCTTCATTATCATACTAATAGTGATGAATTAAAAAATGGGCAATTGGTGGTTGTGGATATTGGTGCACGCTATCAAAATTACTGTGCAGATCTTACCCGTACCTATCCGGTATCTGGCACTTTCACAAAGCGTCAAAAAGAAATTTATAATATTGTGCTTGCCTGCCAAGAATACATTGCAGGATTAGCCAAACCGGGCATGTGGCTCAATAACAAAGAAAAACCGGATCAATCCTTGCATCACTTAGCAAAGAAATTCTTTGATGAACGTGGTTATGGTAAATATTTTATCCATGGCATTGGCCATTTTGTGGGTATGGATGTGCATGATGTAGGTGATCTACAGCAACCATTGCAAGATGGTGATGTGTTTACCATCGAGCCAGGTCTCTATATTCCTGAAGAGCAGATTGGCATTCGCATTGAGGATAATTATTGGGTAGTTAAAGATGGCGTGGTGTGTTTGAGTGAATCACTTCCTAAGCGTGCTGAAGATATTGAAGCATTTATGCAAGAAACTGAAGATGAAGAGTCTGAAGACTTTGATATTGATTATGATATGAATCAAGGGGCTGATGAAGGCGCGGAAGATGAGGATTTGGATTTAGCTGAAGGTTAATTTTTAGCAAATAAAAAAGGCTCGACTTTTTATGGTTGAGCCTTAATTTTTGAAATTAATTTACTTGTTAAGCAAAGTAGTACACCATATTGATGTTAAACCCAAAGCTGTTAAGCAACTACCTGCAATGTATTTGGTGCGTGCATTTTTTGCATCGTCTCTTAATGCGGTATGCGTGATAATTCCAATTCCACATAAAGCAGCTACTGCGCCTGTTCCACACCGAGTAAGTGTTTTTAAAGATTCAGTATTAATCTTTACACCATCAGTGGTTAGTTTGGTGGTTGCATTGGTAAGGTCATTGATAGTTTGTAAGGTTTCTGGACGTCCCACGTGATTAATAGAATTACCAACGTATTTTATAGATTCAGAAAGCCATTCAGTATTTTTTGCAAGACTTTTAGTTGCTTCATAAATTGCTGCTAATCGATTAAGCAAGCCGCCATTTTCGCCTGGTTCACCAGTAACTTCTGAAGCACCAAATCCTAAGGCTGCAATTGTTGGCCAAGCTTGCGCTGTGCCGCCAAAAATGAGTCCGAGAGTTAGTGGTATGTATATTAATTTGATACGTTTCATAGATTCTCCATTTGCTCCATTTTCAATAATTTAACCTCAATACCAGAATACCAGAGCACCAAAATAAGTCAATAATTGACAAGTAGAAATATTTTTAGATCAGTACTGCAAATTTGGGTCAAAATGGTAGGAA
>BTUB01000020.1:0-4070 GCA_045863215.1 Candidatus Babeliales bacterium | reverse complement strand
GCTGTTTTTGCTACCAAGGCATCACTTTTAAGTATGAGAGTGAGCCCTGAGGCCATAAGCAGGACGCTAATAAGGTATCTATTAGAAATAATTCTATAATACCAAGGCTGTTCTGAAGGCTCCTTTTCTTCTGCCTTTTTCATGAGGGTATGTAAAAGCAAAATAAGGCCTGCTAGGGTAAGTGCCCCGCCTGCACCTGCGGTGATCCAGGTTTTAGCCATATTATTACTGGCAGCATTCAGTTGCTGGATGCTCTCTGGTGCCATTACATGCTTTACTCCATCATGAGATAAATCATAAGTAAAATCAGTAAGATTGTGCTTCACCTCAACTCCATCTTGCGCAATTTTTTCATAGGCGCTGGTGCCCTTTGTTGCATTAGAAAATGTTCCGGGAAGCCAACTTTCTAACCAGCCAAGTTGTTGATCAATTGTCTTTGGTTTTGGTGCCGGATTATCCATTGCTGCCAGAGGTGAAAATATCAAATATAAAGCGATAAAAGAATAAGAAGTAAATTTCATATATTTCCTATCTTATGAATCTTTCAATGTGCTCCATATTCTAGCAAAGCAGGGTACATTTGGCAATTTAGCAGGTTATATGTGTTTGAATACTCGATGTGCAATAGCAACTGATCCCAAACAAATAACCATCCCTATCGTCAGTGCGATGATTACATTGACGGCGGGTGAATAGGATAAAAATCCAATGCATAAAAATGAAACGGCAGCAGATAAAATGGCAGGCAACGCATACCAAAATTGGGTATTTGCGTGATCAAGTGGATAGCAGCCTGCACTGCTGGATGACATTATCGTGGTTTCAGCTATAGGGGAAATATGATTTCCACAGACGGCACCTGAAAAAATTGCACCCAAAACCGGAAGTAAAATCATTGCATTTTCTATGGTAGTGGGCAAGGGCACAGCCAATAAAGAAGTAGTCATTTGAACTGCAATAGGAAGCATGAGAGCAATCGTGCCCCAAGCAGAACCTGTAATAAGTGCCGTGATAATAGATACCACGTAAAAAAGTACCGGTAATAGCGCAATAGAAAGAATGCCATACAATGTTTGAGCTAAATAGGCGCCGGTTTGCAGATCTTCGCGAAGCATGATTCCCATAGTTGATGCAAGGAAAATCATGATGATAGATGATTTCATCATATCAAAGCCTAATTTAAAAAAACTGAATGCATTTTTGGATGAGCATTTACCCTTAAAGCAGCATAAGATCCATGTAATAATTAGAGTAAAAGTACTTGATAAAAGTAAAATTGCAGAGGTTTGATTATTGCATTGCAGTGCTTGCAAGAATGAATGGCTACCGCCAAATAAATGAAATCCACCCATCCAAAGGATTCCGAAGATGAAACTTCCAATAAGCACCAAAAGGGGAATTGCTAAATCCCAAGCAGATCCCGATTCTTCTAGATGGGGCACCTTTGATGAAAGCGGTTGTTTGCCCCCGAATAAATTTCCCGTTTTTTGTGCGATAATTTCTTGCGCATGCATGGGCCCATAGGAGATTGAGCGCCGCACAATAAACCATACACTGGCTATTAAAAGCAATGAGTAGAAAATATAGGGAATCGATTGGAGATACAGGTAAAAAGGTTCGGCCAAAATTTTAGTTTTAGTGCCGGCTATGTTGGAGATTCCTGAATTTTCCAACTGGCTGGTGATAAGTGCAATCCAGCTCGATAGAGGTGCTAGGATTACTACTGGCCCTGAAAGTGAATGGATCAAATAAGCTAATTTTACGCGAGGTTGGTTAAAGGTATCCATGATGGGTCTCATCACATATCCGGAGGTAAGGCAGCTCAAATAATCATCGATAAAAAGGGCGCTTGAGAGCCACAAAGTAGCTGTTTGCGCTGCCTTTCCTGAGCGTAGTCGGGTGGTGAGCTTATGGGCGAAAGCCATAGCCGCGCCACTATGCTCTAAAATGCATAAAATAGTGCCTAGAATGATCAAAAAAGCATATAAATAAAGATTATCAAGATCAGTGACTTGGCTCCAAAGGCGTGCCGTTAAAATGCGTAAACTGGGCATGGCAGAACCGGAGCCAGCAATAAAGGCACCGCTTATGAGTCCCATGAGCAGAGAAAAATTAAGACGTTTAGTGATAAAAACACCGAGTAGAATAAAAAAAGGGGGGGCAAGCACAAGCCATGAATTTACCATAAAAATCCTTTATAATTTGACCCTGAACTAATTTTTATTTAAAGTATATAATAGCTTCGTTCGTCATATATGTCATTTGTAAATCAAAAGTTTAATTTTCCCTTTAGGTTAGAAAAGGTGTTTCATGGCTGTTAAAAAGTCTTCTGCTGCCGCTTCCAAAAAAGTTGAAGCAGGTCAAAAAAAGACAACTAAAACGCAAACTGCTGCGCCAAAAGTTGCAGCAAAAAAGAAAGCATCAGTAGATCATAAAGCAGTCGATATGAATTCTGCGTTTTATTTACGCAAAGAAGATAACGAACGTCCAAAATGGCGCGTTATCGATGCAAAGGGTCAAGTTCTTGGCCGTATGGCAACCCAAATCGCTGATATTTTGCGTGGCAAAGATCGCCCATACTTCACTCCACACCAAGATTCAGGTGACTATGTAGTAGTGATTAACGCATCTGAAATCAAATTGACCGGTAACAAATTGAATGATAAAGAATATGCACACTATACCGGTTATATCGGTGGTCAAAAAATTACCTCAGCAAAAGATCTTTTAGCAAAACACCCGGACAGAGTGATTACTCTTGCCGTTAAGGGTATGTTGCCTAAAAATATCTTGAGCCGCTACTTACTCCGCAAATTGCGTGTGTATGCAGGTAGCCAGCATCCTCACTTGGCACAAAAGCCTGAAGCTGATAAAAACGCGTAAGCGAATTTGCTTCAAAAAATTAACCGGTAGTAGATTATGTATCTACTGCCGGTTTTTGTATTTATAAGTGATACCAGATTAATTTTTTGGTTGCTTGTAAATTTGCATTGCGTCTTTAATGCCAGATATTAAAAAATAAGTGCTTGCAGCCAGTGCTTGTGTAGTTCTTGTAGGATATGGAGCAAGATAAGAAGCTTTAAATTCTTTTGTGCTAATATTTGCTGATTTAAGCCAAGAGTTAAAACTATATGCAGAGATAGCAAGTTCCACTAATCCAGCAGTAATTTTAAGTGCAGGCGCTATATATTTTGTAACTGAGTTAGTAGAATTATTTGAGCTCATTGGCATTGCTAAATTGATAGTAAATAGACTTAAAAGTGCAATAGATATTTTTTCATAATTTTCCCATTTGAAGAATGTAAGATTAATACTATATAGATTCCATAAATTTGCAACTTATTATCAATTAGAATATAGATTTATGATGAGGGCATTTCTAAATGAAAAAAGACAGGTTTGATATGAATATAATTCTCCGATAAAAAATTAACTGGCAGAAGACATATAATCTTCTGCCGGTTTTTTATTGATATTATCAGAGTTGAGAATTGTAATTCTCACCTGGTACTATTTTTTTGGTTGGCTTCTCGTAATAATTCACGTATGCAGCCTTCAGTTCCAATACAAGCTAATCCGCCTGTAACAAAACTGCCCACACCTAGCAACATAAGTTTAAAGAAATTTTTATCTGTGTGCGGTTGATTAAGCACAGCAATCATCCCATTTGCACACATTTTGGCAGTGGCGGCGAATGCTGCAGAAAGCAAGGCGCGGTTAGTAATGCTAGAAGCGGCATCAAAGCAATCATTAGTTAATGCATAGATTGCTGGTCCAGATAATGCAATTGCTGTTGCTGGCTCTAGGGCTTTAACAGCAGTTATTGGACTCAATAAAGCCAAAGATAATAAAAATGTTCTTTTCATAATTCCTCCATTTCAAGAACATGATTCATAGATTGATCTTAATACTAACTATCTTATACTATTTGCTTTAGATGCGCAACTAATGTTCTATCTGAAATTAAATTAATTTTTGAATTTTTCTATACGAAAAAAGACAGGTTTAATATGGATAATCATCCAAGAATTGGTGTAGGTGTTTGTGTAATCAAAGATGGCAGGGTGTTG
>BTUB01000019.1:1394-15184 GCA_045863215.1 Candidatus Babeliales bacterium | reverse complement strand
AAAAACTTGTTTCTAAACACGAAATTATATGAGAAAGTTCACATTCTTGCATATCCACTATTTCAAAGGTATTATTTTTTTCTTTTAAAAAAGAGAGTAAATGCCCGCCAAACACAATTGGTACATATTCTTTGGGATACACAAAAGGAACAACAAACTTTTTTTCAAGAAAGAAGTTTTCTTGGCGAAGTTGATCAAGAAATAATTTAAGTTGCATTATTATATAGCCGATTGCAGGCGATTTTTTAAAGAAAAGAGTGGTGTATGAGAATATTCTTTGGTTGATTGTTCAATCGCTAAAGTAGCATTATATTTTGTTTGCCATGAAGCATCTATTGCTTTAAACATATCTTTTACTCCTGCAGATATCACTTTTTTCATCTTATCAAATTCATCCCAAGAAACCGCATTCTTTTCCGCAGCTCCTTGAATTTCAATAAGCTTATGATCACGCGTCAAAATAAAATTATAATCAGCATCAATAATGCTATCTTCTGAATAATCCAAATCAAGCAAAATAGATTGATTTAGCATTCCTGCAGAAACTGCCACCAATTCATTTTTTAAAATTGAAGCAGTAATTTGATGAGTTCTCATCCAATGCTCTTGAGCCAATTTGAGAGCTAGAAATGCTCCGGTAATTGCAGCAGTGCGAGTACTTCCATCAGCTTCCAATACATCACAATCAACCATAATGGTTCGCTCACCCAGCAAAGATAAATCTACCACCGATCTTAAGCAACGGCCAATAAGACGTGATATTTCTATAGCACGATCATTACGTTTACCGGTACTTCCTTCGCGCGCCACACGTTGTTGACTCGAAGTGGGCAACATTGCGTATTCAGCCGTGAGCCATCCTCGCTTAGATCCTTTTAAAAAAGGGGGAACCCCTGTCTGCAATGTGACCGAGCACAATATCTTTGTATTGCCTAATTCAAATAATACTGATCCGGCAGCATAGCCAAACACATTATAAGAAATAGCAAGAGGACGCAGTTGATTATAACCGCGTCCTGAAACTCGTTGAAACTGTTTTTCCATTGAGTGTATTCTTTATTTTTCAATAAGACGAAGACGCACACGGCCAGTGCTTTCATCATATTCGATTACTTCTACCGTAATCACATCATCTACTTTGAAATCACGCAAGAATGTGCGTTGTTTTTCTCTTGGAATATTAGAAATGTGCACAAGTCCGTCAAGTCCCGGTACCAATTCCACAAAGATACCAAAATCTGCCAGTTTTTTAATTTTACCGGTATAACGTGTACCAGCATCGATTTGACCGGCAAGAGTTTTTACCCAATTAATTGCTTGTTCAATTTCAGCACCCGGCGCGCCGAATATTTTTACTAATCCATCAGAATCAATATCAATACTTGTATTGGTTTTTGCAATAATTTCTTTAATTACTTTGCCACCCGTACCAATAATAGCGCCAATTTTATCCGGGCTCACTTTAACAGTAACTAATTTTGGCACCAACGATGAAAGTTCCGAGTTTGGAGCCGTCATCACCTTTTGCATTTCACCCAGGATGTGCAAACGGCCCTTTTTGGCTTGCGCCAAGGCAGATTCAAAAATTTCACGGGATAAACCGCCTTTATATTTAATATCCATCTGGATAGCAGTAATACCTTCTTCGGTTCCTGCTACTTTAAAGTCCATTAAACCAAACGCGTCTTCAAATCCAGAGATATCTGAAAGCACCACAAAGCGGCCATCTTTACTTTTGAGCAATCCCATGGCAATGCCACTTACCATGCCATTGATAGGAACTCCCGCTTGCATAAGCGCCATTGTGGAGCCACACACGGTTGCCATAGAAGTAGAACCATCTGATTCCAAAATATCTGAAACCACACGAATGGTATAAGGAAAATCTTTATTGCTTGGCAATACTTGTCTAATCGCAGAGGCAGCCAAATAGCCATGCCCCACTTCACGACGTCCCGGGCCACGCATCGGCCTTACTTCACCAACTGAAAATGGTGGGAAGTTGTAATGTAGCATAAATGAACCTTCTGGCTCATAATCCATTACACTTTCAATTTTTTGTTCATCATCTCCGCCACCCAACGTTGCAGTTACTAATGCTTGTGTTCTGCCACGAGTAAATAATGCAGATCCGTGAGTAAATGGAAGCAATCCAACTTCAGTTGAAATTTGCCTTACTTGATCAAAGGCACGATCATCAATTCTTTTATTTCTTGAGAAGATTAGCTCAGTTAATTTAAGTTGCAATAACTGATCAAGAATATAATCAATTACTCTTCCGACTTCACTATTTTCAGCAATTTGCTCTTTATATAATTCACTTAAAGCATCGCGAATTTTATCCATTGCATCGCCGCGCTGAATTTTATCCGGCACATTCACTGTCTTGACCAATTCTGGAGTTAAGAAGGAATCAATACGACTTTCCCATTCCTTCCAATTATATTCATCTGCAATCGGTTCTTTGGCAATGCCCAATTCTTTTTGCATCTCTTTTTGCCATTGCACCAACCGTTTAATTTTTTCATGTGCCTGGAATAATACATCAATAAATTCAGATTCAGATATTTGGGAAGTTGATCCTTCAACCATGCAAATACCTTCATCAGTTCCGGCAACCACAAGTCTTGCATCTGCCTTTTTACTATCCGGGAAAGAAGGGTTTGCTATCCATTGTCCGTTGAAGCGAATCATTTCAACTGCCCCAATAGGACCCATAAAAGGAATCTTTGATAATGTTAAAGCAACTGAGGTTGCATTCATGCCCATAACACTCGGAGCATGTTCTTTATCAACAGAGTACACGGTCGCGATAATTTGAATTTGCTTAAAATACTCGGCCGGAAATAAAGGACGAATAGAGCGATCAATTAATCTTCCAGTAAGCACTTCTCTATCAGTAGACTTCCCTTCACGCTTAAAATATCCACCGGGAATTTTTCCTGCTGCCGAAAATTGCTCTCGATAGTCTACGGTTAATGGAAGAAAGCCGGGAAAGTCTTTTGAAGCTTCAGAAACAGCAGTTACTAAAACAACTGTTCCTCCGTGTGTAAACCATGCGGCGCCATCGGCTTGGCGAGCAACTTTGCCAATTTCTACTTCATACCCAAATTCCGGCAAACTAAATTTTCTTACCATTCTTATAACCTAACGAGTAATAATTTTTCAAATCATTTATTTTCGCAATTCTAAGCGAGAAAGAATATCTTTATATTGTTTTAAATCATGCTTTTTTAAATATTCCAAAAAATTTCTTCGTTGGGCAACCGCTTTCAACAATCCTCGCTTAGAAGAATTATCTTTTGGATTACTTTCACGGTGCGCGGTAATCTCTTTAATGCGCTCAGTTAAAAGTGCAATTTGCACCTGAATAGAACCGGTATCATTTGCTGAAATACCGAAATCTTTTACTATTTTTGCTTTTTTATTTGTGTCTAATGACATAATGCAACCTCTGATAATATATCTGCATAATCTTGCTAATTATTACTATCTTACCACTTTTTTAAGCTTTGTGCTCGACTTTTTACATCGAGCACTTATTTTCCAATCTGAATTGCTAAGGTAAGAAGCTGGCACTACTTGGCTCTCTACAGAGCCTCGCAGGACTGGCCTGCCATTCGAAGCTTTAGCTAAGTATGGTAGGCGCGAGCGGGATTGAACCGCTGGCCCTTGCTACGTCAAAGCAATGCTCTACCACTGAGCTACGCGCCTTCTTGTACCTGTACATTTCTATATTCTTGGCGTTCAAGCATTTCTTCATGTTGTGCCTGACGCTCAAGATCTGAAACATCATCACCCAAATATTTCTTTCTGAATGAAGCAAGTCCCGTGCCTGCTGGTATCAATTTACCCACAATAACATTTTCTTTCAATCCATAAAGATGATCAACCGTTGCAGCAATAGCAGCTTCTGCTAAAATACGTGTTGTTTCTTGGAAAGATGCCGCAGAAATGAAGCTTTCTGTGCCTAATGATGCTTGGGTAATACCCATGAGAATAGGCTTAGCAGTCGCTACACGTTTACCTTCAGCTTTAATCAATGAATTTACCATTTTAAAGTGAACCCGATCAACACGATCACTAATTAAGAAATCCGTATCTCCTGCATCCACTACACGTACTTTACGCAACATCTGGCGAACAATCAATTCAATATGGCGATCATTAATATCAATGCCCTGCAAGCGATAAATTTGCTGGATCTGATCCACCAAATAACGTTGTACCATCTCAGGCCCCATAATTCTCAAAATATCATGGAGTACCGGCGAACCTGAAGTTAATGGGTCACCAGCACTTACTCGTTCACCATTAAGCACATTCACTTGCTTGCCACGTGGAATGAAATAGTCCATAGATTGAGAGCCATTCACCACCGTAATTTTACGCATACCGCGATGCATGCCCCCAAACACCACTTCTCCATCGATATCTGAAAGTATTGCTGGATCTTTTGGCATACGAGCCTCGAAGAGTTCTGCAATACGAGGCAAACCACCAGTAATATCTTTATTTTTTGAGACTTCGCGAGGAATCTTAACCAAGATATCCCCTACTTGTACTTTCTGCCCCTCGGTTATATTAAGATAAGAACCTGCAGGCAAGAAATACATTGCTGATTCATTGCCATCTTCATCTTCGATAGCAACTGCCGGCTGATGTTTTTCACTTTTGTGTTCAAGCAGAATAAAGTTTGATTTGTTCGTTTTTTCATCAAAACGTTCTTGAATTGTAACGTTTTCAATGAGATCCACAAATCGAATAGTTCCACTTTTTTCAGTAATCAATACTTTGCTTGCTGGATCCCATTCAACAAGTCTGGTACCAGCCTTAATAGCTTGTTTATCTTGTACTAATAAGGTTGATCCATATTCTAAATCATTTGATTGAAGTTCGCGGCCATCTGGCGAAACAATGAATAAACGCGCCTTACGGCTCATCACAATCATTTGATTATGACGGTTTGTTACCGTACGAACGCCGCGCAATTCCACAATACCATCATGTTTAGAAGTGTAAAATGGACGTTCAGTCATACCACTTGCAGTTCCCCCAATATGGAAGGTTCTCATGGTAAGCTGTGTACCTGGTTCACCAATCGATTGAGCAGCAATTACACCAACCGTAGTACCCACATCAACAAGTGCACCTTTTGATAAATCAAATCCATAGCAACGCGCACAAACACCACGTTTTGCTTGGCATGTTAATACCGAACGCATCAATAATTTGGACACGGCAGAATCTGCAAGACGCAACATATCTTCCCGCGCCAACAAATGGCCTTGATTAAATATGAGTTCGCCACTTACTGGATCTTTTACATCAGCTGCTAAGGTACGTCCCATTGCGCGATTTGCCAATGGAGAAATAATATCTCCGGATTCTTTGAGATCTTCAATCTCAATATATCCGAGCGTTTGGCAATCTTCCATGCTTACAATCACATCTTGGGCCACATCAACCAATCGACGAGTTAAATAACCTGAGTTTGCTGTTTTGAGCGCGGTATCAGCTTGACCTTTACGTGCACCATGTGTCGAAATAAAATATTCAAATACACTTAATCCATCTTTAAAGTTACTCTTAACCGGCGTTTCCATAATCTCACCTGATGGCTTGGACATTAATCCTCGCATACCAGTAAGCTGTTTAATTTGATCTTTGGATCCACGCGCTCCTGAATCAAGCATCATAAAAATAGGATTAAATGGCTTAAATTCCTTATGCTCATTTATAAATGCTTCTTGATCTTGTTTTTCGAGCATTTTGGTCATTTCGCTTGCCACTTCATCAGTCGCGTTTTCCCAAATGCTTAATACCTTATTACGGCGTTCCCCATTGGTAATAATCCCATCCATATAAAGATCTTCAATACGCTGAACTTCACTATCAGCCTTATTTACAATCTCATACTTTCGCTGCGGCACAATAAGATTTGCCAATGAGCAGGAAATACCACCAACCGTAGAATGATAAAATCCTAATCGTTTAATTTTATCAAGTGATTCAACGGCCGCTTTGCTACCAAATTTATAGTAAATGCGTTCCACTAATCGAGTTAAATCACTCTTTTTCATAATTTTATTGATCCAGTTGAAATCCGATTCACGCGGTAACGCTTCAAAAAGAATAACGCGTCCCACCGTAGTTTGGATAAGCTCGGATTTATCAGAAAGTCTGAGACCAATTTTGGCATGTAATGCAATTTCACCAGCCTGATAGGCCATAATAACTTCTTCAATACTGGAGAAATTAATTCCTTCACCTTTACTTCCTGATCTGATTTTAGTCATATAATGCAAGCCAAGAATCATATCTTGTGATGGTACCGTTACCGGACGACCACTGGAAGGAGATAAAATATTATTTGTAGAAAGAATCATAGTTTTGGATTCTTCTTGTGCCTTTCTACTTAATGGCAAGTGTACTGCCATTTGGTCACCATCAAAGTCCGCGTTAAATGCTGCACACACGAGCGGGTGAATTTTGATGGCTTTTCCATCTACCAAAATTGGAAAGAATGCTTGAATACCTAAGCGATGCAATGTTGGAGCACGATTGAGAAGAACTGGTCTATCTTTTACCACCTCTTCAAGAACATCCCAAATTTCAGGAGACAATTCTTCAACCATACGCTTTGCAACACGAAGATTTGGCGCTATTTCTCTTTCAATTAAACCCGCAAAAACATACGGTTTAAAGAGTTCCAATGCCATTACTTTTGGCAATCCACAGCGATCCATTTTAAGCTCTGGATCAACTACAATTACAGAACGGCCTGAATAATCAACACGACGACCAAGCAAGTTTTGACGGAACCGACCCTGCTTACCTCGCAACATTTCACTCAATGATTTGAGCGCACGGCGATTTGAACCGCGAACCGGTTGGCCACGTCTTCCATTATCAATTAATGCATCAACTGCCTCTTGAAGCATACGCTTTTCGTTTTTAATAATTACTGAAGGCGCTTCAATTTCAAGCAGACGCTGTAAACGAATATTTCTATTTAAAACACGTCGATACAATTCATTTAAATCTGAGCTGGCAAATCTGCCACCTTCTAAAGGCACCAATGGACGCAAATCAGGCGGTAGAACCGGAAGAATTGAAAGCACCATCCACTCAGGACGCATATTGCCATGCAATAATCCTGAAAGCACCTTAATACGGCGCATAATCTTATGACGAATTGCCACTGAAGTAGTATGACGATATTCTTGCTCCAAATTGGCAATTTCAAGTTTCAAATCAATCATTGAAAGAATATCTCGAATTGCTTCCGCTCCCGATCCGGCCACAAATTCAAAATCATCCGGATGAGTATCAAGATAGTTTTCGTATTCGGCATTATTCAATATTGTTTTGCGCGGATATGGTGATCTTCCTTGATGTACCACAATATAGGCATCAAAATAAATAACCCGTTCAAGATCCTTGACCGGAAGATCCATAATGAGACCCAAATAACTTGGAATTCCTTTAAGATACCAAATATGGCATACCGGAGAAACCAACTCAATGTGGCCCATACGTTCACGACGCACACGAGATTGAATTACTTCTACACCACACTTTTCGCAGGTTACCCCACGATGTTTCATACGTTTATATTTACCGCAGTTACATTCCCAGTCCTTTTGGGGACCAAAAATGCGCGCGCAAAATAGGCCATCTCTTTCTGGCTTCAAGGTACGATAGTTAATAGTTTCTATCTTCTTAACCTCGCCATATGATAAAGAACGAATCTTTTCAGAAGAGGCAAGTCCAATTTTTAATGCATTAAATTGGGTTAAATTAACATATTCTCTAAAGCGATCTAGAATTCGATTATTCACTTGCTTTCTCCTTGCCGCTCTTAAACAAATCTACTTGGAGACCCAAACTTTGAAGTTCTTTAATTAATACGTTGAATGATTCAGGAACACCTGGCTCCGGCACATCTTCTCCACGCACAATCGCTTCATACACCTTATGACGTCCGCTTACATCATCTGATTTATAAGTCAACATTTCCTGCAAGGTATATGCCGCACCGTATGCTTCGAGTGCCCATACTTCCATTTCTCCCAGACGTTGCCCACCTAATTGAGCCTTACCACCAAGAGGTTGTTGGGTTACCAGTGAGTATGGCCCTACAGAACGTGCGTGAACCTTATCATCAACCATATGATTTAATTTCATCATGTAAATGGTGCCCACAGTTACCGGCTGATCAAAATATTCACCGGTACGACCATCACGCAATCTAAATGCACCTACTGGAGGTAAATTCAATTCTTCAAGCAATGGTTTGATATCAGTATCATATTGTGCACCATCAAATACCGGCGTTTGGTATTGCACACCTTGTTGCGCAGTTTTTACTGCTAATTCCATGATGCCATCTTTACCATATTCTTTTTCATATGCTTCAATTAAATCGACGCCATATGAATGCTTAAGATGCGCTTTTACTTCTTGATATCCCTGAGTTTTTATGAGCGCATCAAGTTGATTGCCTAGCTCCTTGCCTGCAAGACCAAGGGCAGTTTCCAAAATCTGGCCCACGTTCATACGTGAAGGAACCCCTAATGGATTCAATACGATATCAACGGGCGTACCATCTTCAAGCGAAGGCATATCTTCACGCGGAACTATGGTGGAAACAACACCTTTATTTCCATGGCGACCTGCTAATTTATCACCTGCTTGAATCGTGCGCTTCATAGCAATGTATACTTTCACCATCTTAATCACGCCAGAAGGAAGTACATCACCTTTTTTAAGCTTATTGATTCGTTCTTCTTTCAGAACTGCTAAGATACGCAATTGATTTTCGAAAGAATTTTTAAGCTTGGAGATCTTTTCAGTCATTTCTTTATCAGCTGCTTTAAGTAAAAACAACTCTGATAATGGTTTTGAAAGTAATTTCTCTTTATCAAAAACTCCATCGCTCAAAACTGCTTTGGAAGTATTTGCAGCTGGTTTTTGACCATCAAGACCTTGTGCTATACTTTCAGAAATCATTTTTTCCAAAAGCGCTGCATGATCAGTAAAATCAGCTTCTACTTTGGTAACAAATTTTGTGATTTCATCTTTATAACGTTTATCTTTACGCACACCACTTCGTGAGAAGATTTTCACATCCACTACGGTACCTTCAATACCAGGCGGCACACGCAATGAAGTATCACGCACTTCGCGAGATTTTTCCCCAAAGATTGCACGAAGCAACTTCTCTTCCGGAGAATATTGAATATCACCTTTGAGCGTAACTTTTCCTACTAAAATATCTCCGGCCTTCACGCGAGTTCCGATACGCACAATACCATCTTCATCAAGGCCTGCGAGCGCAATTTCGCTTACATTAGGAATATCACGCGTAATTTCTTCAGGTCCAAGCTTAGTATCACGTGCATCAACTTTATATTCGTCGATGTGCACTGAAGTAAGAATATCTTCTGCAACCAATCGCTTATTTAATACGATTGCATCCTCAAAGTTGTAGCCATGCCATGGCATAAACGCAACCATTAAATTGGCGCCCAATGCAAGTTCACCATTTTTGATTGAAGAACCATTAGTTAATATGCTACCAGCCTCAACTCGATCACCACGTTTAACGATTGGCGTATGATGAATCCACGTGCTATGGCTTGAACGTTGAAACTTCCTTAAATGATACGTATCAATTGCTTGAGAAATCCATTCATCCATATTTCTAAATTCAGACTCATCAGCACGAATCATAATTTTTTCAGATGATACAAATTCAACCACTCCCGCACGTTTGCCGTTAGCACACCGCCGGATGCTTTTGCAATTTCGCGTTCCATACCCGTACCCACAAGCGTGTTGTGAGGATTGATTAAAGGCACCGCCTGACGTTGCATGTTAGCGCCCATTAATGCACGACTGGCATCATCATGCTCCAAGAAAGGAATAAGAGCTGATGATACTGAAACCAATTGCTTTGGCGATAAATCGATATAATTAATTTTATCTGCATCAGCATACAAGAAGTTGCCTTGATTTCGTGCAAAAACTTTTGATTCTTGTAATTTTAAGTCTTGTGTAATTGCTTCATCAGGCTGAGCAATAAATTGATCTTGCTCTTGGAAAGCATCCAAGAATACCACTTCATCTTTAATTTTGCCATCTTTTACGGGGCGATAAGCCGTCTCAATAAATCCAAGATCATTTACCATTGCATACGTAGCCAATGAAGAGATAAGACCAATGGTTTGACCTTCAGGAGTTTCAATAGGACAAATTCTGCCATAGTGAGATGTGTGTACATCACGAATTTCGTATGTTGCGCGATCTTTTAATACACCACCGGGCCCAAGAGCAGAAAGACGACGCTTATGCGCAACTTCCGCAAGTGGATTGGTTTGATCCATGAATTGAGATAACTGACCCAAACCAAAGAACTCGCGAAGCACTACACTCAACGGTTTTACATTAAGAAAATCTTGTGGCATTAACGCACTGTGCGGCTCTTGCATTCTGAATCGTTCACGAATGATACGCTCAATACGTAAGAATCCAAGATAAATTTGATTTGTTAATAGCTCACCAACCAAGCGAACACGTCTATTTCCCAAGTGGTCAATATCATCCAGTTCACCTTCACCACGTTCACGTAATCCAACCAAATAACGGATGGTTGCAATTAAATCTTCTTTGGTAAGCACTGTGGTTTCTTCGGAAGTTTCCAATCCCAGCTTTCTATTCATGCGAATGCGACCTACTTTAGTAAGATCATAAAAGCGTGGGTTGAAAAAGAGATCTTCAAATCGTTGCTTTATTTCTTTTAATGATGAAGTATCTCCCGGAAAGATTTTCGCATGTAATTCTTTAAGCGCATCTTCTTCATTCATGCAACGATCTTGAGTTAATGTCATGGCAATTGTAGGTTGGAATACATAACCAGAAGATTGAATTAAAGCGAATTCAAGATTTTTGAATCGCTTAAACATTTCATAATGGTCCTCAGTAAATACTTGCCCTTGTTCCACCAAAATTTCGCCGGTATCAGAATCAATTACATCGCTTGCAAAGACACGATTAAGCAAGCTTGCTTTTCTAAGAATTAATTTATCAATACCTACTTTTGCCAAACGAGAAATAATATCTTTGGTTACTCGATTTCCCAAAAATGCTTTTTCTTCTTTTTCAGGCAACATTCCCTTTTCAATACGTTGGCCAAGCAAGCTAGTATCTACTTGTCGATAAAATTCACCTTTTTGTGCCTGGATTTTTTCAAAATTATAGAAAAGTGAAACAATATTTTCACGAGGCACACCAAGCGCTTGCAAGAATGTGGTTACCAAAATTTTCTTTTTCTTATCAATACGCACATAACAATAATCATTGCTATCAAACTCAAAATCAAGCCATGATCCGCGCATTGGAATAACACGTGCTAAATAATAAGGGCGACCACGGAAATCTTTTACTTTTTTACTTTGAGAGAAAACAACTCCCGGAGAACGATGCAATTGGCTCACAATTACGCGGTCAACTCCGTTGATCAAGAATGTTCCCAGATTTCCCAAGAGAAACTTGCCATTTTCTTCATATAGATCCGCCATTACCGGAATATCCGCAAAGAAAATGTCTTGTTCTTTAATATCGTGGATCACTTTTTTATTGTTTGCATCCAATGACCAACTAATTAATTGAATTTTCACTTTCAATGGCATAGAGAATGTCTGTTCACTTGAACGACATTCATCGAGAGTCATAGGAAGTTTAACTATTACACGGGATAAGCAGTTGGAACAGGTTTTATAACGAGCTGCCTTCTTTTTGCAGAAGCGACACGTAAAATCTGCATCAAGACGAGAACAATCCGATTTTTTACAAGAGGAACAACTCCACTGGTATCTATTTTCAATACCGGTCAATTTGCCACAAGTGCACGCCCATTGCCCCAATTCATAACTTACGTATTCCAAGGACATTTTATCATTGTATTCTATAGGAAATACGTCTTTAAGGACCTTTTCAAGGCCTACTAATTTTCGCTCGCTCGGAAGAAAATCTAATTGCGCGAATTCATTAAAAGAAGTAGATTGTATCTCGATTAAGTTGGGTACGGGTGCGATATCCTTGATCTTACCAAAAGATCTTCGAATATTGTTTTTGCTTATGTGCAACTTAGACATTAAGTCGCTCCTCATAAAAATATATTAGTTACTTTGCAACGGAAGTAACTAATATTCGTGTCTTGAGATCAAACAATAAAAAAGCAGTAATAAAAAAAATTATTAAACGAGCTCAACTTTTGCGCCAGCTGCTTCAAGTTCTTTTTTCAACTTTTCAGCATCAGCTTTAGCAAGCTTGCTAGCAACTACCATAGGAGCTCCATCAACTTTTTCTTTTGCTTCAGATAATGACAAGCTGGTTGCACCTTTAAGCGCTTTAATCACTTGAATTTTCTGTGCGCCCGCATCAGTTAATTTAACATCGTATTCTGCTTTCTCATCAGCCTGTGCAGCTTGGGCAGCACCAGCAGGAGCAGCAACACCTGCAGACATTGCAGCAGCAGAAACACCAAATTTTTCTTCAAGGGCCTTAACAAAATCATTCAACTCGATAACTGACATATTGCCAATTTCAGTGATCAATTTTTCAAATGCTTGAGATGACATAGATTCTCCAAAAAGGATTTAATAAGTACTTATCTATTTATAACTGCTTTATTACTACTGCTTTTTATTGCTAACTTGTTGCAAGACAAACGCCAATTTTGAAATTGGAGCTTTGAGCACACCACAAAGCTGTGACAACAATACCTCACGAGAAGGTAATTGAGCCAAACGAACCAAAGTTGAAGCATCAACTAGTTCAGCCTCTAATGAACCCACTACAAATTTTAATGCTTCATTTTCTTTAGAAAATGTATGCAAGAATTTAATAAGAGCTGGATCTTGGTTTTCCATGAAAACCAAACCAACTTGATCTTTAAAATACGGCACCAAAGCTTGTGCATTTTCTAAATCTTGAGCAGCAAGTCTCATTAAACGCGCTTTAGTTACCTTGAATTGTCCACCATTTTGACGAACACCACGACGTAACTTTTGCAACTGATTTACTGAAAGACCTTTATATCCAACCAGAATTGACCCAGCTGCTTTAGAAAACTGTCCTTTAAGCTCTGTTACTAATTGTGATTTTTCTTGACGATTCATTCTATACCTCTAGCAATCAGACACTTAAAACTTCATCAGGGCTCACTTGAATACCAATGCCCATCGTGGATGAAACTGTTAACTTCTTAAGAAATTTACCCTTTGAAGACGCCGGCTTTGCACTTGATAATGCTTTTAAGAATGCGCTCAAATTTTCTTGTAATTTTTCCGGGCTAAATGAAATTTTACCAAAAGAAAAATGCACAAGGCCATTCTTATCATTCTTAAAGAATACACGACCTTTTTTCAAATCAGAAACAACATCTGCCACTTCAAAAGTAACCGTACCCAATTTTTTATTAGGCAATTTACCTTGAGGACCAAGAATTTTTGCAACTTTACCTACCGCAACCATCAAATCCGGAGTGGCAACCGCATAATCAAAATCCATCCAACCGGTATTGATTTTTTCAATAAGATCATCGGTTCCTACAAAATCAGCACCCGCTTTTTTAGCTTGCTCAGCATAATCGCCTTTTGCAAATACTAAAACACGTGCCACTTTTCCTTTGGCATTTGGAAGCACCACTGATCCACGCACCACCTGATCACCCTTAGAAGCATCAATACCAAGATTTACATGCGCATCTACTGATTCATCAA
>BTUB01000019.1:0-1384 GCA_045863215.1 Candidatus Babeliales bacterium | reverse complement strand
CAAACTTAACAAAAGAAAGCCCTTTAATTTTAGTAAGAGCCTCTTTTACCGGAAGTATTTGGCCAGACGAAACCTGTTCTTTTGCTTTACGGTATTTTTTACCATGTTTAATCATATAATTGCCTCCAAACTATTTTTCAATCACTACAACGCCCATACTGCGTGCTGAACCCGCGATAATTTTTTTCGCTTGTTCAATACTATTGGCATTGAGATCAGGAAGTTTGATTTTAGCGATTTCTTCAATGTCAGCCATGGTAATCTTACCAACTTTATCGGTATTGGGCCGTGAAGAACCTTTTGAAATGTTAATTTTTTTTCTGATAAGCTCGGAAGCCGGTGGTGTTTTGATTTCAAAACTAAATGTTTTATCAACATATACCGTAATAATTACCGGAACCGTTTCGCCCTTTTTAGAAGAAGTTGCCGCGTTGAACTGCTTGCAAAACTCCATCAGATTCACTTGATGTTGACCAAGATTGTTACCAACCGGAGGTGCTGGGGTTGCGGCACCACCAGGAATTTGCAGCTTAATTTTAGCTTTTACCGCTTTTGCCATTGTAAAACCTACCTTGAACCGTACTATTTTATTTGATTAAAACCTAATTCGACGGGTGTCATTCTACCAAAAATGCTCACCATTACTGTTACCCGCTCATTCTCTTCATCAATTTTTTCAATAATGCCAACAAATCCGGCAAATGGGCCATCAGTAATATCAACTTCAGAACCAACCGCGAAATCAGTTTTCTTGGCTGCTACGGCTAATTCACCTTTTATTTGGCCTCGAATGCGTTCAATTTCTCGCTGAGAAATCGCTACAGGTTCTTTGCCACCTAAAAATTTAATAACACGTAAAGATGATGTAACTAGCTTTATTGTTTGTGGTGTAGACTCCATTTCGACAAGAACATATCCAGGAAATAATTGAGCATCTTTTGATTCTTCCGCATCAAACATCTGCTTGAGACGCGCTGATGGAATAAGAATATCCCCAAACAATTCCTCTAACCCTTCATCGTGAATACGCTTTGTTAAATCAGATTTAACCGCCTCTTCAAAGCCAGCATACACCTGGACAACATACCAACGTTTCATCTGATTTTATCCCGATTCCTAATCTATGAGCCATAACTCTTAAAAATGAAGCCTGCCACCTTGGAAAGCCCAAAATCAATCAATCCCAAATAAAGAGCAAAAAGGACCACTAATATAAGAACTATAATGGTAGATCCCATCCAGTCATCATATTTTGGCCATACTACTTTATTAAGCTCCGAACGAACTTCACCTAAAAACTGTACAATATCTTTCATTACTTGATCCATCGCTTACGCATATTTACCTGCAACTTTTTGGCAGGCCAGGAGGGATTCGAACCCCC
>BTUB01000018.1:0-15205 GCA_045863215.1 Candidatus Babeliales bacterium | reverse complement strand
CGACCGATTAAAAAGCCATCAACACCCGTCTGCTCATATACCATTTTGGCGGTTGCCCAATTTACAATCCCACCAGAAACTATAACCGGTATCGAGACCGATTTTTTTACCTGCGCCACGAGCGCATAATCGGGCCGCCCTTCAAATTTTTGACTTTGCAAGCGAGGATGGATCGCCAAGGCATCCGCCCCGCAATCCTGGATCAATTTTGCCACTTCAAGTGCATTTTGGCATTTAAAACCGGCGCGAATTTTTACGGTGAATGGGATCGGTACTAAACGGCGAAACTCTTTAAGAATAAGTTCTAAACGGGGCAAATCTGCCATAAGCGCAGAACCCGATCCTGAGCCGATTACGTTACTAGCCGGGCAGCCCACATTTAAATCGATCATGTCTACCCCTCGCATCAGCACTTTTTCTACGGCACGCTCAATAAAATCAACTTTATTGGCCGCAAATTGGAAATTAAGCGGGCGTTCCATCTGAGCAAATTCAAGCGCCTTTACCCCACCCTTTTCATTGGCAACACAACCGGTATGGCGCATTTCTGAATACAGTAACTCATCAGAAGAAAAATCACGCACGAGCCGTCTAAACGGGGAATCAGTAATCCCATCCAAAGGCCCCCCGATAAAACGGGGAAATTCTAAAGAACCGATCTTAATCTTTTCGTGCCAATAGTTCATAATTTTTGTATTAGTAAGAAAGAAATAATAGCTATTATAGCCATTATAGCGTTAAAAATGAGCTACAACAACTTCGAATCATGTAATCTAATAATATAATTGAACCAAATATTGATACCTTGATAAGCTTTATTCTGAGTTTTTTTAAATAAGGTCTAGTTTATGAAAAAAATAGCAATATACAGCATAATTCTTTGCAGCTTGCTTTTGGCATTTTCTGCGCATTCTTTTTTCACTTTCATTCATCATAAAGAAACTGCGCGGATTCACAAACTAATAAGTGAGTTTCAAAAAAATAATATGCTGAGTGGTGTAATAGTAGCCGGGCAAAATGGCAAGGTTATATACCAAAAGGCATTCGGATTTGCCAACAATGATACCAAAAAAATTAATTCCATTTCTTCAGAATTTTTGCTTGCCTCTATCACAAAAACATACACCGCTACGGCTATTTTATTGCTTGCTCAAAAAGGATATATCAATTTACAAAAACCCGTCAGCACATACTTGCCTGCAACACATCCGGTGTGGCAAGGTAAAATGCCAGAATCGATGAAACAAGTTACTATCCATCATCTACTTACTCATTCAAGCGGACTTCCCGATTATGAAAAAATAGCTGGACATACAGAATGGTATAAAAAATTACATTCACCACAAGAAGTAATACAATTTTTTGCGCAAGCACCACAGTCTTTTATTCCTGGCGCACACTATGATTATCAAGGCAGCAATTATCTTTTATTAGGACTCATCATCGAAACAATCACGGATAAATCCTATGAAACATTTTTGCAAGAACAGCTTTTTAAACCCTTGAAACTATCACATACTTTTGCATTCACTAATACATTTCTTTCGGATATCCAAAAAAAGCTTCACAACCTGGCAAGTGGCTATCGTTTAGATAGAAAAACAAAGCAACTACAGCCGGCACAAGAGATTAATATGTCAGTTGATTATGCAGAATCATCGATCATTTCAAATGCTTTAGATCTTTTTACCTTTATTCATAATCTTTTTTCCAACAAGATTATCAATGCTGAAATGGTACAAAAAATGACAACGTCTTATCTGACCACTTCTTATGAAGCGGGAGTCGGATATGGTGTATATATTGATAATAGTTTGGGTTATATAATTTTTAACCATCCAGGCAAAATTGATGGCTATGAAAGCATTTTTCTTTATGAACCACAAAAGAAAATAACGGTAATTATCTTAAGCAATGTAATGGGCAGTAATATTTTTCCACTTGCTTATGAGCTAATTGATAGTATTCATGCGAATTGACATACAAACCCAAAATGATAAAGTATAACTTGAACTTAGCGTGAATTCTTTTAATGGAGGAATACAACATGTCTCGTTATTTTTATTCTTTTATTCTCTCTCTTTCTTTTCTTTTTTCTGCTCAAGCATCAACTAATGATTGCTATTCTTGGATAGAATACGCCGATAATGATTTGCGCGCGGCACAAGTAGTCATTGATATACAAAATCCATTAATCGGCGTTTCATTATATCATATTGAACAGGCACTAGAAAAAACGCTTAAAGCTTATTTAATTGCTCATGATGTTTCATTTGCACTTACCCATGATTTAAAACCATTATTAAAAAGCTGCATTACTCTTGATACCAACTTTGATCAATTTACCGCTGATGCGAAAGAAATCAGTCCGTATGCAACCAAAAGTAGATATCCAAACAAATCCTATATTCCGCCTACTAAAGAAGCAGTTGAGAAATTTATTCAACGCGCACAAACGATTGTTTATTTTGTGCATAAGAGACTCTAGAAAATTGTACAATACTTCAATACGACCACCCTTTGACAAGCTCAGGGTGAATTTATGGGTGACCCCTCGATACGCAACAAGTTTCACTCGGGACTTTTTTTGTCCGCATGGTTCGATCCAGCCTTCGCTAGTTCCGTTCATGCTGAGCTCTTCAAAGCATGCAGCTACGACGGACATGTACGATTGCTAAAGCAATCACTCACCACGAGCGGACATTGGCCAAATTTCTAAGATCAAGTTCACATAACATTATTAGACAGTGATTAATTGCGAAAGCAATCATATAACCATGCGGATTCAATGCGTCAAAACTGATATCCAGCTCTAATTCCAACACCATTGCAATCAAGGCACAAGCCAACATTCCAGTATTCGGATAATTTTCGATCAATCACTTTATTAGCCGCAATACCATAGATTGCACCCAAGCCGGCACCGGCAATGATTTGTGAAAGATAATGGCGATTGCAGTTAATAAAAATAATACCCACCGCTGCCGCAAAAAAAGTAAGTGGCACTGCCAATTTATGGCCAAAACGCATGCCATATAAAGTTGCAATATATGCAGCTTCTGCCATATGCCCTGAAGGGAATCCCCCGCCACTCCGCTTATGATCTTTACAAAAATCTTCATGCCATGGACGCAAGCAAAAATCAGCATCAAAAGATTTAATAATATCCTTACCAAAAATTACGAAAGGAAATCCCAAAATAAGCATCCATGCTGCAGCTTGCCATTCCGGATCAGAAGATAAAAAAAGTTGCGAACCAAAGCCCACCAAGGGTACTCCTATGCCAAAACGTACTAATGAACTACACCAGCTCGGACATTGATTAATATTTTTATGATTAGTATGGCTAAAAAAATGGCATTGAATATTATCATCCATTTGCCGCGCAATTAAATACGGAGAAATTGTTGCTGCAATTACAATAAAAGTCTCTTTTGAAATGATATTCAGATGAAGATCAATTATATCTTTAATTATGCCAGATACTCCATTCATCATGCAGCGCAAAGCCGGAGCTTCACTAGTAAATAATTTTTTGGGACGATAACAATAATTACACACATACTCATGTGAATAAGAAGGGAAAATACCAGGATCATACGCATACACAAGTGTCACACTTATGCAACTTATTAAAAAACAGTGCAGAATGCGCTTCATGCCACCCCTGATATTTACCCCTTTGCATATCCCTGAGATAAAGCATACTCTATGCATATGATAAGCCTCAAGGGTTATAAGGAATTCAAAATGAAAAAAAAGAGTATTTTATTGCTTTTATTGGTTACTATATTGCCATGTATGGCCATGGAAGCACCCATATCCAAATCAGAAATATCTGTTCAAAAAGAAAATTGTGCATGGTGCCAAGAACCCTTTGATTCATTACAACCGATACGCACATTCAAATGCAATCATGCATTACATGTAGATTGCTATACAACATGGAGCAAAAAAGCAAAAGAAGACACCACAGATATCTTGTGTGCCATTTGCAGAGAGCCGATAAAAGTATATAAACTCAGATTTGATCAAGATGAAATTCATAAAAGAGTAAATTTGCTCACTACCACACCAGAGTATATAGAAACTGTTTTCGATGACGGAGAAGTTAAAAAAGTATTTCACTGCATTTCCGGATTAATAAAAAATCAACAATTTGATGAATCAACACGGCTTAGCATTCTTAATCATTTTTTAGGGTTTCTAGAACTGGATCAAATGATTCCTAAACTCCAAGAACTTATCCAGCAACGAGATGCTTTAGATGATCAGGTAATGCAATTGATTAAACAACATGCAGATGATCAGGCTACAATAACTATATTACAAGCCAAAAAGCCTGAAGCATTTAAGATTTTAACTGGACACTGCGCACAAAAAGATGCAAAAATAGAAAAACTTCAACAAGAAAATGATGAATTACAAAAAAAATTATATGTCAAAAAATTAAAATCCCACAAGCGAAAACAAAAAATAGCCGATAAAAAAGAAAAATTAGAATTAGCCATATCAATGCTTACGGCAATACATCTTAATTTAAATATAAAAAGATTTTTAGCTGCCATAGCCATACCAGGTGCACTTGGATACGCAACACATCGCATAGCACGTTTCATAGCCCCAGAATCACATATATTAGATGCAGTGCTCACTACCCCAATTACCGGACTGAGCTATTGTTTCATGCTCGCTCATCTGGGATCAACCGCAAATAGAGAAAAAGCACTTATTGATCATTTGAAAAAATAGCTAATGAAGCACTATTATCCGATTTTAATTAAAGATATCAACTTGTTAAACTCCTGCAAAATCTGATCGGTATCAGCAAGAGGGGTAACTTAGTTGACACATTCAGGAACGGTGAGATTAAGTATACCATTAGCTTAACCCACATTCAAACAGTGTTTTCAGCATTTAGAATCACTTTATGATTTTTCGACCTTTTTGTTTAGGACCACTAAGAAAATTATAGGAATTAAAATCCTTTTGGTGTCATCTTATACCATGGAGTCACTTGTTCATAAGCGTGCGCCGCCTTAAACATTATTTCTTCGCCTAAATGCGGCCCGATTAATTGAAAACCAATGGGTAATCCAGCTTTGGTAAAACCACCGGGAATAGAAATTGCACAATTACCTGCTAAGTTTACACCACACGTAAAGTAATCTTGCAAGTCCATTTGCAGCTTATCCACATCGAAAGCACCAAATTTAAATGCCGGCATAGGTGCCGTTGGCATAAGAAGTAAATCAACTTCTTTATAGGCATCCACAAAGCCTTGACGAATCATGGCTTGTACTTTTTTTGCTTTTTTAATAAATGCATCAGCATGCCCCGCCGAAAGCACATAGTTGCCAATCATGATACGGCTGCGCACTTCTGGCCCAAATCCATCATGGCGTGTATTACAATATAATTTTTCTAGAGTTGAAGAATCTTTTGCGCGCAATCCATACCGCACTCCATCAAAGCGTGCTAAATTCGAAGCTGCCTCGGCACGGCTCACAATGAAATAGACCGCTGCTGAATAATCCAGAATCGGTAATGTAATTTTTTTAATTTTTGTGCCAAGTTTTTCAAACTCTGCAATCGCTTGCTCAATAGCTGCAACTACCTCCGGATCCATCCCTTCCGCATACAGCGCATTTTCCACCACACCAATGGTGAAATTTTCTGGCAACTTACTATCTAACGATTTGGTATAATCGGTTTTTGGCACATTGAGACTGGTAGAATCTTTGGGATCATGGCCCGCTATAGCCGACATTACCAGCGCATTATCATATACGGTGCGGGTAAATATACCAATTTGATCCAATGAGGACGCATAGGCCACTAATCCATAGCGTGAAATCAATCCGTATGTTGGCTTGCTACCTACAATACCACAAAATCCAGCTGGTTGACGGACCGATCCACCCGTATCAGAACCGAGTGCCCATGGCACTAATCCTGCCGCAACTGCAGCAGCTGATCCACCACTAGAGCCACCGGACACCCGCGAAGAATCCCATGGATTTTTTGTTTTTTGATATGCAGATGTTTCGTTTGAACTTCCCATAGCAAATTCATCACAATTTGCCCGTCCTAATAATAACGCGCCTTCTTTTTTTAAACGGCTTGAAGCAGTTGCATCAAAAGTAGATTCCAACCCTTCCAATATTTTTGAGGCACATGAAAGCGCACGATTCTCTTGGGCAATGTTATCTTTTAGAAGCCCCGGAATTCCGGCAAGAATACCATTATTTTGGCTCGCTTTAAGCACTGATTCTTTATCAAATACTTCAAGGGCTGATCCCAAATCAGCATCATACTTTTTAAACCGCTCTATGTAATGATCAAGCAATTGTTCTTGCGTAATTTTTTTACTGTCTAAAAGTTCACGTAATTCTTTAATTGATAAAAAAGAAAGATTATTCATAAATGAGCCGGCCTTATTCTTGTTCTAAAATTGCGGGTACCACAAAATAATTCTCTTCAATCTCAGGTGCTTCTTGCTTAATGCGCTCGGCATTGAAAGGAATTGCTACATCTTCACGCAACACATTGATATTCTGAGGCAATGATTCTTGTTGGCCAGTTGCTACTTCTGAAACACGTGCTGCATAAGAAAGCACCGCTTCTAAATGTGTGATAAGCGGTTCAATTTCATCTTCATGAATAGTAATGCGCGACATATGCGCAATTTTGAGTACTTCTTCTTTGGTAATAAGTGCCATAGTATCCTTATATCCCTCAACCACTTCACTCGCTCAAGATAAGCGGGGAATTATAGTTCGTGTGTCTTCCATTTAGGCCCCCGAAGCCGATTCACATATACAATGCTCATAAGCCCGTTGCCCACATAAAAAGAGCCGTAAATTAATAAAAATTTTATTGCCGGATCTGCAATGGGCGATTGAGCCAATACATACGAAACGGGAAAAAAGTAGCCAAGGCAGACGGCCAAACGGGTCCACATCACCACTTTTACATCGCCCGCTCCGCGCAGAGCGCCGGATAGCACCAATTGTACCAGATCAAAGAAGACCAGTACACTTAAAATTGGAAATATCCGTACTGTCATTTGAGTAAAATCACCATTTTTATCAAAAATGGTAAGCAAGCTACCCGAAAAAACGGTAAAGAAAGCTAAAATAGAAAACACCATAATAGAGGCCAAGAAGACTACTTTTTTAAGATTACTTTTAATTCCTGCCCAATTATGAATGCCATAATCATTACTCACCAAAAAAGTAATCACTTGGGCCAGTGCAATGGCAGGTAAAAAAGCAAAACGTTCCAAATCTTTTACCGCACAAAAGCTGGCGGTAGTACAGGTGCCCATTGTATTAAGCATTTTACTGAGCCAGACATACGCAAACGCCAAAGTTGCTTTATCAATCGCAACGGGCCATACCACCATCAACAAATCTTTGAAATAATACGCGCCGGAAAATTCATTAAAAAATTCAATTCCATATTGTTTATACCGTGAATCACATAATACAAATAAAGCAGCTGCAATTGCCATCGTAATTGCTTGCACTACTGATGCCCATGCAGAACCATTAAATCCCAATGCAGGAAATCCACATCTGCCAAAAATAAGACAATAATCAAAAAAAGTAAAAACTAGTGCTCCAATCACAAAAATATACATTGGAGTACGCGTATTTTTAATTCCACGCAAAAATCCGATAAATGCTAAATAGATAAAGGTAAAAAAGACACCCACGGCCCGCAAGCGCCAAAAGGGAATCCCCAAAGCAATAATTTCTTGCGATGCATTGAGCCAGTGCAGAATGAAATAAGAAGAAAAATATAAAATAGTAGATAAAACAGCACCACATATCAAGGTAATCCAAAACGCATCTCGAAAAATTTTTCCTGCTTTTTTATATTCATGCAATCCATTATGATTACCCACCAAAATCACTGCGCCAATGGAAAAAGCTTCAGCAATTTTAAATAAAAGATGCAATGCATTATTAGTGGTACCCAAAGTAGCATATGCAGGCGTTGATTTGAGCATACTAATAAAATATGAATCGATCCAAAATGGAAGTGCAAAAATAACAAACGAGGTAATATATTCAGGAATAAAGTAACGGATAATACGCCAATAACTCACGCCATTTTGTGTATCCACAATCCCCGCAAAATAGCTTTCTAACATCCCTTGTTTCATAATTATCCTTTCTTTTTTGTTAAAGGTTTTGCGTCCCAAGGGCACGCGTGATCTATAGTGTGGCAAGATATAAACCATTGCTCATGAAATGTAAATAATTTCATTCGGGGCTCTATCTTATTCTGCAATTAATTGCCTATTCACATCGAGATCTACAATGTCACCATCTTTTTGCATGTCAGTAATCTGCGCGAGCGTAAGAAATGTTTTTTTAAATACCAAATCTCTCCATAAGATTGCCAGCACTCCCGTGCCCACTACCCTACAACTAGAACGTATTGCAAAATCATTGGCTCTTTTTACTATCTGTGCTTGATAATATGAATTACCATTTTCTAAAAAAACACGATCAGTAGAAAGCGCTTTATCATCGTAACTTGCGCCAAACCAAATGGCAGGATAAGCATCTTTGATAATGCAAGAAGTGGCAAGAGTAGTATTATTAGAATTGGCACAATCAAATGTATAAATCGGTATCTTTATTCCATGACATTTATATCGGTTACGTTCCACCAATGTGGTCTGTTCATAGGATGCTTTGAATTGCTCAGTCAAAAAATTTTTTACAAAAATTAACTTATATTCTGGCAGCAATTGTTGCCCAGGATTTTCCATGCTGCTAACAGAAAGATGTGCCAAAGAAATCAAAAAGATAATATTACCATTCATGTGTATCATTCCTATGTGTCTTAACTTGATGTGAGTATCAGATACTTTACTTATCACTTACTTCAACTTTGCCACTATCTAAATCAAAAATATTATTTTGACTTTGAATCTCAGATAAAGATGCTCTAGTAATGTAACATTTTTTTTCTGAAGGGGTATCCCAGTAACTTATTCCATCAGCCCTTTTAATTAAGTGCGATGCAACTTCCCACATAACCGCCAAATTATTGGAAAAGAAATAGCTAGAAAGAATTTTAGGTTCCGTATCTGCCCCACTTTTAATTTCAGCTTCACATTTCACATTATCATCTTCAATAAAAATACGATTTTGTGGCACACAACTATCTGCATACCAATAGCCCCAAAACATGGAAGGCTGCGCATTCTCAATAATATGTCCGATCCCTACTTGGTCTGGATATTTCACAATATGTATTAGGGTTCCATTATATCCATATTTTCTACAATGAAATGCTTTTGTTGGAACTCTTGAAAGTCCCTTCACGGCAAATTCCAAATATCTTTTTATATTTTCAAATGGCACCTCTGGAGCATTCATACTATTTGAAGTGCTAAAACTGATCAGGATGCCAAAACAAAACCATGAAATTTTCTTAACCATTATTTTGAACCTTTCCAAAAAAGATCAATCTTCTTTCTTTATTTTTCACTGTGTACCTCTCTTCTTTTTCAAAGAACGGTTCTTCAACTGCAGACAATTGCCACTCCTTTGAAGCCCAATAAACTACTTTTTTATCCCGATACGGGCAAATCGGTTTAAACATACGAATAAGCTCATCTGGATGTAAAGAAGCTCGTGAAACAAATAGATCAATCGGCTCATCAGTTTTGCGCAAAAAAGTGCGCCAATCCAGATCCATGGGCATGATACTCTCTAAATCTAATTCGGCACAGACCAATTCTAAAAATTCAATTTTTTTCTTTGTTACTTCAATTAAAATCGCATCCAAATGAGGAAATACAATTTTTAAAGGAATTCCCGGAAATCCGGCACCACTACCCACATCGGCAATCATTTGCAGCTTTTTAAAATCAACAAATTTTGAAATCGCCAAAGAATCCTGAAAATGGTACGCAACAATTTCAGCTGGTTGAGTAATAGCCGTTAAATTAAAAAGCTCATTATATTCGCTTACAAGTTCAAAATAGCGCGCAAACTGTTTTTGCTGCAAATCAGACAATGCATATTCTTTAATAAACGCATGCCACTGGGGCAAATTTTGTAAAACCGATTCTTTAAATGCCATCGAAATACTCCCAAACCATAGATTTATTTTCCCTCAGTCTGCTATGGTGAAAATAATAAAACCTACCACCAAGTGAGGTATAATGAATTATCTTTTTATGCCACTATTCTTTATTTTAGCACTTTTTTTCCACAATCCCAGCTTGAAGGCCGAACAACTTATTGTACAATTTTTAAAACCGTATCCGGAAATAAGCGCACCGAACACACAAAAATTAGTAAACAAGCTGGATAAAGTAGGAAAACCTAATCGCTACCGCACCAAACGCCTTTTTACTCCTCATCTTGCGGGTATATTTGCTACCTATGGTGGCTTTCTAGATATTTCCGACATTCTGGGAGAAATTATTTTTCCACGCAAGCATATTAAACCATTTGTATACGTAATCATCTCTCCTAAAATGGTTCCGATTGTGCGATCTGGTAATACAATAGATCATTGGGAACTTGAAGAAGACGAACCGGTTGAAGTTTACAAATTTGAACAACTTTATGATGAAGAATTACAGATACATTATTGGCTAGTAACACAAGAGCCGATTCCCGATACTAATATTGTTCCTCTTGAATCAATTGCCATTTTTTTGGATCCCAAATACGTATATGTACCTTTGGGAATCACTCTTTTTAAAGAGTCTCCTCATCTTATTTTGCCTGACATTTATATTAAGCCTGGTTTTGATTTAAATGCCCAAGCACTCTATATTTTAAACTTCAGCCATTATTTTGGCAGCATAATTCCGATGTACAAAAAGGATAAAGATCGATTGAGCAGGCAATTGACATATTAAGAAAAGAAATGAAAATATATATGACACATCCTTGCTTTACTATAATCCCACATGCATTTTAACGGAATCTTAAAAGGAACAAGAAGATGAAACTTCAGATTGCATTTGATATCACTGATTTGGATCAAGCCATAGAGACTGCAAAAAAAGTAGTGGAACACAGTGATATTCTTGAAGTGGGAACATTACTTATTTACAAATATGGAGTAAAAGCAATCGAAAGATTTCGTGAAGAGTTTCCTAAACACACACTTTTGGCTGATGCAAAGGTCATCGATCGAGGCAAAGAAGCCGTTTCTATCATTGCCTCTGCGGGCGCCGATTGGATCACCGTAATGGCCGGCACGGGCAAAGAAGTAATTCACTCTGCAGCAACTATGGCGCATCAATCTAATATGAAGGTAATGCTTGATTTGGTTGATGCCAGCTCAGTGGGCCAATCAGCATTAGAAGCAAAAAATTTAGGTGCTGACGCATTATTATTCCATCAAGCATATGATGAGAAGGATGCATTGATTTTACTCGATAAGTGGGAAATGGTACGCGGTAATACTGAGCTTCCTATTTTTGTATCAGCCAAAATTACCCGTAGCTCTATTTTTAATATTCTCAACATTAAGCCCGATGGCATCGTGATTGGTAAAGCAATTATTGATGCAGATAATCCAACTGAAGAAGCAGAATATTTTTATAATTTGAGTAATAAATAAAAAAAATAACCCAAGCTAAGAACTTGGGTTACTATTACTTAAAAGTCTATCTATTTCAATCGATTAACAAGATCAGCAAACGTATTTTCATATTGCTTCCAGAAGGTATTACCTTCATCCAATTCTTTCTTTACAAAATCATCCATTTTTTTGAATGTATCTAGAGCAACTTGCTTCTCTTGGTTCAATTTATCAAGCGCCATGCGTGCCATTTGCGCATCAAATCGGCGAGAAATATTTAAACCCATTTTAGTATGAACTGGCCCCAAAACAGTATCTATGATGAACAAGGGAACAAGCGTCGCAAGAACTATCATCCATGTTGGCTTACCCACCATAAACTTCTTTTTAAGAATAAAGAATGCAAGCACACCCAGGGCCAAGAAAATAATGATCCATAATGGCGTAAATAGTTTTGGTAACGTATGCCACTTGCTATTATCTAAGGTTAGTAAACCACGCGCAATCAAAAAATCTTGCTGCTCTTTATTTAAAGTTGAAAACCATTCAGGATTTATAATTATAAAAGGATTTTTAGTTTGCGGATTAATACCATACCCAATGATCTTATTCACCGGATTAATTTGCAAACCAGGCTTTTTAGGAACAATCATTTCATAATCTTTTGAAAAAACAATTTTATCCGCAACATGTGCTACTTTATCCACTAATTCTAGTGGTGCTTGCTGCGCATACGCATCTTCATAATATTCAACTATTTTTGTGTTTGCTTGGCAGCAAAAAAGGAGAGCACTGCCAAATATGCCACTTTTCAAAATTGTGTTAATTTTCATGAGATAACTCCTTGTGAGATTTTTGTTTTAATTCTAAACAATATGCTTTGCGCTCTGCGATCGAAGGATGATCTGCAAATATGCCATAATAATCATTGTGCAATGGCATTTTATACTCTCTAGCCCACCGTTCAATGAGTTTTAATAATCCTGCATGTGTTCCTAGGCATTCAAGTGATTGTATATCAGCCACGCGCTCAATATGGCGACGATATGCCAAGTGGCCAAAATTAAGCACCCATACCAGTAATATCCAAAGGCCTATTGTTGCAGGCCAATAGCGTAAAAAGCTATATCTATTACGTAACCACCAAACAGCAAGTGTAATCAAAATAATGAAAACGAAATATATGATCAAACTATATTTGGTGTGCCCTTCTTTAATATGCACCAGCTCATGGCCAATCAAGAAATCTTGCTCTTGCTCACTCAAATCTTCAAAAAAACCTTCGCTGATATACAAAAAAGCCTGATTTCCTAAAGGGATCATATTTAAAAAATGAGGAAAATAGGCAAAGGCATTATGGTAGCCAAATTGTTTTAAAGCGTTCGAATTCATTCTGCGAATATGAATAGCCTGGATAATCCCTAGTTTCTGAGCAATATCTCTAATCTTTTGCTCTTGGACCGGAGCCAACGAACGAGAGCCCAGCATCTCTTGGGTACTCGAAAGGGCATAACTTTGGATTTTATGAGAAATATACGGAGTTTGAATCATGGTAAAACTTGCAGCTAGTGTTAATGCAACAATGCCAAACCAATGCTTTTTCATGAAAATGAGTGAATATTCACTCGCGCGTAAACTGATCATAAGCCCCTAATTAGTGAATTGAGCGTCTATAAGCAGTATACGACGGCTTTTAGCGCAATGCAATGGGAACGGGAACCAATTTCCCCGCTTCTTGATTTTGTTAAAAGCGGGGCAAAGGTGCATTTTGAGCTTACAGAGCTGGTAATTGCCAACCTTCATTCTAAACATTTTAAATAGTAGCTTAGATCTAAACACTCTAATTTTTCTAAAAAGCTCATTGGTTAATAAAAGTATGTAATCCATACTTGCAACAGTTCGAATTCATGAAGTTTGACAAACTTTGACAATTAATATTACAATGTCGGAAGAATTTTAATATTCAGTTCTCAATAAGGAGATATATCATGAACTCATCTTTCACCTTAGCCCTTGCACTCTTAATTTCAAGCGTGCCATATACAACTTTTGCAAGCGATCGTTGCCCAAGCGATAAAGCACAAATGGCATGCGATTGTCGTGAAACTAATAGCAGATTAGTTGCAAACACAGATGATGCAAAAGTATTTTTAAGCTATTTAATTGGTAAAGAATTATTAGAAGAATTACCTCGCTGCGATTTTAATGCATTGGGGCGTTTGAAAAAATTCTTGAAAAAATATGTACTTAATCGCGTATTCTTGAATGATTCTATTAATATTACTTTAGATTTACCATCTGCCGGTCAAGTTACGGTATTAAACACTGATCAATTCTTAGAAGTAGCATTAGTAGTAATCCATGATCTCCTGGCTAAACGCACCATTGGTGATGTGGTAGTTGATGGAGTAGTAACATTAACACGTGAAGAAGTAGTAGCATTTGTGGTATGGTTGTTGGGCCAAACTAATGTTGAAGAGTTAGCTCCTTCCGTTACTAATACTCGTCTGTATCAAGAAACCCGCAATGAAGTTGCGCGTTATTATGTAGATAAAGGTATTGCGCACGTAAGAAATTAATTTTTTTGAACACAAAAAAAAGGCAGCTTTCATCCGCTGTCTTTTTTTTGTTAAATTTTTTCAAAAATTTAACACTTCATTCAAAGACCTGCATAGTTCGATACGGTTATTTTTTAAACTGAATATCATATAATCGTTTGATTTCTAAAGTGGTAGTTGCTTCAGTACCACTTTTATCGGGCCGATATCCCATAAATCGTGGAAAGCGAAGCGCGTATCCTAAATGATCTTCAGTCTTGCCTGCTGAATGTAGCGGAGACACCGTGATTTCATCGGCCAAAATTGAGCAGACGATTTCAGGATTCACCCATACATCCGGATATAATTCTTTGGCACAAACCACGTTCTTAGGTTGTTCCTTTACTTTAAGCTGATCACATTTAAGCTTTAGTTCAACCCAATCTTCATCTTTGAGGCCCGTACCCACTTTTGCCACTGTTTCAAACGATCCTCTTTTTTATTAAAAAGACCCACTAAAAAAGCACCCACTCCAAATTGCGCGCGCTTACCTTCACCCGCATAATAGCCAAGGATTACACAATCAAGCGTATCCTCTAATTGCCCTTCCTCAGTACGTTTTAATTTGATCCAATTAAAATTACGTTTACCCGGTTGATAGATCGCATCAGGCCGTTTTACCACCAGCCCCTCAAGACCCGCAGCAATATTATGATTAAAATAATCTTCTAATTCTTTGGCGGTAGCTACTTTTTTTTCTTCAATCGGATGAATTAAATCACCGGTAGCTTTATTAAATACTTTTTCTACATACGCACGACGCTCTTCATGCCCCAATGGCATAAGGTCCTTGCCATTCAAATACATAATATCAAAGATAAAAACTTGAAGCGGAAGATCTTTCATCACCTGTTCTATATCATGTTTTCTTTTGCGTCTTACTGTTTCTTGGAACTTCGAAAAGGCACCCGTATGCGGATCATATACAATCGCTTCCCCTTCGCAAATCAATGAATCGCCTGTGAATTTTGAAAAAGCTTGATGCAAATCCGGAAACATGGCAGACATATCTTGCAAATTACGTGAGTAAAAATGAA
>BTUB01000017.1:0-16090 GCA_045863215.1 Candidatus Babeliales bacterium | reverse complement strand
ATTGTGCACCGATCGCAGTGTTATCATTACCTTTAGTGCTTAATTTTAAGGCCTCGCATCCTACGGCAGTATCACGCACTCCAATCTGATTATTTTGCATGGCACTTTCGCCAATTGCCGTATTTGAATAGCCATTAGCTACCGGATTGGTAAAATCACCTACGGAAAGATTGCAGTTAGCCGGATTGGTTGATACCACCGGATTGCCATTAATGGTAATATAATAGGTAGTATTAATTGGCCCATAGACATTTACCGGCCCATAGACATCTAAATACTCATTAATTTGTGCACTTTTGGAATAAAAAATTGGGTTGAGTATGTAAAAAAGTTTACATGAAAGTTATCAAAATATAGGATCCTTTTAGGAAATAATTTCTAATTTTTAAATGCTTGTAATCAAAAAGCAAAAGATCAATTCATTTAGAAATAATTCAGAACGGTCAAATAAAGATCCAGATAAAGATGAAAAGATAATATTCTTAGAAGATAAATAGACGCGATGCAACATAATAAAAAAATAAAACACGCAGCAAAATATTGAAAAAATGGACGAGCTTTAGATGATTTTTTGAATATTAAGAAATTTTTATATTGAAGCCTTTTTAAAGTGGAGAGGCTTGAAAAAGCTGTTCATAAAAGACACAATGGATATAAATGCCCTACATGCATATCCGCATGAGAAGCTTCATTTACTCAATAAAGGCTTTTAGATGAATTTAGATCCAAAAAAAACTGTCTATTTAATTGATGGCTCATCATTTTTATATCGTGCCTATTATGGCGTGCGTCCGCTTCATACGGCAAAAGGTGTACCGGTACAGGCGGTGTATAGTTTTGTACGGATGATCAAAAAGTTAATTGATACTTTTAAGCCCGAGCACATTGCGATTGTATGGGATAGCCGTGGCAAAACCACACGCCATGAAATGTATCAAGAGTATAAGGCAACGCGCCAGGCGCCTCCCAGCGATATATTTGAGCAAAAAGAATATATTGTGAAATTTGCTAAAATGATCGGTATGCGCCAAATTGCTCAGCAAGGTATTGAAGCAGATGATATTATGTATTCGATTGCCCAAGAGCAAAAGCAGGCGGGTAAAAAAGTGGTGCTCATCACTTCAGATAAAGATATGGGCCAAGCAATTGAAAATGAGAAGATTGTGATCTTCGATCCATGGAAGGATCAGATTTTTAACGAAGAAATATTTGGCATAAAAATGGGCTTGCCGGTTGCTAAGTTGCCTATTTATTTTGCCATTCTGGGAGATGCTTCTGATAATATTCCCGGAGTCAAGGGAATTGGTGATAAGGGTGCTGCGGAGCTTGCCCGCCAATTTAACTCCATGGAAGATTTATATGCCAATATTGATAAAGTAAGTAAGGAGCGTATGCGCGCGGCATTGCTGGCAAATAAAGAGGATGCTTTTTTAAGCTATCAGTTGTTTTTATTACAGTATCACCCTTCCGGATTTTCAGATCAGGATTTGGCATTTAATGCACATAATTGGGTAAATGCGCGGCCGCTTTTTGCTGAGCTTGAATTTAGATCATTACTCAAAGATGTTGATGCGCAAGAAAATGTGCAGCGTGGCATTGTGCCCGAAGTTGCGCAAAAGATGGCAGGATATACTTTTATTACCATACTTAGCACTGATCAATTAGAAAATTTAATAAACTTAATCAAACAGCGCCAGCTGGTGGCAATTGATACGGAAACCACGAGCGTTGATCCAATGCTCAAAAATAGCTGCATTGGAATCTCATTTTGTGTGCAAGAAGGAATTGCCTATTATCTGCCTTTTGGGCACAAGATTGTGCCGCAACTTTCACAAGATTATATAGTAAAAATGCTCCAGCCGGTATTTGCTGATGAGCAGATAACAAAAATATTTCATAATGCCAAATTCGATTTAGAATCATTGCAAAGTATTGGAATAGAAACCAAGGGCCACATAGATGATACATTGATTGCAGCAAATTTAATCACCAAGGATTGGCAGCGCAACGGGCTCAAATATCTTTCTGAGCATTATTTTGGTGAACCGATGCTTTCATATCAAGAAGTAGTGAAAGATAATAAATATAAAAATTTTTCTTACGTGCCTCTTGAATTGGCCACGCAGTATGCAGCAGCAGATGCGCATCAAACATTTCGATTAAAACCGCTTTTGGATAAAGAATTAAAACAAGAAAAATTGATTGATCTCTATCAAGATATGGAGCTACCTCTGATGAAAGTGCTCTATGAAATGGAAGTTGAGGGGATTAATCTTGATGTGACGGTGCTTAAAGAGCTAGGCCAAGTGGTTGAGCATGAACTTACTCTTATCATGGATAAAGTAAGTAGTTTGGTGGGGATGAGCAAGGATGAGCTTAATCTTAATTCTCCCAAACAAGTGGAACAGTTATTGTTTGTAAAATTACTGCTGCCGCCCCAAAAAAAGAGTGCTAAGCGAACCGGATATTCAACAGATGCAGAAGTCTTGCAGGTGCTGAGCAAAATGCATCCGGTTCCTGCTTTGATCGCAAAATATCGTGAACTTTCAAAATTAAAATCCACTTATATTGATGTATTGCCCGAATATATTAATCCGCATACTAGTAAAATTCATACTTCGTTTAGCCAAACCCAAGTGGCGACCGGAAGGCTTTCGTCCTCAGAGCCAAACATGCAGAATATTCCGACACTTACCGAATATGGTAAAGAGATTCGTGCAGCGTTTGTGCCAAAACAAGGGCATTTATTTTTGTCTGCAGATTATTCACAAATTGAGTTGCGTGTACTTGCATACTTGTCACAAGATCCTGCATTATTAGCAGCATTTGCTCACAATCGTGATATTCACACCGAAACGGCTGCACGCTTATTTGATATAAGTTCAGATCAAGTAACTTCTGAGCAAAGAAATTTAGGTAAACGAATTAACTTTAGTGTGCTGTATGGAATGACGCCTTTTGGGCTTTCTCAAGATCTAGGAATTCCCTTTGGCCAGGCTAAAGAATATATTGATAAATATTTTGCGCAATATCCCAAAGTTATGCAGTGGATGGAGCAGGTTATTGTTGATACCAAGCATAATGGTTACGTAACCACCCTTGCTGGTCGGCGCCGATATATTCCGGCTATTTATGAGAAAAATAGATCCTTGTATGAAGAAGCGCGTCGTGTAGCGATTAATACGGTGGCTCAGGGAACTGCTGCAGAAATCATGAAAAAAGGTATGATCACGCTTGATGCTTTATTTAAAGAAAAGCATTTAGGAGCCAAAATGATTTTGCAAATTCATGATGAATTGATTATCAGTGTCCCTGAACAAGAATTGCAGATTGTAGAAAAATTGGTAAAAGATACTCTCGAGCATGTGGTTGATTGGAACGTGCCGCTCGTGGTGAATACCCGTGCAGGCAAAAATTGGAAGGAGATTACTAAATAACCATTTTTCTATAGAGCAAGTCTTTGGCACGCAGTGCATCATCTGCCTCATAAGTGCCATCAAATCCAAGAATCAATCCCGCTACTTGTGAATAATAATATGCAGCATCAAGTCCATTATTGTCTGCAAGATAAGCATCGGCACCTGCTTCTAAGAGCGCAAGAATAATCTTTTTGCGAATAGGATCCAAGGGTTTATGTGGCCAATTTTGATCCCCTAAAATCACATACATTAATGCGGTTTGGCCATCGCTATCTTGAGCATTTACATTTGCGCCACCTTTAATAAGAGCCAAGACCATTTCTAATTTCCCGGTGTATGCCGCAAGCATAAGTGCAGTGGTTTTGCTATTTTTATTGGAAAGCAATTTGCCGAGGTTAAAATCGGTATTAAGGCTCGTGCTCAAATTGGGATTTGCCCCAAAGTGCAAAAGAATTCGAGCAATGTTCAAGTATCCGTTATAAGAGGCAAGCATTAAAGGAGTTACGCCATTCTTGGTTTGGATATTCGGATTGGCCCCGGCATTCAAGGTTTTTTCAAGCTGCACTTGATTAGCTTTACGGGTGGCATCAAGCACAAGAGTGCTTTGTGCTGCAGCCCCTAAAGAAGCCTTAGTTGCCGGAAAAGCATTTGAAATAACAGGGAATAGAAAAGAAAAACTAATAAAAATGCGCGAAATTCTATTCATTGGGCCTCCACTTAGCCGATTTAAAGATGCTTTTGTATAACAACTTTTGCTCTATTTTAATATACTGTTTTGGCTATTTTTGTAAACTCAATATTGACTTTTTTGCGTACCAATACATACTAAGAACAATAAAACTCATATCTTCTCAATATAATTTCTATTTGTAACAATTCATAAGGATTGCGATGGCAACGAGTAAAACCGGTGGATCGACGCAGAATAATCGCGACAGTCAAAGTAAGCGGCTAGGGGTAAAACTTTTTGATGGCCAAGTGGTAAATGGTGGCGAAGTAATCGTGAGACAACGAGGCACTAAATTCCATGCAGGAAAATTGGTGGGCAGAGGAAAAGATGATACTTTGTTTGCTAAGGCTCCGGGCGTGCTTAAATTCCACTATGGTTACAAAGGTCGCAGATATATTTCAATAGTTCCTGTGGCATAATTTAACTCCGAATTAATAATAAAAAATGATAAAGCAACACGGTCATTCTTATAGAGAGCAAAGAGAGCGTAATGATTAATTTTTTAAAGTATCGTTATATTTGTGGTGCATTCAGTCTTTTATTTTTGTTGGCTTCTTTGGGGCTTTACCTGTATAAGTGGCAAACGCGTGGATATACCTTTGTATACAGCGTTGACTTTACCGGAGGCACCCAGGTTTTGCTCAAATTTGATAAGCCGGTAAGTGTGTGCCACTTAAAAGATATTTTAGAAAAAAATGGATGGAAAAATGCAACCACGCGTGAGTTTTCTGCTCCTGAAGAAGTGTTGGTGCGCGTGAGTGAATTCAGTAATGATGCCAAAGGTTTGGCAGAACGCATGAAGACTGCCATTTCAACTGAAATTCCTGATAATCCCGTTTCAATTTTGCAAAGTGAAGGTGTGGGGCCGGGAGTTGGCCAAACGCTGCGCTGGAGATTCTTCCTTGCGGTGGTAATTGCTCTTTTAGCGATCTTGATTTATATTGCCGTGCGATTCTGGTCATTTGCCTTTGCGATTGGCGCGATTGTGGGTCTTATTCATGATCCTTTGGCAATTTTAGGAATTTTCTTACTGTTTGATATTGAAATTTCAGTTAATGTAATCGGCGTAATTTTAACCGTAATTGGCTACTCAATTAATGATACGATCGTAATTTTTAGCAGAATTCGTGAGAATTTGCACAAAATGAAGGAATCATCATTGCATGAGATTGTAAATGTGAGTATTAATAAAACTTTGCGTCGCAGTGTATTAACGGTATTTGCAACCGCATTGAGCGTATTATCGATGCTCTTTTTTGGTGGAGAAGCTTTGCGTGATTTCTCCTTAGCTTTATTAATTGGAATAGTTTTTGGTGCCTATTCCTCTATATATATTGCAAGCCCCGTGATGATGTGGCTGTATAAAGAAGATAAAAAATAGCTTATTTCATGAGATTTTTACTTTCCATGTAATTTTTCTTGAAAAAAAGATCATGATTTTGCTACTATCAAAGTAGAATGCATTATGTGTGTCCTAAATCTCTTTTTTCCTATGTTTGCCCTACTTTGAAGCTGTCATTAATAATGATTTTATCTCTTTTATGATTGATTGAGAAATTCTACAAAAAACTAATTTTTTCAAAAAAATTATTATGGAGTTTTTATGATAATTTTACTATTTGCACAAACTGCTTTAAGGACGTTTTGATGAATGATCAAGATATAAAGCCAACAGCAGTTCCTGCTGATCAAACTGACAAAAAAAATGCTGATCAAAAAGCAGATTTGCCTGAAGTGCTCCAAGAGCAATCCACACAGGTGCAGATTACTTCTGAAAATAAAGAAAAATCAGGTTCTGAACGTGTAGCAAAAACAGGTCACCGAAGTGGCCCTCGCAGAACCTACACAAGATCTGCTTCATCATCCATACAGACACGAGAATTGCGGGAAGAAACTGCGCAACCATCTGAATCAATGCCTGTGCAAAACCCATATGTTTCTACATCACGCGAGAAAGATCAGCGTGATTCTCGGGAAACTTCCGATGAAATGACGCAACAAACGCGTTATACTTCCGAAGGATCAACTGATCGAAGAAATGTGTCTTCTGAACATACCCGCGGCTCCTATGAAAGAAGAAAAGAGGCGCGTGATTCTTATCGTGAGCCACGAGAATATAGAGATACGCGCGAATCTCAACCGCAACGAGAATATCAATCGCGAGGAGAATATTCGCGTGAACCAAAACCACGTACCGTGATTCCTCTTGAAGAAATGACTATTCATGAATTATACATGTATGCGCGCCGTTTGGGTATTGTGGGCGCAACATTAATGAATAAGGTAAATTTAATCGAACGAATTAAATATGTAGAAGCACATCCTGAACTTGAAATTGAAGTTGAAGGAGTGTTAGAAAAATTACCAGATGGATTTGGATTCTTGCGCTCAGCAAGTTATGATTATGTCTCAGGGCCAGATGATGTATATGTATCGCCATCTCAAATTCGCCGATTTAATTTAAGAACCGGGGATACGGTTTCTGGTGTAATTCGTAAACCAAAAGAAGGTGAAAAGTATTTTGCGCTTCTCAAAGTAAATAAAGTGAACTTTGAAGATCCTGCACTTGCTGCAGATCGCCCTAACTTTGATCGCTTATCGCCACTTCACCCAAATAAAAAATTTAATTTAGAATTTGATCCAACTTCTTTATCTACTCGTATCATGGATTTGTTTACGCCGGTGGGTAAAGGGCAGCGTGCACTCATCGTGGCGCCGCCAAAAGTGGGTAAAACCATGTTGCTCAAGGAGATTACGCAAGCAATTATTGCTAATCATCCCGAAGCGGTACTCATTATTCTCTTAGTGGATGAGCGGCCTGAAGAGGTTGCTGATATGAAGCGCACCGTGCGAGGCACCTCGGCGGAAGTTATTAGCTCAACATTTGATGAATCTGCTGATCGTCATATCCAAGTGGCAGAAATTGTAATGGAAAAAGCAAAGCGCTTGGTTGAAGGCGGCAAAGATGTGGTGATTATTCTTGATTCTATTACTCGCTTATCCCGCGCGTATAATACGATGGCGCCTGCATCGGGCAAAATCTTGACTGGTGGAATTGATGCAAATGCACTTACCCGTCCAAAAAGATTTTTTGGTGCTGCGCGTAATACCGAAGAAGGTGGATCACTTACTATTATTGCTTCGGCATTGGTAGAAACTGGTTCTCGAATGGATGAAGTGATTTATGAAGAATTTAAGGGTACGGGTAATATGGAAATGCACATGACTCGTAAACTTTCTAATCGTAGAATCTATCCATCATTTGATCTTTTAATGTCTGGCACGCGCCGCGAAGACTTGCTCTTGCCTGAAGATGACTTGAATAAAGTCTGGGTATTGCAGAAATTCTTGGCTACTATGAATACGGTAGAAGGAATGGAATTCTTGCTTGAGAAGATGAAGAAAACGAAAAATAATCGTGAATTCTTTGAATCCATTAATAAGAAAACCAATCCGGGAACCAATGGCTCATCTTCCAATTAGTCTTTAATTATTTAAATAGCGCAGAAAGTTGATCTTGTTCATGAACCGACAAAATTGATATATCTGCGCCTTTTTCTATTAGGAGTGTAATAATTTGATCATACTCAGTTTGCTGGTGAGATATTCTTCTTTGTGCGGCTAATCGTAAGAATGAATTTTTGCATTCTAAAGGTAGTTCGGCTTGGGCAACTTTATGCAAAAAAAGACGCATATTATTGGTTAAATTACCGTAATTAATTGTTGGCCATACACGTAAGCTATTGGGAAACTGCTCAAAATATTCATATAGATCATTTTTCAAGCCTTTTTCGATCAAGAATTCAGCTAAAGCAAATCGAGGGTTGGGAACGTTATGAGTTAGAATTGCATGAATGGCTCGGCAAATCTCGGACGAATTGGTAAGCCCTTTTTCAATTATAAGAGTGAGAGTGCTTTGTAAACTTACTAATGGTTCAGAAACGGGCCAATTAGTGGTAAGCGTACTGAGCAGAGGGAAATTTGGAGTTGGTTTTAAATCATGGTAAAGCAAAATCTGAATTTGTGCCGCTATTTTTGGATTTACTTTTTCGTCAAATAAATATTGATATTCTTCAAATGGTTCTATTTTTTCACGAGATAGTATGCGTTTTAAGCGCTCATCTTTAATTTGCTTGGTATTATAAAGAAAATGTTTGAGGCATATAGTTTGTAATGATTCAGGATTTTTTAGAGTAGGTAATAGCGGTTGCATGCCAAATTCACTGCTGATATACAATGTTGCTAATAGGATAAAAATACTCTTCATAGCACGTCTCCTTCTTTGGTGCACGGAAGATTTCTATCATATCTTAGCAATCATGCAAGATGAAAAATAAGAAAGTTATCTTAAAATATCTAAATCTAAGTTTGAGAATTTATTTTGTTGAGCTTTATAGTTGCCCACAAAAGCGATCATTGCGCCGTTATCTGTACAATATTGTGGTGATGGCGCGTAAAATTCTAATCCTTTTTGAGCTGCCCATTCAGAAATATTTTTTTTCAGATATTTATTGCATGCAACGCCACCCACAAAGGTGATTGCTTTAAGATGAGGATACTGTTTGATGGCATATTCAAATTTAGCAATGAAAATATCTTTCATGCACACTAAAAGTGAGCTTGCAACCTGTTGTTGGAAGGTAATATCGTCTGATTTTAAAAACTTTTTAAGTTTCATATCATAGGCATTTTTTTTCACCAGATCATACAATACGGATGTTTTTAATCCTGAGAAACTGAAATTAAAACCATCGGCACTCGCACGCGGGTAATGAAAATAATCTTGATAGCCCGCCGCAGCGGCTAATTTTTCTATGATGGGGCCTCCTGGATATCCAAGACCCATAAGTTTGGCAATTTTATCAAACGCTTCACCTGCTGCATCATCAAGGGTGTGCCCGAGTACGGTATATGTGCCAAAATCTTCAAGCAAATATAAGGAAGTATGCCCACCCGAAGCGGTAAGGCACACATGGGGAAATGGCACCGTTTGCTCTAAAAACGATGAAAATGCGTGAGCCTCAAGATGATCCACGCCAATTATTTTTTTATCGGTTGCCCAAGCCATGGCCTTAGCAAAACAAACCCCAACCAAAAGTGAACCGGGTAAGCCCGGCTTATGAGTGACTGCGATGGTATCAATATCTTCAAGGGTTACGTGTGCTTGTGAAAGTGCATGCTCAATAATCGTATTAATTTTTTCAAGTTGGGTGCGCGAGGCAATTTCGGGGATTACTCCGCCAAATTTTTCGTGTAAGGCAACTTGAGAATAGAGGGCATTGGAAAGAATACCACGATCTGAATCGTAAATGGCTGCGCCGGTTTCATCGCATGAAGTTTCGATGCCGAGAGTTAGTTTTGCCATATGCAGTCTCCGTTCGCTTCCCAGCCTTCGCATAAAGCTTCGGCGGGCAGGCTGAGTGAGGCTATTGGCCGAATCGAGAAGGATTTAGTCTCTCGACTCGTGCTAAAGCGCTCGCTCGAGATGAACGGTATTGTTATTAATTTACTCATAGGCTCATTGCCAAAATGGTTTTTGGATTAAAACGTAATTCTGCCTGTGCCGTACCATGAATTGTATCGGTGTTAAGTGCTGCCAAAAACCATCTATCTGATTGTTCATACAATTTTGCCTCAGATCCGGCACGTTTTACCACATCCGGTTTGATGATAATTTTGGGTAATTCAACCATGTTACCACCTTCTAGACCTTGCACATAATCCGGATGATAACATACGATAATAGTATCATCAGGAATTTTTCCACCGGTGATCGAAGCAAGATCAATTTCCTTAACCACCCAGGCATATTCAAAAGCAGGGTCATTAAACTTACGTTTTTTAGACTTTGAAGGAATCATGGTGAGTTCGAGAGTATAAAATTTATACGGTCGATCCTTTTTAAGTCGTAGATTTGCAATGGTATTATCAGGTGAGCAAAATTCTATATCCGGAGTGATAAGAAGATAAAAGAAAGTGCGATTACGCATTTCTGAAATAGCAAAGGATTGTTGCTTTGTGGCATCATTCGCTTCGCATAGGAGTTTATGGCCGGCATAATATACTCGCAGATTTGGGGTCATTTCCAAAGTAGAAGGAAATTGTACCGTTCCATAAAAAATGCCTTTGGGGCTGGAGGCCATGGATTCACCTAAAAATCCCAAGCCCAAAAAGCCAATGATGATTGATTTTCTGAACATACATGCCTCATGATAGCTAAATTAATGTAACTTACGGTATACTATACCAAAAGAAATAATATTTTGCATAAAAATTGGTTTGTTATTCAAGTGGTTACGGAATTAGTGCATAAATTGATCGCGCGGAGCAAGAAATTGTTGCTGGGTGAGCGAACCCCAAAAAAGTTGGCAATTGCCTGTACTTTAGGGATTTTTATTGCGTTTTCACCACTTATTGGTTTACATTGGCTTCTCACGATAGTTTTGGCCTGGATGTTTGGAGTGAATGTGACGGTAGTCTATATGGCTGCACATATCGTAAATAATCCGCTTACCATGGTGCCGCTTTATTTAGGAGATTACGCGGTGGGGCTTTGGGTATGTGATAGACTGTTCCAAAGTGATTTGGCTAGCCATAATCCTTCATGGATGCAGTGGCTCAATGTAAAATTATCCTGTATGGGAATATCCAATCTTTCGCTTTGGGCGTTTATTATTGGCGGGCATATTGTAGCAATCATAGCCAGTGTCGTGGCATTTCCTTTTTTGATTCGATTTTTTAATAAGATAATAAGAACACCTGATGCGGTATAAGATATGAAAATTGTTGCACAGAATAAAAAAGCTACCTTTGATTATGAGATTCTTGAACGTTTAGAAGCTGGCATAGTGCTCACTGGTGATGAAGTAAAATCTTTGCGAGCCGGGCATGCTTCATTAGTAGGTGCATTTGCTACGATACATGATAATCAACTTTTTTTGATTAACTGTAATATTACTCCTTTTTCTCATGCATTTCAGGCAAAAAAAGAGGATGCGACGCGTAGTAGAAAATTACTTGTATCGCGCCGGGAACTAAACCGCTTGATCGGGGATATTTCGCGCAAAGGGGTTACTATCGTTGCACTCAAAATTTATTTTAATGATCGTAATTATGCCAAGGTTGAGCTGGGTATTGCCAAACACAAAAAAGCGGCAAGTAAAAAGGAATCACTTAAAGAGCGTGATATTAAGCGAGAGACTTCACGTGAATTACGTGGTAAATATCGGTATTGAGAGTGTAAATAATTTTGCAAAATGGATTAAAAGCTAGACCTCAATTCTTCACGCCATTTACACAAAATTAAAGATATAGCCGGATTAATTGGTGTGATATCATCCCAGACGGTTACTTGTGATGGATTCTCATTAAGCCATGCAAGTTCTTCTTTTCGATTTTCATAAAATTTAATCAACCTTATTTTTATGTCTTTACATTGTTTTTTAGTTGATGCTTCAGCTTTTTGGCGTGCTTTTCGATAGGATTCTAAGCTATGGGATTGTTTAGCTGCTCTTTTTATCGATGCAATTTCTTGCTCTAGCCTAATTTTTTTTATTTTTAGATTGATTGATAAAAATTTATTTCTGTTTTGTGATTCCATACCGTTCAATGAAATAGTTAAAGATATTCCGAATGCCAGAGCTATGAGTATTTTTTGCATGAATACATCCGCAGTTAAAAATAAATTGAACTTAGTGTATAGATTTTACAAAAGTTTTGCCAAACATTGCATTTGGATGTGCTCGTTTGTTATTTTGAACGGTAAGAAATTTAAAAAAGGGGATAGAGAAATGAAATTAAAGCGTATGTTTGCCCTGCTTTTTATACATGCAACAATTGCAGTAGCAGTTCCTGATAAACCGGCACCGGTTGTTAATGTTATTTTCGGAAACAAATCGAATAATCTAGAAGCTGTTTTTTCTTTGGCAGAAATTGGAAGCTATCAAAGTATTAAAAATGCCGGCCTTTATTACCCACAAATTTTGCCAGCTCAAAGTGGCCAGATAAAAAAAGATTCCGTGGTTTTTGATCCTGCCGCATATTCGAGAGGCATTGGTAGTTATCCATTTATGTTTTCTTATAAAGGAGGCTTTTACTATCTTTTTTTCTCGAATTCTGAGTTGTTGAAGGAAAAAAGTAATTTTCCTTTTTTTGCCACGGTGATCAAAGTTGTTGGCGTTGATGAGAGAACAAAATCAGCAAAAATTGAAACAATAACTAATATAGATTTTAATCAAAATGATGTTTTAGTAATTGCTTTAGATCAAGATGAAATGAAATTTTATAATATGACTACGCAAGTAAGAGTTCGGCCCCTATCGCAAGAACACAAACAATCTCCTGCAATCAAATCACCACCTCCTCCGGTTCCTCCCAGAGGTGTGTCCACTACTCCTTCGCGCCCGATGCCTAGGCCTCCAGTTCCTCCGCGAAGACCTACTCCGCCTGCTCGTTCTTAATTGATTTTGACGATTACAAAAAAACTCTGATAACTTACTTACCAAAACCTTCAAAAGGAGTTGGTATGCAAAATGTTAGAGTTTTTTTATTTTTAAGTGGTGTGATACCATTATGTGTAGCTTCGATGGAAGAGCTTCCCACACAAACTTATAAGCCTTCTACTTCTATTTCTGATGTAAAAATAAAAGATGCGTGTTTTATATCGTCCAACCTTTTTGCGGTATCAAAGGATTTTTCTACGCACATTTGTATCTATGATTCTAATTCTAAAAAATCTAGATCAACTATTAAATGTGATGGTCCGGTTAATACTATAAGCCAATATGATAATTTTAAAAAAATTTCAGTTGCTTGCTATGATAATGTGCATATTTTCGATACCCAAACAGGTCAACTGATTCGAGGATACAAAACTGATAGTAAGAGAGTAAATTCACTTCATGCGCATCCAGCCGTTGAGCAGATATTAGTAGCGGGCTCTGAAAATGGAACCATAAAAGTTTTAGATTTAAGAGAATCAGATCCAATAGTAAAAGAAATGCGTGCTGAGCATCAAGGTGAAGTAAATATGGTGCGTGTAGCGGGAAAAGGAGCTTATTTTGTGAGTGCCTCCGATGATAAGACCACCAAAATTTGGGAAGCAAGCGCTTCAGAATCGCTTCATACTATTAGAAATGTGGCTCCCAAAGCTCTTGCTTATAATGCCCAAGGTAATAAATTTATGGTGTGTGCCAATTATTTAAATAGATATGATGCATTCACAGCTGCGCTGGTTGCAACTTTTAACCGGCATGGCACGCAAGAATCTGATCGTGGATCAAAAATTGTGGCCACTGATTTAGGTATAGCCTCCTGTATATCAACGGGAATCGATGATCGTGAATTAATTGTTTTAGGAACCAAGGATGGCAAGATTGTTTTTTTCAACCCGGAGAATACAAAAATAACTCCTACAATACTGCAGCCATTTAATGGACCGGTAAATGCTCTTACGTTTTGCCCGAATGGTACTTGTTTGGTAGCCGGTTGTCAACTAGAGCAAAAGATGCATATTTATGAACTTTCTAATAAGAAAGATAGCCCAATACTTCAAAAGCGTTCAAGTATCAAAACCGGGGGTTGTTTGCCATAAATAGATTCTCTTTTGCCCATTCGCCTCGACCGAATCTTCGAAGGGGTGAGTGGAGAGATCTCCCAGCCTTCGCTAAAGCTTCGGCAGACAGGCCATTCGCGAAGTTTATCCTGAGCGAGCGAAGTGAGTCGAAGGGCTCCATCGACCGAACGGAAATCTAATAATTGACAGGATAAGCAAAACCTTTTACGTTTAAATTACTTATCTTTGAAATATTTTGGGGGCGTATTTGGTTTCGACGTGTTTTTGACAGTTTTGGGAGCATGCCGAGCGTTGGCTAAGTGCTCGTTAAACAATTGGTCAAAAGAAGAAATGCAGAAAATGCGTTCAGTTCTAATTCTTTCTTAGGCTCTATGAAAGACTCTTTCGTATCCGGAATGAATTTGGGCTTTGGTACAGCTGCTTGCGCTTTCGCGTAACCCTGTGACCGCTTTTAGAGTAGGCGTGTCTATCAGTTTGCTCTATCCGTATTATATCAGATAGAACTGCCACATAAGATTAGTTTTTTTGTAATGTGGTTCGTATACTAAGAAAACTTTTTGATCGCTGCTGTGTCTTTGAAGTGGATCAAATCGTATATGCAAAGAATAAGCATGTAGGGCCTCGGGCTCGATATTATGCGGACATGGGTTCGACTCCCATCGCCTCCATACTTCGCCAAGGCTTCGTATGGCACGACCACTTTTTTAAGGGTTGGATTTTAATTATACGAAAAGCTTAATAGTACTGAGCGAAGTATGCCCTTCGAAGCTCGCTTTGCGAGCGTAGTAGGGCTGATAAAAAATTTTAATGGCAACTTGTTATGTATTATGTATATCTTAATTCGATCTGAGTCTTTTAAAGACCAAACATATATTGGTTTTACTACAAATTTAGATGAGCGGTTGCAAAAGCACAATAATCATAGTTCGCTCCATACGAAAAAATATGCACCATGGAAGCTGGTTTCATATGTTGCATTTGACTCAAAGAAAAAGGCTTTAGGCTTTGAAAAGTATATCAAAGTGGGTTCAGGCTATGCGTTTGCAAAAAAGCGATTATAGTAACCTTCCCTACCCCATCTTCTCTTTTATAAAAAAGGCACTACTCTCTACGATCACCCTGGCCAATATTGACAATTTGTAAATATTTTGCTTATCCTATTAATACCTACTTTAAGTAGCGTATTTGAAATTGTTTGGGGGCGTATTGGTTTCGACGTGTGGTTGAAAATCCAAAGAGCATGCCGAGTGTTGATTGAGTGCTCGTTAAACAATTGATCAAAACAAGAAACGCAGCTGATGCTGTTGTCGCTCAAGCGTAAGCTTTGAGCTCCTGATGATCAGGCGTGTCTATCAGTTTGATCATCATGTATTAATCAGATAGAACACTCAGGCCAGGCTTTAAAAGTTGTGTAGCTTGAGCTGTATCACTCAACTTTTCTTTTTGATTAAACCGGTCTTTAGGATGATCAAAAAGTATGAATAAAGACTAAGCATGTAGCGCTTTTGATTGGATATTGTGCGGACATGGGTTCAACTCCCATCGCCTCCATACTACGCTCCTTTCGGAGCTTCGTATGGCCAGGCCACTTTTTAAAGGATTGGCTAAGCAATTACTTGTGTTTAATAGAGCGTAGTATGCTCTTCGAAGCAGGCGGCGTGAGCCGACGCGCATAGTAGAGCAAAGCGGCCATTTATTATCCATGTGTCAGCGAATTATCAATTACTCTTTTTTGTTTCTTTCTCAATGGCTTTCTTGTTTCTTTTTTTACCTCGGTGTTGTGCTCAGAAATGGGACATTCGCAAAAGAAGCATTTTTTATACTTTTCTAATTCCCCATAGAGCATAGGCTTTTCTGCAAAAGCTTTGTAAATGTTTTCTTGCAAGTAAGGGCATCTGGCAATGTCTTTATTTTCATGTTTTCTATCAGGTCTTTGGCAGACGCCGAAGGCAGATATGATCCAAAATAGGCAAAAAAAGGCCCCAAATAGCTGTTTTTGCATGTTTTTCTCCTTAAGTTTTACTTTATTGTAGAAAATTGCCTTGTACTCTGTAAATAGCTTCACAAAAGGGGGTAAAAGAGAGCCGAAATGCCAATATTTCTATTTGACAATTATTTTATGGCTGGTATGCTTAAGATAGAGATAAAAAAAGTCACTTATTTTTAGGAGGTTTTATATGAAATTTAAGAGATTATTAAGCCAGATGGCCCTTGCATTACTCTGTACGGGCTTATTTACTACCCAAATGCTGGCGATGGAAATGCCACAGGTGCAACAGGTTGTGGGGAGGTGTAGTGGGCGGTGTAATGAAATCAGAAATGATGTGCTCACAATGTCCTGTGGGCATCAAATATGCTCAAGCTGTG
>BTUB01000016.1:0-16799 GCA_045863215.1 Candidatus Babeliales bacterium | reverse complement strand
GCACGTAATTGATACGATTGCTCATTTTTATGAATCGCAAAATAGTAACATTGCTCGTGCGGTATATACCTTTGGTGAGCAAACCACTACGTTGTATGAAAGTGCACGTGTTACCATGGCTGAATTTATTAATGCTGATGCGCATGAAATTGTGTTTACCAAGGGAACAACCGAAAGTATTAATGCAGTGGCTATCGGTTGGGCACTTGAAAATTGTAAAGCAGGTGATGAAATTGTACTTACTCAGATGGAGCATCATAGCAATATCCTGCCGTGGCAGTATGTTGCTAAAAAGACGGGAGCAGTATTGAAATTGATACCGGTGTTGCTCGATGGTACGCTTGATATGAGTAAGCTGGATCAATTGATCACTAAAAAGACCAAACTTGTTTCGTGTGTCCATGTCTCAAATGCGTTGGGTACACACAATGATATTGAAACGATTATTAAAAAAGCTCACGCTCAAGGTGCGCGAGTACTTATTGATGCAGCACAATCAGTGGCTCATCAACCAATTGATGTAAAAAAATTACAGTGTGATTTTCTTGTGTTCTCTGGGCACAAAATGTTGGGCCCCACCGGTATTGGAGCGCTCTATATTAAAAAAGATCTCCATGAGCAGATGCAGCCATATGAATTTGGCGGCGGCATGGTATATGAAGTAGATTTTACTCATGCTATCTGGGCCAAAGTCCCACACAAATTTGAAGCAGGTACACCTCCTATCGCGCAAGCAATCGGATTAGCTGCAGCAATTGAGTATATAAAAAAGAATATTGATTTTGAAAAACTCAAGAAACATGAAGCGCAGTTGTGTGCAGCATTGATTGATGGATTACAAAAAAATCACAAAATTCGTATCTTAGGGCCTGTTGAGCAGCTCAAAGAAACAGGACATCTAGTAAGTTTTATAGTGGAAGATATGCATGCACACGATGTGGCAACCTTCTTGAGCAATTATGGCATATGCGTGCGTGCTGGGCATCATTGTGCGCAGCCATTGGCTAAAGTAATGAATATTCCTGCTTCGGTACGCGCCAGTTTTTATGCATATAATACTCTTGAAGAAGTTGAGAAATTTTTGGAAGTAATTACACTGCTGTAAAACCATTTTTTACAGTAAGGAATTTACATGAGATGTGTACTTCTGATTTTCTTTCTTTTGACTTGTAATGCAATGCACAGTCAAGAACTGGCACGCATTCGAGAAACATATCCGGAATGGGTGACTGCATCTATTGAAACACCTGTATCAACCAATTGCTCGCCTATACAAAGCCAATTCATACAGTTAATAAATCCTCATGCGCGTGTGGTTGAATGGTTTAGGAATACTCTTTGTAGAGAAAATACGAAACATGTTTCTAAAACTGATTTAGTAATACATACTAGATTCTTTTCTATAAGCAGGTATGAAATGGCTCAGTTTGGGTGGGACTTTATTTCTTATGCATTTGTGCATGCGATGAAGGGTAAAGAGATCGATGAAATATGGTCTCCTGCATTAAACCAAGCATGTACTAATAGGGCGGAGCACAGAATCACCACTGCTCTATCGGTGATGATAACTAAAAATGAAAAAGATATATTTTTGGTAAAACTTATTAAGGAACATTCTCCCTCATTTATTGCGCAAGGAGTGCTATTTGCTACCAAATCATATATTTTACCTGCAATTAAATACCAAAGTTTAGCAATCCTTACTTCTTGTATAACAAAGAAAAAATAGAGCATTTACCGGAGTTCATAAGCAAGCTTTTTTAATTGCTCACGCGTGCTATTTATCTGAAAAATATCTTGTAGAGATAGTTTATTTATATTTTTTTCTGCATTCGTAATTGCTTTATGCAAATATTCTTGTGCCTTTGCTTTATTTTGAGGCCAAATATCATCATTCAATAATTCATATCCGATTATTTGATAAGAATAAAATGGATGAATTGTGATAGCTTTTTGAATAAGAGATTGAATGCTTGGAATTTCAAGAGGATCAAGCGGTTTTTCTGAATCTGATTGAGCAAGCATGTATTCATGAGCCATTTTAATTACCAGATTATCTATTTTTATTGTAGGATCAGAACTTATCTCATGAGCATCAGATAACGCACATTGTTCTGTTTCTTGCAGTTCTTTATATCCTCGGAAATCATTATTTTTACGAAATTTCTGTATTTTATCTCGTAGTGCGCAATGATCAGATTTTAAATAGCTACTTAAAGGTACACCTAGGCTTTCTGAATGAGTTAAATTATCTGATTGCTGCCTATCTTTATGAGTTTTAAGAAGATTTTTTTTACGTATGGGGGGATTATGTAATTCTAACCCTAGATGTTCGGTAAGAAGCTGCTCTAATTCTTGATCCACTGCTAATTGGGCTTGGGGATTAAAAACATGATATAAATTCAGAATTATTTGATGAACTTGCTGAGATTGCAAATTATTTACATTTTGTTTATTAGCTAAAATAGCTTCTAATTTTTCAATCAGTTGATTTTTATATGGGCTAGATGTGCACAGAATACTTTCTTGTTTTACTACTTTTAGATCAGTTTTTAGGTGCATTTGTATTTCTTGTATTTCGAAAATATATTCAGTTAATTCTTTGAAATCAGCACTGGTAATAAGTCCTTCCAAAAGTAATTGTAAATAATAATAGATTGGATTAGGCATATGGGAGTTCATTGAAAAATAATCTAAGAGTGTTTGCACAGTTGATTCAGAAATAATGTTTGCTTGTTTTAAATCCTGGATACTTGCAGCTGCCGAAGCTGCTTCTTCCAGGAGTTTTACCAGTACGTTTGCAGATTCAGGCATATCGGTACAATGATAAGAAATAAGCAGAGGAAACGCAGGCAAGTATTTTCTTAAGCGCATTTGCTCTAATTCGGCAATCGCATCATCATGCAAAAAAGCTGCTTTTTGCGTGATGCACTCTTTCATATGATCAGTAATATTGCTTTTTATGCTTACCAGTTTCTGTGCATCAGTTTTAAAAATTAATCCGCTTCGCATTAAGAGGCTTTTTAAGAATAAAGGAGTATAAAAACTGGAAGATTTACTTGCTTCTTTAGCATGCGTTAGAGCCTTTGCATAGTTACCACAATCAATTTCAAAAAGCATGCGAAAATAATTCTGAGCATCTTCCTTATTATTTGAGAGTGCTGCGACATGTGCGTAAAGACTATTTTCAAATGTATGAGTGCGTAAGCTCTGGGCAATAGGATCGGAGCAATGAGGAATTGAATTAAGAAAATCAGTTATTTTTTTTCGTTCTTCCATGCTCAGAGGCATTTCGCATAATCCTTTTACGAGCAAAACAGAAAGATTGTGTATTTGTGAGTGATCTTGGCGTGCAAGATCCATGCGTTCTTCTATAACTCGCTTAAAAGCATCATGAATAGTTTGCATAGTACGATTAAAAGCGGCGTTTGCACGAATGCCATATTGCCCCTGTAATGGGTTTTTCTTATCATGTGCCGATAGTTCTATGGTTGCGAGTGCCAAATGTTTAGCGGATAGAAATAAATTAGTAAACGGCACTACTTTCTTAACCGTATAATTATTTTCATTTGAAGCAAACCAATAGAGCTGCTGATAATACTCGCAATACAATTTATTTAAATCAAGGGCAGGATCAATTGCATCTTTTGCCGGATCAAGTAAATCTGCATACTGTTTTGCACCTGCCAGATAAATAAGCTGTGCTTGAGGGTACACGGCCGCATTTTTATAATGAAAAAGTGCAAGTGCTTGGGCTGCTCTTTTATTATTGCTTGATACAACCAGATCTTTTAAAAAAAGACGTGCTTCAGATTCAACAGCGGTTTCTTTGAAGGTGATTGGTAAAGGCGAGCCTGCTAAAAAAATTAAGACATTTTGTGGATTTTTAATGGATGGATTTTCACAAATAGTTCCGGAGCGTTGAGTTTGTGCCTGAATAAAATAAGCAATAGCTTGATCAAGGTTCTCCTTTTCAAGGAGTGCCATCATGCACAGAGCATCGTACGCTTTTTGTGTGCTTATCTTTTTGATGTGATTTCTAGCAGCTTGAAATTCTTTACTTTCTTGTTTTGCTTTTTTAGTTACCTGCCATGCAGTTGCAAGGGATTCGCGTGTTTGCTTATTCTTAAATTGTTTTACATAGGAGCGCGATAAACGTTCGATTTCCTCTTGAATTGTTTCTTTTATTTCTACTGTTGGTGAGGCAGTCGCCATACCTGTTGCAAGAACTGATAGTTCAGAGGTTGGTGCGATAGTGTGTGGGGCATGTTTGGTAGCTGTTGGTTGCAGATTACTCAGCTCTTTATTGTTAGGCATCCAGCCCAATCTACCAAATGTTACCGGGGTTTGAGGTAATGTTATTGCCACGTAATCACCATACAGATCGGGCCTATTTTGTTTCATCCATGCCAAATGTTCTTGTATGTTGGTTTTAATTGCTTGATTTACATATGGTAAAGCATTTATTTTTGCTAGAATTTCGAGAGCTTTAGTTTCAAGTTTCACAATAGTTTGAGTTTGATTTATTTCATTTTTTGTGGAGATAGTCTCTGCCGATTTACTAAAATAGGTGGCCAATGCATGTAATGTTTTAAAATCTTTTTTATTAAATCGATTTTCAATAAAACTATTCAATTGTGGGTCATCGAGCATAAGTATAAACTTTGAGTGATGCCAGTTGCTCAGTGTACCAAGTACCATGTCCCGATTATACATATTTTGAAGACTATTTGCCTGATGTTCTTGTAAAAATTGTTCAATTTCTACCTTTTTTTTGCGTTCTGTTTCAGTAAATTTAGGCTTGGTAGGAGTAAGTGTGGTCCATCGACGGACAGTTTTTTTCAAACCATTAATTTGGTTTTGAGTGAATGTTTCTTGAGGTGAAAGTATAAAGGTAGATTCATTTTTATAAGAAATCCCTTTTATAAGTTCAGAATCATCTTGTTGCCAGGCATAGAGTTTTTGTGACTTTTCTTGAGAAAAAAGAGGAGTGATAATAATACTGAAAAAAAATAGAGTAAATAACTGATGATTTTTCATGAAGCAAAAAAAGTTTAGGGCTATTTTATTAGATTAATTAAGCTTTTTTTACTCTCTCATGAGTTTTTATATTGGCAGTAATATTCAGAAAGTCAATATTTTAAAGGATTGCAGCTATTTTTACTTTTATGTCATGCTAGGTAGAAAATAGGAGATTTAAAATTAAAAAGGAAATAATGAAGCTCTTTTCAACTAGAACACTTATTTTTACGTTGTTAGCTATTGGTGCAGTGCTGCTTTTTATTAATTATCAAGCGCTTGCCAACTTTTTTACTTTAGAGCAATTAAAAAGAAATAATGAATGCTTAGCTTTATATGTAAAAGATCATTATTTGGTTTCAGTGCTGGTGTATATTGCCCTCTTTTCTATTATAGTGGCCTGTGGATTACCTCTTATTTTGCCACTTTCATTGATTGGTGGTTTTTTATATGGACTTATACCGGGTCTTATTTTTGCCACGTTGAGTTGCTTAATCGGATCGGTGTTTTCATTTATCGTGCTGCGGTATGTAATTAGTGATTGGGTAAGAGGTTGGCACAATGAACGGATTAATCAATTTAATCAACAAGTGCATAAGTATGGCTATAGCTATCTGTTGATGCTTCATTTTTTATCGGTGGTACCTATTTTTGTGATTAACTTATTGGCATCGGTGGCAAAAGTTCCATTAAAAACAGTTGCTTGGGTTACTATTTTGGGTACTCTTCCTTTGAATTTTTTAAGTGTGATGGCAGGCAGAGAATTAAGTACTATTACTTCATTTAAAGATATTTTTTCACCTACCATTTTATTTTTCCTTGCATTATTAGTACTTATTGCAGTTTTTCCCATAATTATGCGGAAACTAAAGAGGAGTTCACATGTTTAGCAAAACTCCTCACGCCAAAAGACGTTTTATTATTGGCATGATTGTACTTGCTATTATTATATTTATTTGGGTTTCAGGTATTCGAAAATGTTTTACATTTGAGTATATAAAAACCCAAAGTGATTGGTTGCGCATGCAAGTGGAAACACATTATTGGAAAACGGTCTTTTTGTATCTGCTTGCATTTATTACAGTAGTTATTTTTTGTTTGCCTGGTGCTGCGGTGATGAGTATTGTGGGAGGTTATTTATTTGGAGTGTTTTTTGGTGTTATGTATTTAATGATTGGTGCTACTATAGGAGCTATCATCTTTTTTTTAGTGGTGCGTTATTTGTTGGGCTCTTATTTGCAATTACGTTTTGCTTCGCGTTTAGTAAGATTTAATCAACTCATAGAAAGGCGTGGTTGGCTTTTCTTGCTTATGCTGCGTTGCTTACCGCTTATTCCCTTTGCAATGGTAAATATTTTAGCAGGCCTTACTAATATCAAATTTTCTACTTTTGTATGGACCACACTTGTGGGAGTAATTCCAACAGGAATTATTTTTACCTATGCAGGCAGACAATTGGGTACTATTAAAAACGTTCAGGATATTTTTACATCTTCGATTTTAGGAGCGCTTATTTTACTGATTCTCGCAGTTTGTTTGCCCGTTATTATTAATCGGTACAAGAGAATTTTTTGAGTGTAAAATTTCATTAATTCGTTTTCGAACAGGACCAAAATCATGGTAGCTTCCAAAAATACCTCTTTTTTTGGTGTAGTGAATGCCGTGTATGCCGTTATGTTCTGCGGCCATAATATTTTCAGGTTGATCATCAATAAAGATGGTTTCTTGTGGGTCCAATTGATACGTTTCTAACAAATACTGGTAAATGGCATCATCTGGTTTTACCATTCCTATTTTTCCTGAAATTACATAACCGTCAAAAAGCTCAAAAAGATCCGGGTACAGTTGTTGAAGCAGGTCAAAAGATTCTGCATCCCAGTTTGAAAGAATATAAAGGCGGTGCCCTGCTTTTTTGCAATCTTTGATAAGTGCAACTGCAGGTGCAATAATATGGCGAGTTTGCACAAAATAAGAAGGATTAAAAAGCACCTCTGCCAGAGCACGAACGAGAGTTTCTTCAGCATTATTTGCAAAATTGCCGGGCGTAACACGAATCAGATCTAGAATTTCCTGGCCAGACATGGTTCCTTTGAGCCACTCAATTATAAGTTGGGGGGTAATATGGCCATGGGCATCTTTAATGATAATCTGATCTTTATCATAGGGCTTTATAGCATCAAGAAAGGCAAATAACTTTTTGTGTGCATTAAAAGGATTGTTCCCGGTGCTTGCATAATGAAGGAACTTAAAGGGACCCACGTTCCATAAGGTTTGCCCGTATTTGGTCTCAAAAATCACGTCACCTTGATCAAAAACGATATTTGCGCTCTTAATATGTGGGTGTATAAGCAAAAGAACTAAGGTTAACAATTTTTTTATCATCTTACCGCCATAAAAAATGAATTCATATAATTAAGTTAGACCTTTTTATTCAAAAAATGCAAGAAATACTTTCAATATCAAAGTTTTCTATTTGAAATTATCAATTCGGCTCAGTTTGACTTTATTGAGAGGTTTTCTATAATACAGCCAAATTAAACGCAAGTAAAAAAAGGAAAACGAATGAAACGATATCTTTTATGTGCCATTCTACTTGGAAATTTGGCTATCGGAATGGATGATCCGGCAAGAGATCAAAAAAAATCAATTGATACCGCGGTAAAGGAACTTGAAAAAATTGAACAAGGATTACCTGGTGATCAGTCTGAAGCTAATCCTATGGGTATCAGTGGTGATAAACCATTGCGCATTTTGAATATGAATAGGAATCAATTAGATGCATTTGTTGATGCTGGTGGTGATTTTAGCGCAGAAGTTCTGGCAGATATTCGAACTCGCTATGAACAATTAGAAAAGCTTGAAACTGCTGCAATTATTCAACAAGCCAATGCTGATTTGCAGTCAGAAAAAGTAGCTGTAAGAGCACTTTCCCCTAAGAAAGTCCATTTTACAGAAGCTGCTTCTGATTCAGACGGGAGCGGTATTAAACGATCCACTCTGCCAGCAGCAGCTGATATCCCCGCTCCCTTTAACGCAGAGCATTTTAAAAATGCAAGTGATGATTCCGATTTTGAAGAGCGTATACAATCTCAGGGAGATCGTAAAACCACTGGTTCACCCCATTTAGTAATAGAAAAAGAGCCGAGTAATATAGCAGATGCAGCGCCAACTGCAGTGAAAGAGGGTACTGATCCACTTGCGCCAACTCCAATTCGCCAAACAGAAACATTGGAAGGTGATGCTCCTTCAAGTGAAAGTTATAAAATGAAAATCTTGGATTATGCTGCGGTTCCTTCTAAATCCACTGCAGTGAATAAAGCTCCTGATACAAGCGGTGATGCTGCTCTTGCAGAAAGATTGACTGAAGAAGGTAAAACCCCTGGTGGGCCAGATACTCCTCAATTAGCATTGGAGCCAATTGCCAGTGCTGATGGAAAAGCATATGGTTCTGACTTTGATTCAGATAATAATGAAAAGGCTCAACCTGAATGGAGTACGGTTAATAAAATATTAATTGCAGCGGGAGTTGTTGCTGCGTTATATAGCGGAACGGAAACGGCGCTTGCTTATAAGTCTATTCCGGAAAAAGAATGGAACCAGACTTCTGGGTTTGTGAGTAAAGTGAAGTTGGTTCTGGGCAAAACGTGGGAAAATGTGAAAAAGCGGCCTTCTCAAATGGGGAATCTGGTAAAACGGGTACCAGCTGCGGGAGCAAGTTTGTTCGCAAAAATGAAAGCTAAGGCTGGTGCGGCTTAATCTAGCTAGCGCATTTAGTGATTAAACGGTACGATAGAAAGAAATTCGTAAGAGCTTGCGTGCCCGGCGTAGCCTTGGCGAAGACGGGCCTAAGAATCGGGCTGGGATTATTATTAAGAATGTATGGAACTATATAAACAAGAATTACTTGATCATTACCGTTTCCCTCGCCATAAAGGTAAATTAATGCGCCCGGATATTGTATCCGGGCAGCATAATCCTTCGTGTGGTGATTTTGTGAATTTTGAAGCCAAAGTAGCAGATGGCCACATTGTAGAAATTGCCTTCGATGGAGCCGGGTGTGTGATTAGCCAAGCCACGGCATCATTATTTGCTGAATTTGTGCTCGGCAAATCTTTGGCACTTGTGCAAAATATGCAAAGCCAAGATATGCTGGCACTTATTAATATGGATCTAGGGCCCACTCGCTTAAAATGTGCGCTTTTGAGTTTACACGCATTGCAATCAGGTATTATTGCTTTTTTACAAAACCCTTCGACTCGCTCAGGGTGAATAAGGTCATGCTCAATAGAATTGCCCTTATCGAACAGCTCAACTCCGTCTCTCAAAATCTTTTTATTGACCTAAATCCCGAAATAGAAATTGCACGCACGGCATGGCACGCGATTGTAAATGATCCAACATTCGTGTACAAAATTCGCCAAATTTCAACGCCCTGGTTGGTCCCCGATTGGTGGCAAGGGATTGGCGAGGTTATTAAAATTAAAGATGATCTTCGTTCGTATACGGTACTTGCAGTTGATGGATCACAGATCTATCCCGATCGCCATTCGGGGACCTCATGCTTTTTAATCAATACTGGTTCCGTGTTGCTTGAATATGGAAAAACAAACGGTAATCCAGTTACTTTTTATTCTCAGCCACAGGTATTTACCGGTGATGAAAAAGAGTATGAAGGCGTGCAAGCGATTGAGATGGTGAATTGCCGTCGCCAAGAGTTTGAATTACAAATAGGCCTCGAGCACAGTATTGCTGCTAAAAAAAAGATCGTCGCGCAGCCTTTTGCTTTTTTATTTGATGGATCGTTAATTTTTTGGCATTTAGAATCTAAAGAAGGGAATTTAAAAGAGCTTTTTTTGCACAAATATTTGAACATCTTGAATGAATTATATAAAGAGCAGATTTGGTGTGCCGGATATATTAGTTTGCCCAAGAGTAAAGAGCTGGTGAATTTAATTCGCGTACAATTGTGCAATTTTCAAATTGAAGGCTGCAAGGAATTAGAAGCAGTAAATCATTTGGTTGATGCATCTATTGCACGATTTTTTTTGCAAGAGCATGAAAGATCAATTGTATTTAAGAGTAATGCAACCATTGGCAAATTATATCCATCGCATTTGGCGCCACACTTTTTTTATATGGATGTGGGAGTAGAAATTGTGCGCATCGAAATTCCGGCCTGGATCGCACAAAATGAAGAACATCTCAATACAATTGCGGCTATTATACTTGATCAATCACTAAAAGGGCGGGGTTACCCAGTGGCGCTTGCTGAAGCACATGAGCAGGCAGTCATTAAAAGCCCGGATCGGGATTTTTTTTACCATCTGATTGGAAGGTATGCGATCGAGCGTAAACGCCAACAATTTTATTCGCAAAAGAGCATGAAAAAACGTGGAATAAGCATTTAAAATCATTTTATTAATCTAGTAATTTAACTTATTTATGAATTATCTTTATTTATAAATATAAAATGTGTTAATTTTAAGATAATATAAAGGAGATCGCTTATGAAAATTTTTCATTATCTACTTTTCTTTAGCGGATTGTTTATTGTGGTTCCTATTTTTGCTATAGGCAAAAGAAAACATCCAGAGATTGCTTCTAAACCCACTGCAACGATAAGAAGGGTAATAAATCAAACCGGTAGAACGGTAATCCTAGAAATTATAGACGCAGATAGGGATTGGGTAGATGTTATGAATATTTTGCCTGGTGATCAGATGATAAATAAAAAAATTCCCTTATCTGCTGATGCAGCGGTAGAATATGATTTAGTACGATTTGATAATGGACAGGAAGAGGAACAACCTGATCAACAGCTTTTTTTGCGTATAGCCAGAGTTGCGAGTATAATTGGCCATCAAATTGACGTACAGGTTGTTTTTACCTTAGGAATTATTGATTGGTCTACCGATCCTGCAACAGATACAGAAATAATAGACACACAAACATGGCGTTTTCTGATACCTGAACATACTTTTGATAACTACGTAATTGATATTACATTAAGGGGTCAAGACCTGGGTGCTTCGAGCTTTGCAGCTGAGGTACGTACAAGCCCTGAATAAGTTTTACCCCAAAAATTTCTTAAAGAATCCAGCATTCCTGAGTTTTCTCTTGAGAGGGGGGCAACAATTTTACTCGCAAAAAAGTATGAAAAAGCATGGGATGGAATATAAAAAAAATCAAGTTTTTACTCGGTTTTTTTATATTCCTATTTATCGGATTTTTAATCCCATGCTGGCTTTAAAGAGTAACAACTAATTGCTCGAGGATGAAATATATTAGTTACTACAATGGTATTATCATGATTGGGTGACAGTGAATTTTCCAATAACTCAGGACAACTTAATGAACGAGCACGTAAAGGAAGCTTGGTGTCTTTAACGTCAAGTTGCTTAATTTGATCTTGAGCTTTCCAATAATTTATCAGACTATTGAAAAATTCTCTTGTAGATTTTACTGATTCAAAATTAGTATTTGCTTGCCATTCTTTGAACTCTTTTTGGCGTTCAGCTGAAGACTTCTGTCTTTCTTGAGCAGATAGTTTTGCTTCTTTTTCTTTTAATTGCTCAGACCATGATTTTGGCAGTTCTTGAATGTTGGCTTCTTTTTGAGCTTTTTTTAATGCTGGGTTTACCGAATTTTTTCCAACGTCCTCAAATTGATATAATTGATAGATGAGAGTAGCTAATTGCCATTTTTGCTGTGCATCAAAAAAAACTTCATTGAGTCGATTACGATCATCTTGTAATGCCTTTAGAAAACTTCCATCCTGTTCGCTTGTTGGCACATTATTGCGGTGTTCTTTCTCTTGTTTTAAAATTGAATGCCGTATTTTTTTCATATTTTCATATTCGTCATTAATTTCACGAACTTTATTATACTCTTTATACTCTTTGCTTTTAAGATACCCTTCATGTTCTGATCTTACTTTATCCGCAATTTCTTTGAGAGTTTCTGAAAGCGTTTGTTCTTCTTTATGAGAAGTAAACCACGGAAATGAAATGAAAGCATCAGTGGTAAATACTTGAATAAGCAACAAATTGGATAGCAAAAATAAAAATTTAGTTTGTTTCATAAGGTTCCTAGATATTTGCTTTATGTATAAATGTATAGTTCTTAAATATATCAGGAAATAATTTTAGATAAAGTTTAAGATTAAGTTTATCCCAAAAATTTCTTGAAAAATCCAGCAATTCCTGAGTTTCCTTGAGTGGTAGTGCCGATCTCGCGTGAATATTCAGTAAGATGCTCTTTTGCTTTTTCAGAAAGTTTTTTAGGAATATCGCAGTTGGTAATCACTACTAAACTGCCACGCCCCGTGCCGCGCAAACGTGGAAATCCTTTACCTGCCACGATAATACGGTCGCCAACGGGACAACCTTTGCTGATCTTAATAGCCTCTTTAGTGCCATCAATATTTTCAATCTCAATTTGGCTGCCAAATACCAGTTGCGGATAAGTGATAATTATGGTGCATACCAAATCATCTTCAACTCGTTTAAAGTTTTTATCCGGCATTACATGCACGCGTAAAAAAAGATCGCCGGATGATCCGCCAAAAATTCCTGCATCACCTTTGCCTGCAATGCGTAATTCGGCGCCATCAAAAATACCGGCAGGAATAGTGACATTGAATTTATCATACACTTGCTTACGTGTTTGCCCGTTGCAAGAAGGGCACGGAGATGGGATGGTAAAGCCTTGGCCGCCACAGGTGGAGCAGGCTTGTGAATACATGAAAAAGCCTTGGCTAAAATGAATCTGACCGGAGCCTTTGCACGTTGCGCACGTTGCCGGTTTAGTTCCTGATTTAGTACCTTTACCTTTGCAGGTGTCACATTGCTCAAAATGGTAATAAGCGATCTCTTGTTTAGTGCCTGTATAGGAATCTTTTAAACTAATAGAAATATCTTTATGAAGATCGTGGCCACGACGTGGTTCAGGGCCGGTCGCTTTTTTGCGTCCGCGACGTTGATCACCAAACATATCGCCAAAGATATCGCCAAAATGTTCAAAGATATCATCCATGTTCATGCCATGGTGACCACCAAATCCTTGGTTGCCCATGCCTGCATGCCCAAATTGATCATATGATTTGCGTTTTTTCTCATCAGAAAGAACTTCATACGCCTCTGCTGCTTCTTTGAATTTTTCTTCTGCCTCTTTATTTCCCGGATTACGATCAGGATGATATTTGAGGGCAAGTTTACGGTAAGCAGCTTTTATCTCATCGGCAGATGCGGTGCGGGCTACGCCAAGCACCTCATAAAAATCTCTTTTGCTCATGGTGATCAATTCTTCTCTAAGAGTCTAAAATGGGAACATAGATAGTATACTTTAAATTAAGATAAAAGTCGTATTTCTGCAAGCAGAAAGCCATTTTTGGATATTCAAATAAAGAGCATTGAATATCCAAAAAGGAGATGCTTATGGTGAATGAGGATATATAATATCTTAAAAAAATAGGTATTTAGATGAAACAACAGATTATTACTTCTTTGAACCCCAATAATAACTTTGAAGTTATAGGTTCCGTTTCTATTTCAACCAGCGATGAAATACATACTAAAGTTACAGCCGCGCGCAATGCTCAAGCCGGATGGGCAGCCTTAGGTTTCAAATCACGCATTGCCATATTGGAGGCATTGTATAAAGAATTTGTGAAGCGAAAAGAAGAAATAAAGTTATTAGCAGCGCAAGAAATGGGTATGCCAATTAAGGTAAGTGAACAAGTGGATCTTGGAGCGGGTTTATCTTATATGCGAGGTTATTTGGATAATGCAGAAAAATGGCTTGCGCCAGAAATAATTTTTGAAAATGAATTGGAAATTCACTACCTTTCATTCGAGCCGATAGGAGTAGCAGGGATCAGCATTCCTTGGAATTTTCCTTTTTGTAATTTTATATGGGGAGTTATTCCCCATTTGGCAGTAGGTAATACAGTAGTTATCAAACATTCAGAAGAATGCTCATTAGTCGGTAAGTTACTTGATAATATTATGCAATCAGTTGGTTTGCCTGCAGGAGTCTTTAATCAAGTATATGGGGATGGCTCAAGTGTGGGAGAAGTGCTCATGAATAGCGCTATTGATATTCTTCATTTTACCGGAAGCACTGGTGTGGGTAAGCATTTATATCAAGTAGCAGCTCAAAAATTTATTCCTGTAATCCTTGAATTGGGTGGATCTGCGCCGGGAATTGTATGTGAGGATGCAGATTTGGATTTGGCGATTGAATCAATCTATTTTAATAGATTTGCCAATAGTGGCCAAACATGCGATGGGCTTAAGAGGCTTATTGTGCATGATAGCATTTTTGATGAAGTTGTGACACGGTTGAAAGAACTAATTAATACTAAAATAATAGGTAATGCTCAAGAGATATCTACTGATATAGGCCCTGTTGTTTCAAAGCGCCAACTAAATACGTTAGAAGAGCAAGTTGCTGATGCGTTAAATAAAGGTGCAAAAGTAATAATGGGTGGTAAAAAACCTACAAATTTACAAGGTGCCTATTATGAACCCACCATTCTTACGAATATTTCTTTTGATATGCGTGTTTGGAAGGATGAAGTATTTGCACCGATATTGCCAATAGTACCATTTACTATTGATGATCAAGCTATTGCATTGGCAAATGATACTCAATATGGGTTAGGAGCATATGTGTACAGCAAAAGTAAAGATCGTGCTCTTCGTATTGCAAATGCATTGAAAACTGGTGATGTGAGCATTAATACGGCATATTATGGAACCGCACATGATCCTTTTGGGGGCTACAAAAATTCAGGATTGGGACGTGAACATGGCAAACATGGATTTCGAGAACTTTGTAACGCAAAGGTTATTGCGATTAAAAAATAATTAAATCCGTAAAATCTTTTTTAATGCAACCGCATTATTATGTTTTTCATCATGGGCAGCATACACGAGTGTTATTTCTTTTTTTTCTTTTATCAAATGCTTGAGCAAAAGGGTGGCATCCTTATGCTCTTTTAATTCGGCTCTATATCGTTTTTGAAATTCTACCCATTTTTTTGGGTCATGCCCAAACCATTTTCTTAATGGAGTGCTCGGCGATAAATCTTTGAGCCATAAATCAATCTTTGCTTTAGCTTTAGAAACTCCTCGTGGCCAAAGGCGATCGACTAAAATTCTAAATCCGTCAGTTTTTTGAGCTACATCATATGCTCGTTTTAGTTGTACTGTCATACGTTACCTAATACTATAAAAATATATAAAATAACTATTACTCTATATGTGGGAAATCTAAAAAAAGATTTGTTATGAAGAACTTTTAATTTTTTTGAGAGCAGAGCCTTTATGCATCGCTAAATGATCAGTAGTAAGACTTTTAATTAAGTACTGTGGTTCATCTTTTGTTGCATGTACGGTATAGCCTTTGAACGTGATCTCACTGGTGATTTTTTTTTGTATAATTCCACGTGCCAGACCTCCTTCAGAATTCCATTCAACTTTATCGCCTACTTTAAAATGTTTCATTTATTTTCCTTTGTTAAAAATTTACTCGAATAGATGAGATAAAAAATACTAGATTTTGCCCAAGAAAATAAAGTTAAATACAAAAGATTTATTACGTATTGAATATGTTTACCAAGGAGATAAAGCATATGTTGCATTGGCTTGCCCAAATATCTGGAAATTATTATGAGGGGCTTTGGCTTTTTGTGCCTCTTGCATTCATTATTGCTCTTTATTTACTCATCATGCTTATAATTGTTCAGGTCAAAAAGGATTCGAGTATTGCCAATTTTGTATGGGGTGGTGGTTGTCTTATCATTGCATGGTACCTTTATTTCATTGCACCTTTAATTGAAAAAAGAATAATAGGAACTTCTAATCGTGGCATATTTTTAGATCCGTGGTTTAATCGTTCACTTATAATAATGGTTCTAATCAGCTTATGGGCTTTGCGTTTGGCCCTCTATGTATATTTGCGCTATCGTGGTGATGATCCGCGTTATCAATCATGGAAAAAGGGTGGCTTAAAACAATTACTTTTTAATCTTGTTTGGATTTTTGGATTAAATACCATCATGCTGCTCGTCATGTCTGTCCCCGCTTTTTTTGTTATGGTACCTGCCGGAACCAGCCCATTAGGATATTTAGATTGGATAGGATTACTCATATGGATATTTGGTTATTATTGGGAATCGGTGAGTGATTATCAAATGTTTATATTTACCCGTAATCCTTCTAATAAAGGTAAAGTAATGAAATATGGTCTGTGGAAATATTCGCGCCATCCTAATTATTTTGGTGAAGTACTTATGTGGTGGGGAATATTTTTAATTGCATTAAATGTTTCAGGTATTACTATTGTTGCCCCACTTGCCATTACTTTTTTACTTTTATTCGTTACCGGAATTCCCTGGGCAGAAAAGTCTATGGAAACAAATCCTGAATACCAAGAATATAAAAAACATACGAGTGTATTTATTCCTTGGTTTACAAAGTAGGCATATAACTCATTTAAAAAAAGGAAATTTCATGAATATTTCTCAAATTGGCCAACATGCAGTTATCAGATCGTGGTGGGCACTAAAACTTACTTTTGGATTAGTTTTTGTGATTGCAGGAGCGGATAAGTTTTTTAATATAATAACTCAATGGTCTAAATATATATCGCCTACGTTACTCCACATTGTTCCGCTTAATGCATCACAATTAATGATGATCGCTGGAATCGTAGAAATACTATTGGGGGTACTCATTCTTTTTATTGCAACTCGAGTGGGTGCGTATCTGACTGCC
>BTUB01000015.1:7898-17657 GCA_045863215.1 Candidatus Babeliales bacterium | reverse complement strand
ATAGGCTTTGGTGGCATAAAGCTCATACGCCTTAAGCACTACGCGTGATGCAAATTCTTCTACGATAATATCCGTAGTGCCACCTTCACGCGTGATATTCTTATATCCATAAGGGGCTAAGCTGGGGAATTCTCCTTTGCGTAGCTTTTGCTCAAACGCACGCTTCACGTTATCGCTAATGGCATCTGAATAATACTTGGCTAATCCTAAGCTGATACTAAATTGGAATTTTTCTACTGCAGAAATACGGCTGGTGATAATCTGCCCATCAGATACAAAGTGCAACTCTATCTGATCATTGAGTGCTTTTTCATAAAGAACGGATATGCGTTTATCGAATACATTGCGTGAAAGCCTATCTACTTTATCGCAACATACCACTACTTTTTCTTCATGGCTTAAAATAAGATCAATAATGCGATCGAATTCAGAACGATCATTGGTGTAAGCACTTTCATCAAAGCTACATACTTGGCTTATGGCGAATCCTTTGCTCTGGCAATAACGCTCAAGCCGTGCTACTTGCGCAGGAAGTGAATTGCCGGCATCTCGTTGTTCTTCTGTGCTTACGCGTGCGATGAGAATTGCTTTCATGAATGTGTCTAATTGCTAGAGGGTTTAAAAATTCAGAACCTGTAGCAGTTTAATTAAAAAGCTCTCTTGTTTCTATAGTGATTGCTTAGGATAATTGAATTTATTAACTTTTGATAAAGTGTGTAATCAAAGGAGTTGTATATGAAATTTGTAAAATTAAAATACGCTTTTATTTTTATAGGGTTATTAGCAGGTATTGTATTGTGTATTTTTCTATTGAACAAAAATAGAAAATACACTATATCAGACTATCCTTCGGCAAATGCTATGCTGCTGAATGCAGCTGCTCTAGGAAATCTAGAAAATGCGGAAACTGCATTAGCCCATGGAGCTGAAGTTAATACTACTAATGAACAGCATTGGACTTCTTTGCATATGGCTACCTTTCATTGCCATGAAAACATGGTTCGGTTTTTGCTCTCAAAAGGTGCAAATGTAAATGCCGTTAATGATTCGGGAATGACACCTTTAGAATGGGCAGTAGGGTGCGATAATGATAATGAACAAATGGTAAAATTACTCCTTGATAAAGGAGCTGAGGTTAATATAGAACATGAATCTGGTCATACCCCCTTACTAGAAGCTATTTCTCGAGGGAAAGAAAAAGTTGTTAAATTGCTATTAGATCATGGTGCGAATGTGAACGCACAAAAAAAAGAAAATGGAGAAACAGCTTTGCATTTGGCAGTAGCATATCCTTATCCAAAAATTGTTAAGCTTTTGCTAGAGCATGGTGCAGATGAAACCATTAAAGATGCCAAAGGAAAGGCTCCGCATATATCGCATGTTCTTGAAATTCTTGAATCACAGGGTGAGAAAGTAAATAGACCAATCAACGATTAATTGCTTAGAAATAATTTCTTACCAATACACGTAACTCAACAGTCTAGATATGTGAAGCTCTAAATTTGGAAATATGCTGCTTTAAGTCCAAAAGGGGGTTAGCAGTATTGTGAATTTTTATTGAACTCATCTCAACCATGAACTTACTCCAATCCTTCCGATTATTTTTAAGTAAGATTACTTTTAACTCAGGCAGACTAACTAATTCCAGGGCTTTTGATAGTCCATAAGCCTGCAATATTCTTTTAGTGCTTAATCCTGGATTATTGAATACTAAGTCAGCTAGATATGCTTTATCATTCTCAATCTTAGAATCAAGAATTGGCAGTCTTTTGTTTTCAAGCTCATCGAGATAATGCAACAATACTTTCTTAGATATAGCAGGTTTAAACAAGCTTTTAAGAGTAAGATTAGTCTTAATTCCTAGCTTCCCAAAAAGCTGCTTCATTTTTTGTCGCTTATTCAGGCGCACTTCCATGCGTAATACTTCTAACTTCTTTCTATGGCCCGCCGAAGCTTGCCGAGCCGGAAGGCCTGGATAAGCGAAGGCTGGGTTGCGTTTAGCTAGCTTAGGAAAAAGATTAAGCTGAATAGCATTATCTTTTTCCATTGAACGCTTATCACTGAGCTTAGCATTTTCAAGATCCTTAATTTTATCGTAAAAAACGATCTCATATGAATTGCAGTGCCACTTATAGCTATGCCCTTCATTGCGATAATCTGTTTGATTTACATCCAAGCTCATTCTCATATTCGATTCTTTGAGCTTGCTTATATAGTGATAGGGGGTTGATCCATCGGTGAGCTTAATATTCTTAGAATAGTGAATTACTGAAACGGGAGCTTTAGCAAGCTCTTGGGGATCCACAATAACGCCCATTTGATTTAAAGTGGCCGATAGCTTAGTAAGAAGAGGCTGCAGATCTTTTTGTTTCAGTTCCTGAAAGTTGTTTCCGAAGAATAGTTTTGGTAGTGATAATTCGATTTTCAACATGACTTGTTTTTCGCCATGATGGCGATAAAACAAAGTAAGCCGTGGTTTATAGATGCCAGCTAATAGCTCTTTCTTAGTTGGATTCTGGCGAGATTGAATTCCGTGAACGGCACTTGAGCTGATGCCAGTAATCCATCGTGCTGATGGCACAAATTTATCCGGCTCAGTAATCTGATATGCATGTTGAGGTAAAAGTAATACAACGGTGTCTATCATAGATGCTATTACGGTAATGGGTTATAAAATGCATCATAAAGATAAAGCAGCTATGAATAAAAAGAAAGAGCCCGCGGGATAGCGGGCCATCTCTAAAAGGTGATACCTGTTTGGTTAAATTTGCCGTTAGCGATAGCATCTAAGCCGCACACAATGAGATTATCGGTGATTGGGAAGATTTCATTGCCTGGATAAACTATAATAAGACCATGTAATGAAAGATCTTTTAAAGCTATATGCATTGATTTTGTAGGGCTTGGCTTATCTGAGTATTTAAATTCAAATCCTATTCGCTTACCATTTTTAATGATTAATAAATCTAATTCTGCATCAGCTTGTGTTGCCCAGAAGTAGCATTCTTCTGGTTGTGCGTGAAGTGTACGAATAACTTCTTCAAGAGCATAGCCTTCCCAGAATGCGCCAATCTTTGGCCAATTATATGCGTGTTTTTCATCTATAATGCCAACCAAAGCATTTAATATGCCGCTATCCCGAAAATATATTTTGGGTGATTTGACTTGTCTTTTATGTAAATTTTCATGCCAAGGCACTAAGATACGAATCATAAAAGTTCCTGCAAGGATATCCAGATATCGCTGAGCAGTATGATTTGAAATGCCTAGTGATCGACCTATTTCACTAGCATTGAATATTTGCCCATGATAATGCGATAACATAAGCCAGAAACGTCTAATTTGTTCAGGTGGTATAGAAAAGCCAAGCGCAGGTATATCTCTTTCCAAGAAGGTCCTAATATAGCTATGGCGCCACAAATAACTTTTACTATCGCTACTAGCCAGATAGGAAAGTGGAAATCCGCCTCTATTCCATAATCTTTTACTATCTTTTACTTCATAAAGCGCAAAGGGAGGAAGTTCAATATACCCGATGCGGCCCGCCAGAGTTTCTGATGATTGTTTAATAAGGTCTCGAGATGCGCTACCCAGGATTAAAAACTTTTTAGTATTATCTTTTCTATCAACTATAACTCTTAAAATAGGAAAGAGATCAGGAGATCGTTGAATTTCATCAATAATAATCAGTTTTGCTTTAATTTGAGTTAAAGCGAGCATTGGATTTTCTAATCTCAATAAATCAATCGGATTTTCTAAATCAAAGAATTGAGCATCATCTGTATTAAAATTCTTTTCTACGTAAGCATGTGCAAGGGTGGTTTTTCCAACCTGCCTTGGCCCAAGAATGGCACATATAGGATGAACTTCAAATTGTTCTTCTATAGCTATTAAATAGTCTTTTCTTATCATTAAAGATCCTTGAAAAATGGAAGCTTAAGTTCCAATTTACAAGGATAAATTATTTAGTTCAAGAGTTTTTACAACTAAAAATGGCCCGCTAGATAGCGGGCCATCTCTTATTTTACTTTGTTTTACTTTTTTACGTTCATTTCTGATTGCTCCAGAACGCCTTTCAGCGGTATCAAGGAGCATTATAAAATCTGCGAACCTTCTTCGAGCATCAGCAGACAAAACTATTTCAATGGGTCTTGAAGCAGGCGCACGGACGCGCGCAGCCGCTCTATTTCTTCTTAGCATCATAAATTCTACTTCGCTCTTCGAGCTACGAAGAACAGGCTTCTCGATTCAATGCTCTTTCAGCATCATCGATATAGATTAATATCGGTAAAGGGGAATTTGGTGCTTTAGACTATATGCATAAAGTGGGACAGCTTTGATCGTTGCGATCTAGCCATTGCCCAGACTGCATATATAGCATTTGGAAGAGTTTGATGCTTTTCATTGGATTACCCTGATGTTATTGGTGCTTTCATTACATTGAGGGTAAGAATATAGGGTTTAGTTGAAAAAGCAATACTTAAATTTTATGGTAATTCATTATTTTTAACTTTTTTAATTGCAGTTTCAATCCATTTTAATTCAGCTTCCATATGAGCAGTAGCTAAACGAAAATTTTCTGTAATATGACGAGGCCATTCTTTATCTGCTACACGCGTTGGAATTAAATGAGTCATTGATTTAATATTTGCACGTAGATTATCAGCCTTATGTTTGAGAGCCAAAATTATTTCGTCTTTTGGCATACAGTTCATAAAAGTCAGTGCGACTTGGAACGGGTCAATGATAGGCTTGAGTTCCCACCATTGCTCACGTAAAAGATTCATAAATTGATTTTTCCCTACTTCAGTTACTTCATACAAAATTCGGCCTGGTTTCTCATCATCAGTGTTTTCTAGAATTTTTATTAAACCTTCTTGGGTCATTTTTTTTAATGAGAAATAAATAGAGCCGTAGGCAATATTTGCCCATTGCTCTGCATTCCAGGATTCAAGTTCTTGCCGTATCTCATAGCCATGCTTTGGCCCCTGTTGTACCAGAACCCCCAAAAGCAAAGTCCTAATAGCTGACATGCAGCCTCCTTGACATTAGTTAAATTTTTATACAAACTTGTATATAATATTACAATAAATACTAAGCCATGTCAATGTATGGCAAAAGCTTTTCTATTATGAAGCTTGAGGGGGTTTTTTATGTTAAATAAGAATTTTACCTGTAATTTGTGTGAGGATACGATATCTGTTAATCGTAAGCCTGAAAGTATCTTAGTCCATGGGGCAAAAGAGCATAATTTAAAGAATATTTGTTTTGAAATTCCTAAGGGTAAATTAGTTGCTTTAACTGGTCCTTCGGGTTCAGGTAAGTCCTCGATTGCGACTGATATATTGCAAAAGGAATGCATAAGGCAATATTTAGAATCGTTGGGAATGGTTACGGACCATATAGAAAAAGCTAAAGTAGATATAATTATGGGATTATCTCCCTCAATTGGTGTTTCGCAGCGCACAACTGATTTTAATCCTCGTTCTACAGTAGGCACCAGATCTGGAATTCTGACTATTTTAAGAAATTTATTTGCAGCTATGGGTCATCAACCGTGTACAAACTGTGGGGAAATTGTTAAGCAGCCGCTTCAGGATAAGCATAAATTAACAACGATTGAAGTTGAGCAAGATGAAAAAGTTTCAGCAAAGAAAAGAAAAATAAGTTATTTTGATTGTCCACATTGTGGTCAGCAATTAGAAAAACTGAAAATGGCACATTTTTCATTTAATGCACTTGAAGGGGCTTGCGGACTTTGCAAAGGCGTAGGCGAAATTATAAGTATTGATATATCTCGACTCATTAATGAAGAAAAAACTATATCAAATGGTGGAGTAGATTATTGGAATGAAGCTCTTGCAAAACATTATGAAAATGTCATCTTAGCTGCAAGTAAATATTATAATTTTCCTTTTGATCCAAAACTTCTTTTAAAAGATTACACAATAGAACAAAAAAACTTTTTATTATATGGAATTTCTTTTCCCGATTTTGAAAAAAAATATAAAAATATTCCTACGCCTAAAAAAGTAAGTGGAGGAAATTTTGAAGGTGTTATTCCCCATCTATTAAATCTTTATAATAAGAATCCTGAGAAAGCTTCAAACGATATTAAAAAATACATCATGCATAAAAGTTGCACTGAATGTAATGGTTCACGCTTGGGAAGACTAGGTCGGCAAGTAATGGTTGACGGAAAAACTATCATTGATGTAACTGGAATTAATTTAAATGAATTACTTAAATGGATAGATGGCATAGAAAACAATTTATCAATTGATGAATTACCTATTTTTGCCACTTTTGCAGATGCTTTAAAAGAAAGAACATCGCATTTAATTGAAGTTGGCTTAGATTATTTTACTTTAGATCGTACGCTTCCTTCATTATCTGCCGGCGAATCTCAAAGAGTCCGGCTTGCAAGTTTACTCGGTAGTGGCTTAACGGGAGTTTTATATGTCCTTGATGAACCAACTACTGGTCTTCATCCTCATGATAGTGCAAAGTTATTAAAAACAATACGAAGTATACAAGAAGCAGGCAATACTGTTTTAATCATCGAACATGACATGGATATTGTAAAGCATGCCGATTATATATTAGATATGGGTCCTGGCGGTGGAAGTAACGGCGGCCAAATTATCGCTATAGGAACTCCTTCTGATATTATGGCTTGTACAAAATCTATTACCGGTAAATACTTAGCAAAAAAAGCAACTATTAATTTAAATTCTATCAATCGCAAAGCTAAGGTATTAACAATACGAGGCGCTCGCGAACATAACTTAAAAAATATCGATGTTAGTATTCCAATAAACCAATTTGTGGTATTGGCCGGTGTATCTGGCTCAGGAAAATCAACTTTCTTATTTGATATTGTGGATAAGGCTGCAAGAAAACATTTTTATCATGCAAATGAACTTCCTGGGATACATGATTCAGTGGAAGGGTTAGATTATTTTAATAAAGTGGTAACAGTTGATCAAATTACCATTGGTAATTCAAAATCATCACGTTCTAATGTCGCAACCTATACAAAACTTTTTGATTTAATTCGAGAGTTATTTGCCTCATTAGCAGAAGCAAAAGCTTTGGGATTTAATGCTGAAGATTTTTCTTTTAATACTTCCGAGCAACGTTGCCAAAATTGCAATGGAGCAGGGATAGTTGAAGTTGATATGACGTTTATGCCTGATATTGAAGCAGTATGTCCTGTTTGTAATGGTATGCGCTTCAATGAAGAATTATTAAGTATTCAATACAAAGAACATAATATTGCAAATGTTTTAGATATGACGGTAAACGATGCTATCTATTTATTTAGATACGAAAGGAAAATTTTTGCAATATTAGATGTAATGAAACAAGTAGGATTGGACTATCTGAAGTTAGGGCAATCAACTTCAACTTTATCAGGAGGAGAGGCGCAAAGAATTAAATTGGCTACTGAATTATCAAAAACTGAAACAGGAAATACGCTTTACTTATTAGATGAACCTACCACTGGTTTAAATCCGCAAGAAGTAGAAATATTGCTTAATATTTTAAAGAGACTGGTATCCAAAGGAAATACAGTAGTAATAATTGAGCATAATCTAGATGCTATCAGTAAAGCAGATACTGTTATTGATTTCGGGCCTGGCGGTGGAAGCGCAGGTGGCAACATTGTAGCAATCGGGACACCTTTAGAAATTGCAACCAATAAAAATTCCTTAACAGGAAAATGCTTAAAAACTTATATAGCAAATGAATAACGATTAGCTACCCCATTAAATGCGAAATTATCGATTGAATGTGACTTAAGCTTATGGTAATCTGTATTTGACCGTTCCTGAACGTGTCAACTAGGTACCGCCATTTATTGTAAATGGCAAAATCTACTTAATAAAAACTTTATCTTATTAACTAGTTTGAATTGAATTAGCAGTTTAGTTACATGTTAAATGCGCAACAAAAAGTTTTAGAAAATACATCTTATTATCTTGAAAACTATCTAAATTCGAATGGGAAATGGAACAAGAAAATTTTTCCCAAAGAGCGAATTAACAAGATAAGATATGCTGATGTGGACTGGCAGGCTATCTCTGATCATATCAAAGGTATGGATTATCAGGACTTTCTAAAAACACCTTATTGGAAAACGATTACTGCCCATGCTAAATATAAAGTTGGGTATAGATGTCAACTATGTAACAGTACACATCGTCTAGTTACCCATCATAGAAATTATGATATACATGGACGTGAGCATGCTCATATGCATGAATTAATAGTAATTTGCGATGAGTGCCATACTATTTTTCATGATCGAATCTCTAAAATGGAATCTAAGGATGAAGGCGGGGGAGCTGCATTCACTGGGATTTTAATTTTAGTATTGATTGCATTCAGTATTTATTGTTTTTTTGCATCATAAATTCTACTTTACTCTTCGAGCTACGAAGAACAGGCTTCTCGATTCAATGCTCTCTAGCATTATCGATATAAATTAATATCAGTAAAAGGTGATTTGTGTGCTTTAGACTATATGCATAACGTGAGGCAACTTAGATCATTAAGATCTAGCCATTGCTCTTGCTGTATATATTGCATTTGGAGGAGTATGATGCTTTTCATTTGACTACCCTGGATGTTACGATGCTTTCATTACATTGAGGGAAAGAATATATGCTTTAATTAGAAAAGCAAGTATTTTTATGGTTTCTTTCCCTGAATAGGTCATTAATTACTTTATTTAAAACATTCCAGTAGGCTTGATCCGATATATATTCAAATAGAAATTTATATATTTTATAATATTTTTCAATATTGCCATTTATTTAAAATATATTAGACTGTTATTAATGGTCTTTTATATCTGTAAATGTTGGTTATATAATGTCTAATCAGAATTCTGAACGAAATGATCAAAATCAAAAAGCGCTAGAAACTTTAGCTGGCTATGAAAATAAAATTGTTGATCTGTCGCGCCGCAATAGATTGCTTAAATTTCCAAAAAACAGCAAATCTATTAATTTCAATATGGACTTAGTAGATTTTGTAAAATGCTTTGGTGGTCTTGACGAGTTTAGTGTTGAATTTATTCATTCTCATATAATACATGCAGAAAATGAAGAATTAAAACAAGTTTTAGGGCAGAAAATATTAGAACCCGAATTATCATATATTCCTCCAACAAATTTGCAGGGGGAGAGGCTTATAGATGTTCTGAATAATCTTCGCCTCGAGACTAAGCGCCATTTTGAAGAGCATGGACTGCACACTCTTTTTCTTACAATCGGCAAAGTTAAATGGAAAGAGCCTTCAGTGGGGCTAAGGAACTCCGGAAAGATAAATGATGAGTATGATTATAATGCTCCTTTGCTTTTAGTGCCAATACGCATTGAAGAAAAGAAAAGTCCCAAGAGAACAATTGTAACTGCGGATTTAGAATCAGGAGATATTGTTGGAAATAAGGTTCTAAGTTTATTGTTAGAAAAAGAATATAATGCAAGTCATTTACAACTTATACACGAAAGTGATGATAGTTGGGCTGAGAGCTATAAAAAATTATGCTTACAAGTTAGTGGAATTTTGTCTGATTTGAAAATTGAATTCATTATAGAAGATGAAATTCAAATAGGGCAATATTCTTTTTACGGACAGCAGATTTATGCAGATTTACAAGGTAATAAAGATAGCATTATTGATCACGAATTTATTAATGCACTCTGTACACACTCTGAAATACAACAAGAAAAGCTTGTAATTGAAGTA
>BTUB01000015.1:0-7888 GCA_045863215.1 Candidatus Babeliales bacterium | reverse complement strand
AGAAAATGCTGATGCGTTATTGACTAAAGAGAATGATTTTAACGTCATGGATTCCGACAGAAGTCAGTTACATGTTATTCAGAATGCTATTAATGGAAATCACTTAAATATTCAGGGTCCTCCTGGTACTGGTAAAAGCCAAACTATTGTTAATTTAATTTCTAATCTTCTTGCTAGGAAGAAAACAGTATTAGTAGTGTGCGAAAAACAAGTTGCATTGCAAGTTGTGCAAGACCGTCTCAAGATAGTTGGTTTAGATAAATTATGCCTACCTCTATTTCATTATAATGCAGATAAAAAAATATTTGCAAAATCTATAATTGAAGACCGGGATAGCGTTATAAGGGTTATAGAAAAGCAACGTAAATCAGACGATTTAAATATTGCTCTTGTGAACAGAACTAAACAAATTAATCAACTGAGAACTTATGCTATGGCTTTAGGAGAAGTTGTCAAGCCTCTCGGAAAGAGTTTGCATTGGGTTCATGGTGAATGGTCAAAGTATAAAGATAAAAATTCCGATTCAATAATTGCTTGGAAAGGCATAGACCCATTAGAGATAAGTTTTGAAGAATATCAAAGATTACTGAATATATTAGATAATATTAAGTCTGTATGTAATATTCCCAATGAAGAAAGAAGCCTGCATTGGAAAAATATTCGCAGGAAGAACTTTTCTCCTGATTACATAAGCAGAATTAATAGAGCACTTGAAGATATACGCAAAAATGTATTAGATGTGACTCAAATAGATTGTGGGTTCATTAATGTTAGTTCTGTAGCAAATATTCGAAAGGCTGTAGCATTAAATGAATTAGTTAATAATTATCAGCCAATTCCTGGAGCTATTAATGCTAATTCTAATCTTAAACAAGTGAGTATTGCTCTCAATGATGCATTAAATCGAGTAAAAGAATACAAGATCCTCAATGATTCATTTTGTGGTAAATATAATGTTCCGTTCGAATGGAAGCATGATCTTTTAAATATGCTTAGTGACTATGTTGCCGATGACGCAACAATTTCTCAGTTAAAGAATGCAGCATTAGATTCAGAGAAGTTTAAAGAGTATTTAGCTATTATAGAGCAATGCCTGAAAACTACTCATAGTGGTAATTGGTCTGTTGAAGAATTTTTAGCAAGCAAAAGTGTTTTACTCTTGGATCCTATTATTAAGAATCTGTATGGGTGGGATAATTCCGCTAAATTGCACATTATTCTTGAATCTTTAATCAATTTGGATTTAATTTATAAGCGATTGAATTCACTAAAAAAGGTTATCAATGAATTTGAAATTATTCATTTTGATATTGATAAGACGATTGCAAGTCAGTTAGGTAGTCGTTTTGAAAATAGTTATAGTAATTTTTTTCGTTATTTGCGACCTCAATATTATAAAGATTGTCAGCAAATACGCGCTTGGTGTAACTCTCAAGCACCAAAAAACTATAAAGAATATGTAGAAGCAGCAAAATCAATAAATGATTATTTTAGACTTCAGCGTCATTTCAAAATTTTGTTAGAAAATTTTAATAGTGAGCATGTTAAGCGAGGAATGATTGTTGATTCGCATAAAATTCCTATCCTTTTAAATAGCACCAAAATTTTAGTTGATTATGTTAATGAGTATGATCATAAGATATTACCAGAAAAAATCACAGATTTGCTAAATGATATTGATAGTCTTCAAGCAAGGAAAGATTTGTATGCTGCTGTTCTTGGGGTCCAAGGTATACTATGTTCTTCCTGGAATATTTTCCAAAAGAAAGAGCTGTCGAAAGAGTATTCTCTTAGTGCTCTCATGAAATCATATCCTTTACTTCAGAATGCTATAAAGAATAATTTGGAATTAATGGAAGCAGTTTGTGGGGTTTTAAAAAGTAATTCATGCGAGTACTCTGTTGGCCATCTTAAAAATAATGCTTTAGAACTAGACAAGCTTTTTTCTAAGTTGGAACAAATTCGCCAGACACAGCTTGAATCTTTGCTGGACAACCCAGATATTATTGCAGAAGCTTTAGATAATCCTGATTGGTTCAAAGATTTTGTAGATAACATTCAACAACTGCAAACCCTTCTTTCTTCAGATCTTCTCAATTTGCCTGAAAAATTAACATTTAAGATGGCGAATGATTATGTAAATGATCTACAAGGGTTATTGCCTGCATTTAAGAAATGGCTAGAAGATTTTACTAATTCGGTAGGAGAGTTAAATAGACTTTTTGAGTGCAATGAAAGCATAGAGCCTTTAGAAGAGATTTCATATGATAGCCTATTAAGTATGATAAATAGAATGCTTAGTGATAAAGATGGGCTGGAAAAATGGATGGCTTACAAGCGTTATTCCAGTCAATTAGAAAGAATGGGGCAAGCGTGGGTTTTGAATGAAATTAAAAATAGATTTGTTGACGATTTACCTGCATTATTTGCACGCGCATTGTGGAGTACATGGCTTGAAGCATATTATGCTCAAAATGAAATGCTTCAGAATTTCGATTTAAAAAATCATAACCAGATTATTGAAGAATTCAAAAAGCTTGAGCAAGAAATATTACAGATGAATTCTTATCGTATTTTGGAAATGTATTCCCCGCAATTTAAAGACATGCAGAGATTTGGGGGTGAAGATACCAAATTACTTATGCATCAAAGTCAGCTTAAATCGAGGCATAAGCCAATCCGCAAGGTAGTCCGCGAAATAGGAGCAAATTTACTAGAATATAAGCCATGCTGGATGATGAGCCCGCTTACTTTAAGTTCTTATATTCCATATGGAGCCTTGAGCTTTGATGTTGTAATTTTTGATGAGGCCTCTCAAATGCGAGTAGAGCATTCTTTGGGTGCAATTGCTCGCGCTAAACAGGTAATAATTTTTGGGGATGAAAATCAATTGCCACCAACTTCTTTCTTTACGATTTGCACTGAAAATGACCAAGATGATCTAGAAATGATAGAAGATTATGAAAGTATATTGCATGCCACTAAAGAAATATTGCCCGGTGCTAACGGTTTGCTCTCGCATCACTATCGTAGTAAATATGAAGATCTAATAGCATTTTCTAATCATCATATCTATGGTGATCGATTAATTACTTTTCCAAATGCTGATAAAACAGAAAAGGCAGTTTTATTTGAATTTGTTGAAGAAGGTGTATTTGATGGAGGAAAAGGGGGCAGTAGAAGAAATGAAATTGAGGCACAGCGAGTAATAGAAGTCTGTGTAAAATCAGTTATAGAAAATCCTAATAAATCCCTTGGTATTATTAGCTTTAGTAAAACTCAGGAAGAGGCCATTAGGGATGCATTACAAAATTATTTAAAAAAGAATCCTCAATTCCAATCGTGTTTAGATGAAACAAGTGATTCTAGTGCTCCATTTTTCATAAAAAACTTAGAGTCTGTTCAAGGGGATGAACGAGATATCATCATACTTTCAGTTGGTTATGGTCGTGATAAACGTGCGGGAGTAGTTTATAATAGGTTTGGGCCCATCAATAGTCAGCATGGGTATCGACGACTTAATGTTGCGATTACGAGAGCTAAAGAACAAATTATTTGTGTTTCTTCAATCAAATCATCTGATATTAGAAATGCTGAGGGTTCCCGCGGAGCATATCTTTTACAAAAATATTTAGAATATGCAGAAAGAGGGATAGCATCTTTAGATGCTAGTCTTTTGATTCAAAATCAAAAAGAAATAATGTGTGATAGCCCTTTTGAAGAAGAAGTAGAAAGAGCGCTACAAGGAAGAGGCTATATAGTTCATCGACAAGTAGGCGCTTCAGGTTTTAAGATTGATCTAGCAATTGTAGATCCTAAGGATGATCAACGGTATATTTTAGGTATCGAATGCGATGGGGCATCATATCATTCTTCTTATTCAGCGCGTATGAATGATAGAATGAGGCAGCAAATTTTAGAGCGTTTGGGCTGGAAACTTTATAGAGTATGGTCGCAGCATTGGATATCCAATGCTGAAGATATTATTGATGATATGGTTAGATCAATTTCTTAATTGGACAGAAAAAACAATGGAATCACAATATAATGCGCAAAGAAAAAGAAATATCTTTTCCGAATCTGATGCAAAGCCTTTCAAGTTAAGCAGATCGCGAATAGAAGTCTATATGCGTTGCAAAAGATGCTTCTATTTGGATAGAAAGTGCGGCACCGAGCAGCCACCTATGTATGCTTATACTTTAAATAGTGCGGTAGATTCTTTGTTGAAATCTGAATTTGATCTATACCGTGCTGAAAGTAAAGCGCATCCCTATTTAATTGAGAATGGCATAGAAGCTATTCCATTTGCGCACTCTGAACTGGATAACTGGCGCATGAACCAGCGTGGCATTAAATATCACCATCAAGAGACTAATTTTATCGTTACTGGTGCGATAGATGATGTTTGGATCAATTCTCAAGGCGAACTCATAATTGTTGATTATAAGGCAACCAGTACTAAAAAAGATGTTACGCTCAATGACCGCGATTCTTATAAGCGCCAGATGGAAATTTACCAGTGGCTGTTTAGAAAAAATGGTTTTCCAGTTTCTAATATTGGCTATTTTGTATATTGCAATGGCGATTCAGGGAGAGGTCAATTTACTGGAACATTACAGTTTAAGGTCTCATTATTGCCATATGAAGGCAATGACTTATGGGTAGAAAATACTTTATTCCAGATAAAAGAATGTCTCTCTAAAAATGAGTTACCTCTTTCTTCAGAGGATTGTGACTATTGTAACTATATTGAAGCAGTGAATAAACATATTCAAAAATACCCACATTTAAACAATGAGGCACCTTTATCTTTTATTTTCAACAAAATTAAGAGACTAATTAGGCCTTAGTTATTATTGAATGGGGATTGTTGCAATTTAGAATCGACTGGCAATCCAATACCGATTGAATGGGACTTAAGCTTATGGTAATCACTATTTTGTGGTTCCTGAAACGCGTTACGACTACGCATAAAGCTGCGACGGACAGGCTACTAGGTGCTGGTTTCATTGTTTATTCGAATAATTATATGTTTTATGTATAATTATAAGATCAATTATAATTCGAAAATAACTTGTAGCTGTTCTACGTTCAATTAGAAACAGATTCAAAAATTACATTACAAAAATTATGAGCTATAAACAATTTGATAAAAATATATCGGATAAACATGCATGGGCTTTTAGGCGAAAATTAGGGATCCCGCCGAATTTGCAATTGTTTGTGCTTGCCTGTATGGATGAGCGATTGCCAATTCAGCAAGCATTGGGATTGCAGCTGGGAGATGCGCATATCTTTCGCAATGCCGGAGGTTTGGTTACCGATGATGCATTGCGCTCTGCAATGTTTTCTACGCATTTTGCCGGAACTAAGCAGATCATTATTATTAATCATACCGACTGTGGTATGATGACAAAAGATAGTAATTTTTTTGTACAGCAACTACAGCAAAAGAATATTGATATAGAATCAGTATCATTAAATCCGCAAGTGTCGGCGCTCACATTAAATGATCAGGGAAAAAATTTTGAATCATGGCTGCAGATGTTTGATGATATTGAGGCCATTTGCCAGCAGCAGATCATAACCTTAAGAAACTCCCCATTAATTCCCAAAGATGTAAGTATCGAAGGATATATTTGGGATGTTCAAAATGAGAGCCTACAAAAACCGTATTCAAATAAGAAAATTTCTACTTGTATAGCAAATAAAAAAGAAAAGTAGTTTTAGCCATATCTTATTGCTTTATTGAGTTGTGCCAAATGTATTTCGTATGCTTTTTATGAATAATAAAATTAAAGGAGCATATGAAGATTACCTTTTTAGGTGCCGCGCAAGAAGTTACCGGGTCAAAATATCTGGTTGAGCAAAATAATACCAAACTTCTGGTTGAGTGTGGTTTATTTCAAGGACCCTTTAAAATTGCTCAGCGAAACTGGGATGAATTTCCTCTCGATCCTGCCAGTATCAAAGCGGTGGTATTAACTCATGCGCATATTGATCATTCAGGGTATCTGCCCTTACTCATAAAAAATGGTTTTAGAGGGAAAATATATTGCTCAAAAGCAACCTTTGAATTGTGCAGAATTTTATTGATTGATAATGGCAACATACAAGAAGAATCGGCCAAGCGCTACAATGAACGCAAAAATGATCAAGCTAATTCTGCTACGCCACTGTATACCAAAGCAGATGCAGAATATGCGTTGCAGTTTTTTGAAGTGATGGAATATGATACACCGTTTAAGATAGGTGTGTTCACTGTTATGTTGATTCGTTGCAGCCATATTATTGGTTCTTCGTTTGTGGTAATTTCGAATGGGCAAACCACACTCACTTTTTCAGGTGATTTGAGTGGCTCTAAACAGCTTATCATGCAAGCTCCCAGTCACTTAAAGAGCACCGATTATTTAGTACTGGAATCTACGTATGGTGATAGACTGCATGAAGAGGGTGATCCAATTGAAAAACTGGGCCAAGTAATCAATGAAGCGATACAACAAAATGGTATAGTGTTGATTCCGGCATTCGCAGTGGGCCGTACGCAAACAATTTTGTATTGCTTATATTATTTAAAGCAAAAAAAACGTATTTCCGATGTGCCTGTTTTTCTAGATAGTCCCATGGCAATCAGTGTTACCGATCTTTTTTGTGATTACAAAGAGGATTATACCTTGCCAGTTAATTTGTGTAAAAGTATTCTGGGTGCTGCGACAACTACTCCCGAAGTGGCCGATTCTAAAGGTTTGGCCAATTTAAATGGCCCCGCCATAATCATTGCGGGAAGTGGAATGATGGAGGGGGGGCGAATCCTGTATCATTTGCAAAGTTATATCTCTGATCCTAAAAATACTCTGATTATTGTGGGGTATCAGGCGCCTGGCACCAAAGGGAGTGAATTAATGGGTGGTGCAAAAGAGATAAACCTATTTGGCAACATGCATGAAGTGCATGCAAAAATAAAGTACGTGGATTTTTTTTCGGCTCATGCGGATTATAATGAAATTTTAGAATGGCTAAGCCACTTTGAAAGTGCACCTAAAAAAGTTTTTCTCACTCATGGTGAGTTTGAATCGGCTCAATCTTTAAAATCTAAAATCGAGCAGCGCTTTGGGTGGAAGGTGATTATTCCCAAATATAAAGACTCATTTGATTTGGAGTAAGAATGAAAGAAGTTTTATTTTGGCGTCTGATAAAATATTTACTTATTATATTTACCCTCATTCTTATCCCGGTATATTGGCGTAATTATGGGCCGCTTAACTTCTTATGGATTTCGGATATAGGTCTATTTTTGACAGTACTTGGACTGCTATTTAGGGAATCGCTTTTGGTGAGTATGGCCATTGTGGGAGCAATGGTGACTGAGCTGGTCTGGTGTGTGGATTATTTTGGGGAACTTTTTTTTGGCATTAATATCATAGATCTTTCGGATTACATGTTTGATGCTAATTATTCATTTGGCCTGCGAGGACTTTCATTATTTCATGTAGCAATGCCGATTATATGGTTTTTATATCTTATTGATTATGGATATGAACGGCGTGCGTTTTGGTATATGACGCTTTTGTATTGGATCATGATATTAATCACTTATCTATTTACCCAGCCTGTCGCCAATGTTAATTGGGTATTTTTACCGCTGTTAAAACCAGCAATGGGCATACATCCTGATTTGTGGGTTTTGCTGCTCATGATATTTTTCCCAATATGTATATTTTTGCCGACCCACTATGTATGCTCTAGATTTTTTAAGAAGATCTTGTAAGTAAATCAGGGTAATTGGTAATAATGCCATCAATATTCATTGCTTTTAATGTGAGCGCTTCTTCTTTATCATTCACCGTATAGGCATATACTTGTATGCCGCGCGCATGCGCATCTTTGA
>BTUB01000014.1:0-18207 GCA_045863215.1 Candidatus Babeliales bacterium | reverse complement strand
ATTTAAAGCCATTTGATTGGTGGTTAGCGCTTGATCCTATAATTCAATCTAAAGATTATAAAATGCTTGCTCTTATTTTAACAAAAGCAAATCCAGATCTTTTCGATATAAATGGTTATATCAATTTTTCAGAACACGCATATCAAGCTATTAAAGATCAAGATTTGGTAACTTTAGATCTTTTATTAAAGGCGGGGGCTAAAATAGATCCACGAGAAATCGATGATGAAGAAGTAAGCTTACGATATAAGTATGCCCCTTTGCCTATTGAACTTGCAGTGGAAATGAAGAATCCTAAGATTATTAAAAGGTTAGGTGCAGCGTTTCCTAAATTAGTTGATGAAAAGATTATTTGTCCTAAGAAAACACCTTTAATGCTTGCGGTAGAAAATGGTGATCTAGAAGCAGTAAAAATTCTTATTGAATCCGGAGCAGATGTTAATTATAAAGATAGAAGGGGTCAAACGGTGCTTGATCGTGTGGGATTAAAAAATCGAGAGGCTATTATTAAACTTCTTAAAGAACGTGGGGCCCGTTAAAATATTTGTACAATTTATTAGGTTATAAAATAAAGCGCAATTCACCATGCGTTTTATCAGTAAAATGAAGTTTTAATGAATGATCATTATCAGTAAATGAAACGCGTTTAACATCTGCAATCTTATGACCCAAATCACTTTTTAGATCCTCTTCTGAAATTGATTTGTGTAATTTTACGTGATCTACATCAAAGACGAGAGGATCCAACTGATAAATATTAATGCATTTATTTTTTGCGGAAACGGTAGTTACCAATTGGCCATTTTTAGAAAATGGCGTGCGTTCATGATAATAGGCAACTCCCGGCTTATCTAAGGTCCAAAATTCTTTACCGATTGTTTTCCAAGGTTTTTTTGGATTGGTGTATTTAAACTGACCTTCTAGATTTTTGTAACTAGTATTAACATAATCAAAGAGCGTTGAACTCTGATCAGTAGTAATTCCGGCAACTGTTTGGCTTGGATCAAATAAGAAACAAATATCGGAAATATGCAGCCAATTATAACTTATTTCATCGTCGGCTAGTGCAAGATTTTTTACCAGTAAATTTGATGTGTCAGCAGATAAATAAAAAACCATTTCATCATCATCATCTGTTTTTATGGCTATTTTATTCTGTGCTATTTCTTCAGATGCCTTGGAATTGTCTTTAGCGTATGCTAAAGCCTGGAAATGTTGAAAGGGTATTTTGCCGTTATGATTCGTATAAAGTTCAAGTGATTCTACTGTATCTTCTTCTTCAAGACCTTTATTAGAAAAAGTAAGTAACATTCTTTTTTTGCGAGCAATAGATCTTAATTCAGGTTTTTTTAGAACTGCGGTAAAGGTTTTTTTATTGATAAGTCGATTGTCACCCAACTTAACAATGAGATCCTTGCCATGGTTTTTATAGAGTGATATCAAATGCTCAAGACCAGAATTACCAATCAAATTATTACGCAAATCCATATATTCAAGAGCATTAGGAAGCGCTGTTATATAGTGCTTAAATTGTGTGCTTTCGATTTCCATATTATTGAAAAAAAGAAAGCGAATGGTATTAAATTGGGGTGTTTGTATACCTTGTAAGGCACCTATGCCCCGCTCATTATGAAAACTTTTTTTGTTAGAGGCCTCAATGCCCTGTTGCGTATAAGAAATTGTGCCCGAATCAACGGTATTATAAATTGGATATGAGGTTTGGGCAGTGCAAAACTCGTTATTAAAGCATGCAATGAGATTCAAACGAGTCTCATTAGTTTTTCCTGTGAAAGGAAAAATGTGATTGGACTTTTGAAAAGTCAGCATGTGATGCGGAGCATTGGTAAGTTGTTTTCGTGTGCAATAAGTAGCAAGCGTTTTTATTACCTCAAAGCGAGGATGTTTGTACATAAGACCGGAACTAATAATACATATTTTAGGATTCACCGCATTTAATAAGGGTAAATGTGTGCAATTATGTGTTTCTGCTCCATGGTGGCTTACTTCTAATACCTCAGATTTCATGAATTTTTTGCGAGTAATATCACGAATTATTTCTTTGGTAGCATTTTCAGTGGCATCACCGGGTAAAAATACCGATTGATTTTGATCGGAAACTTTTAATACTAAACTCGTATCATTTACATCCTTTTGGTTAACAAGTGCAGAAAGTACGGTGCAATAGGTGGGGACTAACTGTTTAAAAGAATTAAATCGTTTAGAACCTGTACCTTTTATATCAGCAGCAAATTTTAAAGAGCAGGTTTTTGAATTATTTTTAATAAAAGTAAGTAATTTTTTACCGATTTCAGTTTTTTCATAATTCTTTTTGGATCCTCCTAGCAAAAAACTCAATTTAAATTTTTTCTTAAGCAATTGCTGGCAAGCTTCTGAGATTTTATTGATATGATCTTTATCTGCATGGCTTGCCACTACAAAAAGTTCTTTATTAGGAGTTTTGTTAATAATGCGGGTTACTAGATCATGCAGGGCATTCATGCACTTAGGATCATCACTGGGTACACTTGATGAGCCAGCATCCACGAGCATTGTCTTTTGCCCCGGATAAGTAACGAGTGTGCAATTGCCTTGCCCAACATTAAAAAAGGTGACTTCCATTCCTAATAGAGGAAGTTGAAAAATAATAAAAAATGTAAATAAATTCTTCATATAATTAGTTTAAAAGCATGATACGCCGTGAGTTACCACAGCGCATCTTTTTAGTTTCTTTGCAATAATGCCTAGGCTATAGCTGTAATCGCATCAGCTTGCTGAGGAGTAATCACTTCAATAATCTGATGTATTGAAAGTGTGTGCTTGTTCTGCAGCTCGGTAGCTAGTGCTTTAAGGGTCTCTTTATTATCCAGAAGCATGTGCTCAATTTCTTGCTCAAATTTCTTAAGCATGGCATGAGTCTCGTCGCTCACTTTATTAAGCTCAGTTTTACTCAAAGATTTCAAATCAATACCATCGGCAACAATAGATTTAATCATATTATAAGCAGTATTTTTCTTCCACCCAAAGAAGCCACTTGCATTATTGGTGAGCAAGCGTTCTGCGATTCTACCTGCAAGCAAGGTCTTAGCTTTTTTGGCAACTTCATTTACGCTTTGATTTTTAATATCAAGTGAATCATGCTCATAATAAGTAAAGAGCGCGCCGTGCTCAAGGCCCGATTGTTTCTTGTGATCATCTTTATAATACTGCTCCATGCCCATTTCTTCTTTAACCTTAGTCACTATTTGATGGGTAGTAACTTTAGCAATTTTCTCATCTAAATCGAGCAATATATGGCTCAATACTTGGCCCGCATAATGCGCTGCAAGCAGTTCCTGCTCATCTTGTGCAACTTCGCGATTATCAATATCAATAATTCTGCGCAATTGCGCATCGATTGACCACTCAAGAATATCTTGAGATATCACAGATCCTTTAATGCCAATATGGATAAATGCCATATCAAGCATAAGCTTGAGATCCTCAAATGATTTTCCGTGAGTTTCTTTTGCAAGTTTTTCAACATTAATATCGAAGATTTTCGGATCAATACCAAATTTTTCAAGACGCTTGTTAATATAATCAATGCGTTCATTTAAAGTTGGATATTTAAATCTAATCTCAAGCGCCAAACGGCCGGATTGAAGCATTGCCGTATCGATATTCTCTGGTTTATTGGTAGTTCCGATTACAATTACTTGTTTTTTAGGATCTTTATCAGCAATGCCGCTTAATGCAGATAAGAAGGCTTGGAGCAATGGCTTATCCTTATCGCGCTGCAATCCCAGAAGATCAATTTCATCGATAAATAATACGCATGGCGCAAAGAGTTTTGCCACTCGCATGATCTCTTCAATTCCCATACTTTTAATTTCCTGACCGGTAATGGAAATAAATCGAATGGTCTTATCAAGGTTTTGTTTGTGTAACTCGCCGCAAATTGCTTTCGCAAAGAAGGTTTTGCCTGTTCTGGTTGGGCCGGTGAGCAAAATACCCGTAGGTGGTGTTTGCTCATTGGCATCCCAGTGCTCGGGATTTTTGATGTATTTTAGGTGTGGATATACCAGTTGTTTTTCATATTCCATGCCAATAATATCATCAAAAGTAATAGAAGAGCCTAAAATTTCATCATACTTTTCAGCATTTTTCGCGTAAGAGCCACCCTTGAGTTTCTCAAACCATACATACATTTTTTTGGACCAATCATAGCCATTACGCTGAAGGATTTTGCTATAGGCATAAGTTGTTGCAGCACATAAACCTATCCCAATTGCGGCATTACCAACATTTCTAAAATCAGTAATAAATTCATCAATTGTGTTTAAAGGAATATAAGGTGAAGCTGAAGTGCCCCGCTTAAAGTGTGTTAAAATTCCTTTTAATGCTTCAATAGCATGCGCTTGCTCATGTATAGGTAATTGAGCAATATTATTTTTGACTTCTTTAGCAAATTCAGGATCGCTTGCCAATTTACAAAAAAGGGTATTGAGATAATCATGAGTAATTATCGCTTTACCGTGTAAATGGTTTTTAAACCCAAATATCTTTCTAAAAAGACCATCTTTATCAGTAAAGAAAGTGTTATCAAAATAATATGCAGCATAGGTCGCCAATCCAAGCGTTGCACCGCCTGCAATTCCCCAGGTAATTAAATCATGCTTTTGAATTGGATCGATAATATTATCACCCACAAAGCGTGCTGCTTTATTGGTAAATGTAAGATCAATTTTTTCAGCATCTTGTTCTAGTTGGCGCAATGCCATATTGCTTTGAGCAATTTGCGCAAAAATATCATCAAGCATTTTGGGTTGATCAGTATCTTGATTGCGCAGCAATTCGCCGGCCAAATCAACTATTTTCCATTGTCTAAATTTATGGCGCTGTGCTTCTTTCAAGTAATTAATAATTACTTTGTTTACTTGCAAAATGCTTAAAACCAGTTGTGGGTCTGGTTGTGCACTTGCCAATTCCTTGCGAATTTGAGTTAAGCTGTTTCGCAGCTCCTTAATTTCATTTTTTACATCATCTTTATTTGCCAAATTGCTCTTGGTGGAGATATTTTTAAAAATGGTTTGCAAGATACCATCAAGTTGATTCAACTGATTGCGCACATGCATAAGCATCGTGGCCCATGCATCTTGATATGATTCTTCAAGTTTTTTAAAGAGTAATCCAAACGCATTTTGAAGAGCGCTATCGTGTTTTGCCAATTCTTGAGGAGAAATTTCAGTAATTGCGGGTACAGAGGGATTAAATTCCTCCATTTTTGATGCATCTTTTTCAATGATATCATTTAAATAAATTGCTGCTTGCTTAAGAATTTCCATTGCTTGATAGATTTGGACATTCGTGGCATTTTCCGGAAGATCCTTTATTGGTGCAATAGTAGCCAATAAGGGGGTAAGCGCATCAACGAGTGACTGGCCCTGCTTGCTTTGCGTCTCAAACACCATGCCAATTACCATATCAAAATTTTCTGCCATTAAGCGTGTTAGTTGCTGGCTACTTAACGGAGCCTGAATTTCTTGAGCATCATTTATATCTATGGAGTTGGTATCGGCCTGCAAGTGCGGTATACTAACCGGAAGCAAAACTGCAAGCGCAAATGCTTTAATCTTATTTGTAAATAACATATGCTGTTTCCTTACTATAAGTAGAAATATCTTTTTTGGAAATATGTATTAACTATACTGGATGATGATCTATTTGTCGAATTTGATACTGAATAATTTCACAATCAAGGAGCTTTTATGAATAAAAAATATGCTATTAAATTGAGTGGGATTGGCTTTTTAGCGGCCATTCTTTTAACCATGCCGCAATGTATTCCCGGGACTGATATATCAGGTGGTTCATTTTATAATTCATTAATTAATTTTTTCGATGGTAAATCCCGCTATGATTTTAATCAACTAAAAGATAAAAAAAATGTATATCCGATGGTGGTTATCGGTTCGGGGCCTGCGGGATTGAGTGCGGGTCTGTATGGTGCGCGTGCCAAGAAAAAAACCTTAGTAATAGAGGGAATGAAGCCGGGGGGCCTACTTACCGAAACTTCATATGTTGAAAATTGGCCGGGTTTCAAGGCAATTCTAGGAAAAGATTTAATGAATGAGCTCAAGGCGCAAGCAGCCTACTTTGGTGCTTCATTTTTGGAAGATACAGTAGAGCGAGTTGATTTCTCTCAATGGCCGTTTGTGATTTATACCGATGATGGCAAGATTATCTACGCCCTCACCGTCATTATAGCCACCGGCGCTTCACCAAGCCCATTAAATATCCCGGGAGAAAAAGAGTTTTGGGGCAAAGGGGTAACCACGTGTGCTATTTGCGATGCACCTTTTTACGCGAATAAAAATGTGGTGATCATTGGTGGAGGAGATTCTGCAATTGCCGAGGCGATTCAGCTTTCTGCCTATGCAGATAAAATTACGATTTTGGTGCGTAAAGATAAAATGAGAGCAGCGCCAACCAATCAAGAATTACTTAAGGGGTACCCGAAAGTATCGATCATGTATAATATTGAGCCAAAAGAGATTTTAGGTGATGAAAAACATGTGACGGGCATCAAAATTTATAATAATAAAACAAAAGAAACGAGTATCATGCCAATTGATGGAGTATTCTTAGCCATTGGGCATAAGCCAAATACGGGACTCTTTAAAGGCTCGGTAAAGCTTGATAGTAATGGATATATTATAGTTGAAGGTCGTACTCAGGCTACCTCAATTCCGGGAGTATATGCAGCAGGTGATGTGGAAGATCATCGCTATCGGCAGGCAGGGATTGCTGCCGGAAGTGGTATTAAAGCCGCACTTGATGCCGATTTTTGGCTGAATGAGCTTGGATTTACTGAAGAAATTGCTCATAGATTACAAGATAATCAACTTGCAGCGGTAACCATTGAGCCATCTTTGGTAAAACATATTGCTTCATTAGAAGATTTTGAGCGTACGATCGCAGAATCTAAATTGCCCGTAATTGTGGATTTTTACGCGGATTATTGCCCGTCTTGCATGCAAATGCTGCCTCATTTTAAAACAGTTGCGCAGCAATTTAAAAATTTAGCTCTATTTGCATCAGTAGATATTGCCAAATTACCTGATTTGGCTGCCAAATTTCATGTAACTAAGATTCCATGTATTCTTGTGTTCAAAGATGGTGCCCTTGCAGCTCGTTATACTACGGCGATGGGCAAAAAGGAGCTGCAAGATTTAGCGGCTCGAACTGTAGGACAATCGCCCGCTGAGTAATAGCAATAAAAAACGTTTATTTGACGATATTTTTTATACCCCAGGATAAATAAATTCCTGGGGATTTTATTTAGTAAAAAAGAAGTATGAAATATTTTTAATAAATTATTGCAAATAGAAAATATGAGTGTTATTATTCTAATGAAGATAAGTTAAGGAGAAAATCATGGCGGGCAAACGGAAAATTGCCAAGCTTATTACCAGTACTATTGTATTAATTTCACTCGGTGCCATAATTTTAGTTGGTAAAAAACAACCGTTAATTGCCGAAAAAAAGAACGATTTTACCTATGTGTTTAATCCTTCCCTTACTCCGGTTTATACGAATGTAAGTGATTATGGAGCTACCATTGCTCAAAATACCAGATCAATTCCTAAAGCAGTCGTTGAGCATATTGCCTTACATGTGCCTAAAAAAGCAACTTCAGATGAAAAAATAATTCGTTATGGTAGATTGGTGCGTTATCCAAATGCACAAGCTACGATTTTAATTTGTCATGGATTTATGTGTGATAAGTTTGATGTAGGATTTTTGCGCCATATGTTCCCCAAAGGCAAATATAATTTCATGACATTTGATTTTCGCGGGCATGGAGAAAATACTGATGGCCAACGTTGCACTTTTGGAAGAGACGAATCATTGGATGTTATTACAGCAGCACATTTTATAAAAAATCATCAGGCACTTAAAGATCTTCCGCTTCTGGCGTATGGGTTTTCAATGGGTGCAGTTGCCGCAATTGAGGCGCAATCAAAAGATAATTCATTGTTTAGTGGTATGATCCTCGATTGCCCATTTGATTCAAGTGAAAATATTATCAAAAGAAGTCTAGAAGGCATTCAATTTAGTTTACTTGGATATGATTTTAGTATACCAGCGTGTAATATATTGCAAAAATATGCGTTTCATCCCTATGTGCAATCGATGATTAAAAATTTACTCAAGGCTGTGGCAAATCTTGATCCAAAAAATATTGATATTCGGGTTTATCCGATTTGGCCCGCACGCTCTGCTCAAAAAATTCATGTGCCATGTTTCTTTATTCATTGCAAAAATGATGAGAAGGTTTCAGTAGATGCGGTTAAAGCAGTTTATAATAATGCGGCATCAGATTATAAAGAGTTGTGGCTCACGAATGGTCGGCGACATTTTGATTCATATTTTTATAATCCCGAAAAGTATATTAAAGAAATACGTACTTTTATTGATAAAGTAGTAAGCGGATCAATTCAAGATCTTCATTTGAAAAAAGTTATTGAAGATCCTGATGAAGTTTTAGCACAAATCTGATATAATCCAACAGAAATATAATATCCGTTTGCTTCGAGCAAGATCTCGATCAAACGGTAACAATATACTCATGTCTAAAAAGGATTATTGATGGTTTCTATTTCACTGAGTAATTCTTCTTTATCAGAAGCAAATGCAAACGCAAAAGCAGTTTTACTTGAACAAGATTTTTCTTCTTCAGCACTTACACCACTCACGAAATTATTTCCTGCAATTAAAGAATTAGTTGAAGAAAGAAAATTTAACGGAAGTGCCGGTTCTTCAATTGTAATTCCGGTATCTCATTCAAAAGGATTCATACATCTCATTTTAATGGGAATTGGTAAGCGTGATCACAAACGCAAAATAGATGTTGAGCATTATCGCCGCGCGTTGGGCAAGTTAATGCGCATTATGGAAGAAATAAAAGTTGATTCAATTGCATTTGAATTGCCAGATCCCGATTTTTTCAAAGTGACTCCCGCATATCTTGCAGGGCAAACTGCAATGATTGTTGATATTGCTTCATATCATTTTGATGATTATATTTCTGATCCAAATCGTAAAGTAATCAAAGATCGTCGAGTAGTACTTTTAACCGGTGATTTGCCTAAAAAAGAAATTGAAGAAGGGGTGAAAAAAGGGCAAATTATTGCAACTTCAGTAAATAAATCGCGCCATTGGGTTGATTTACCACCTTCGGTTCTTTTTCCAACAGATTTAGCTGATAAAGCAAAACTTATTGCGCGCGATTTTGGTTTAAAATATAGCGCTTTCAGTGAAAAAGAAATTAATCAAATGGGAATGGGTGGATTATCTGCAGTGTCAGCTGGTTCTGATTTGGATTGCACACTCGTCTTTTTGGAATACAAATGTGGCAAAAAGAATGCACCAACTATAGCATTTGTGGGTAAGGGTATTACCTTTGATTCGGGCGGTTTAAGTATTAAGCCGGCCACTTCAATGGAAACTATGAAAGAAGATATGTCGGGCGCCGCGGTAGTAATTGCGAGTATGGCATCAATTGCGCAATTAAAACCGGATATTAATGTGATTGGTGTTGCGCCATTAGCTGAAAATTTGCCCAGTGGTAAAGCAGCTAAACCGGGTGATATTGTGCGCTTTTACAATGGTAAAACCGCGGAAATAAAAAATACTGATGCAGAAGGGCGATTAATTTTAGCTGACGCACTTGCCTATGTAGTAAAGCATTATAAACCAGATGCCATCATTGATTTTGCAACACTCACCGGTTCCTGTGCAGCCGCACTTGGACCTTTTTATGCAGGTATGATGAGTGAGCATGAAGAGCTGGTAAAAAGATTGCAAGATTCTGCGGATCGCAGTGGTGATCGCGTGTGGAGATTACCGCTTTCTGAGGATTATAAATCAGCAATTAAGACTCCGGTGGCTGATATTAGCAATATTGGAAGTCAAGCTTATATGGCTGGAGCTATTACAGCAGCTCTTTTCTTGCAAAATTTTGTGGACAATGTGCCATGGGCTCATCTTGATATTGCAGGAACTGCTTTTGATGTGCCAACTTCTGAGTTGCCGTATTATAGATCATATGGTGCAACCGGATACGGCGTAAGATTGATGGTTGATCTTGCTATGACGTGGAACACTTAATAATATAAAATGTTACTATTTGATTTTTAAAAATAAAAGGCTCTTGGAATTTCCAGGGGTCTTTTTTTGTTGCGTGCCTTTAAGAAGAATGTGTACTCTACACACAATACTTGTTAAAGGAGTTTCTATGAATAAGATTTTTTTGTATCTATTGTGCATTAACGTTATAACGCTTGCTATGGAGTCACCAATTGCTACACCGCCAAATAGATTTTTTTTGCGAGATCTCATGAAGAACTATCAAGAAAGAAAACCTCTTGATTTGGCAAGTAAATCGCCACAAACCTTAATTGAGATTAAAAATTGGATTGATTATGCGCGAAACAATGAGAATGCACGCGCGAATTTTGCGCGAGAATTTCAATCTACTTCGGATGAAATTGAATTTGTGTTAGAAATCTTAAATGCAGAAATTCAAGCAATCCAAACACCTGTTATTGCGCAATCGCAGCAGCCAATACTCAAACCGGCTCCTCGACCTTTGCCTGCTGTTCCTGTTATAGCTAAACCGGCAGGTAGAAAATTGCCACCAATACCTCAACAAAGTCAAAAAATGGCAAATAGACCATTACCTCCGACGCCAAGTGCACCGCTAATCAAACAAAATACAACTTCGTTACTTCATGATTTGCGCAGCAAAAAGGGTGCAATTCAAAAAGAAGACAAAAACTTTGTTCAAGTTAAAACAGTTGATCAAGTTCAGTTGGGCCAAAAGATTGGTCCAGCAACTTGCCCTGTGCAAGCTTTACGTAACACACTCTATCTTTTACGCTTTGCAAAGACGGGGATACCCGGTTTCCTTAGTTTAATTGATGATCTCCATGATGCCCGTGAATTCCTTGAAAATGTAGAAAAATGTGGCGAAAGCACTCAATGGCTTACTTCTTTAGAACTGCAAAGAATTATTTCAAAAATGCCTGAAATAGGTACACATCTAAATTCTATTACTGTTCTTGATATGCCTCAAGAATTGTTGCGCAATCCTGAACGTCTAAAAAAAATACAAGACGAATTTAAACAGTTTAGTGCAGCACATGGATTTATAGTGGGATCTAGAGATGTGAGGCAATTTACAGGAGAACAGGACCATTATTTTTCTTTAGTATTGACTAAAATTTCAGATGGTTATCTTTTTTTAATAACAGATACGTCTGGAGCTGATCATTTGGACCCCAATAGTTATAATTATAAACGGGTGCGCTACATTGCGGATCTTATTACTAAAGGAAAATCGGATATTGACCTTGAGAATGAACTATACAAATTATCAGCGGATCGTTATGGTGATATGATGGCGCGTGCGCTTATAAGAGGCGAAGGTTTTAATTATAAATCATTATCAAAAGAAGAGTTGCAGGGATTAGAAAAAACACTTCCCTTAATTGAAAAAAATAAAGATGAATGGAAAAATAGAACGCGCTTGGATGATAAGCAATTGGCATATGCAGTTTTGGTGGTAAAACAAAAAATTCAGGAGCGTTTGAAGCAGTTACAAAGAAAGTAACAAAAATAAGGCTCGGAAATGCCCGAGCCTTTAATTTTGGAATATATTGTCTGATAATTGAATGGTTATGTAATTTTATCCAAATCAAGATCGGGCATATATAATTTTTTCCAACTTCCCAAAGAGACGGGAAAGTGCGGTAATGCTAATTTGAGTAATGCTTGTGCAAATACACGAATTTCCCATTGCGCGCCCGGCTCAAGCCGCAATTTCATGAAATTCATAAGAGAGTGCAAATTGCAGGTAAAAATAAATTCAGTGTACGTGCACACTGGTAGCAATCCACGAGCAATCTCACGGGCCACTCCTTTTTCTAATAAATGTTCATATGTTTGGCGTGAAACTTCTAAACTGTGCAAATAAGCCTTTTTGAGTTCTTCATCTTCAAAAGCGCCCACTGAACCTTGGCGATTTTGCGTGTCTTGATATCTCCAGTGTGATGGCACATAAAATTCTAAAGGTGCTTTTACATATCGATAAGAAATCTCATTGTATGAGTTCATGCGATGGCGAATCCATTGGCGCATCACAAAGGTAGGGCATTTCACACGAAATGAGAGCTGATTATGCTCAAACGGACTTGTGTGGTGATGCTTCATGAGAAATTCGATTAACTTTGCATCACGATCAGTGAGTTCTGCCACAAATTTTCCATATGATACGCGCGCCGCATTTACCACATCAACATCAGAACCGGAATGGCGAATTAATTGTACTGAACTAATACCATCAGAAAGTGGATCTAAAGATTTTTGCGATTCGGTTAAAGGAAAATTATTATTTTTTATTCGCTCAAGCATTTTTGTGTCCCACAATTTCTTTGATTTTAATAATGGGAACTACCGTATCATGCGCGATAATAATTGGCAAGATTGAACTCGAAATGCAAATGGAGTAAACTATTTTGTATTTACAACATTTATAAAAAACACGGGGCAAACACCATCATGAAACAGATTCTGATACTCATTTTTTTAAGTTCGCCACTCATTGCCATGCAACTGACGGCTCATAAATATAATCAAGAAAAAACAAACGCCCTGATGGCAATTCTTAATCAAATAACTCCTGGTTTGATGAAGAATGCCCAGTGGGTAAAGCAAATTCAACAAGCAGTTAATGAGGGGGCCGATCCTAATATTTTCATAGAGGATGGTTTTTTTAAAGATATTACTTTATTAAATGGTTTATTTGGCATGGATTCAATGGTCGATGAGGGAAAATTAATTTCCATTTTGTTACAAAAAGGTGCGAATCCAAACCTTTGGGTTTATGAAAGTCCTTTGCATTGCGCATGCAGAAAGGGATATATTATGATAGTGCGGCAGCTTATTGAACATAATGCAAAGGTGGATGCAAAAACTCTTCAAGGCGTCTCTCCTTTAATGGTAGCAGTTGAGAATAAATTTCTTGGAATTGCGCATGTTTTACTTCAACATGGGGCATTGGGTGATATAGATTTTGTCGATGCGTGGGGAAAAACGCCTTTATCTTTTGCGCGCAAAAATAATTTAACCGATATGGTGACATTATTAGAAGACTATAAGAGTAGAAAATAACTATTCATTTTCTTTTGCCATATAGGCAATTAATCCGATCATAATGAGTTGGCACACTAATGCCGTATTACCATAGCTAATAAAGGGGAGCCCAATTCCTTTGGTAGGCGCCAAGCCGGTTGCTACTAAAATATTAATAAGTGCTTGCAGGCTGATCACGAGAATAAAACCTAACGTTGCAATTGAAGAAAAACGATCAGTAAGTTGCAGTGCCAAACGAAACCCAAAATAAGCAAATGCTAAAAAAAGAAGAATCACGATGCTGGATCCAATTAAGCCAGTCTCTTCTGCGATAATAGAAAAAATAAAATCGGTGTGCTGCATGGGTAAATAGAAGAATTTTTGTTTTGATTGGCCAATGCCAGTACCCCAAAATCCGCCCGATCCGATAGCAATAAGTGATTGAATTATCTGAAATCCTGCGCCTTGCGGATCTTCCCACGGATTCAAAAAGGTAAGAATTCGCTTTAAGCGGTATGATTTTGCCACAATTAGTCCAATTACTAAGGGAATTAAGCCGATAAACGTGGCAAGCATGAATTTTTGATACATGCCGGCGATAAATAAAAGTGCAAATGCAGTGAGCGTGAGGGTTACCGTTAATCCAAAATCTGGTTGCTTTAATAAAATGATTGCGGTGATTCCCAAAATAATTAAAAAGGGCAGATAGCCATGAATAAATGAGCTATGTTTGTTGCCTTTTTTTGAAATGAAATAGGCGATATACAAAATCATACATACTTTTAGCAATTCACTTGGTTGGAAGGAAATAAAGGGCAATGCAAGCCAGCGTGATGATCCATGAATTTCTTGGCCAAATGGTATGAGTATGGTCATTGCCGTGAGCATTAATGAACCAAAAAATAATAATGGTGTGTATTTTTTTATGAGCGCAAAGGGTACATAACGCATTCCTATAATTGCGATAATTCCGAGAACTACTGCCCAGAGTTGCTTTTTAAAATAATAATGCGCACTCCCCATTTTTTCTAATGCAAATACCGAGCTTGATGAATAAATAAAAAGAAGACCTATTATTAATAATAATACAGTAATTGTTAAAAGAGCTAACAGGTCAGTCTTAATTTGCTTCTTGTGCAAGAGCATACGCATCATCCTTTTTTTTGATGATTGCACTCTAATATGAAATGAATGGGTAAATCAAGCTTTAAAATTTAGGCTTTCTACTAACTTTTTAAAATGATCTCCACGCTCACGATAATCAGTATACAGATCATAACTTGCACCGGCAGGAGAAAATAAAATCTGATCTTGAGCGTTCATACTATTGCATAAATTATCAAATGCCTGCTCCAAGTTGATAAAAGAGAATGCTGGGATATTATTCAAGTCGCAAAATGATTTTAATTGCTCTGCTTCTTTGCCAAAGCAATAAATCATGCGCACTTTATTTTTAAGTTGGCTCACAAAATCAGCGCGATTTACTCCTTTGCTGATACCCCCTAAAAAAAGCACGATGGGGCGGTTGCTGATTTTTTCAATCGCTGCCAAAGTGGAGGCAGGGATGGTTGCTTTTGAATCGTTGTAAAAATCTATATTTGCGATCGTAGCAATTTTTTCCATTCGATGTTCTGGCAATTCTTGTTGATTTAAAATCTTTGTAAAGTGCTCAATACCGCAGCCCAACATATGCAAAGCACTAGCCAAAAGAGCAATATTTTCAATATACGATACCCAGGGAATTTCGATGATACCAAAAACCTCCTCTATATTTGTCTGATAATTCAAGCAAATTTTTGAATTACGTAAAAAATACAAAGCATGAAAATTATCTAAAGGAAAAATTTCTTTTGTCGAAAAAAAAGAAGGAATACCAGCACTTGCTTGTTGGATTACCTGCTCATACATTTGTGCGGGAAATAAGCTGCATTGCCCCGCCTTTTGGTGTGCGATTATGGCAAGTTTTGCTTTGATATATTCTTCCATACTTCCATGCCGATCCAAGTGATTTGCGTAGATATTGGTGCAGATTGCCAAATCGGGCGCAAAATTTTGGCAGCGTTCAAGTTGAAAACTTGATGCCTCCAAGACCACATAATCAGCAGCATTAGCGTCCTTAATACTCTCTAGAAGTCCCACGCCAATATTACCACCGGTAAATACCTTTTTGCCTTGGGATTTAAGTAACTCAGAAAGTAAATGGGTGACGGTAGTTTTGCCTACCGATCCGGTAATGGCAACAATGGGAATTTTGCATTCTGCGCCAAACAGATCCAACTCAGAAAGAAACTTATGCTTATATTCAGAGTAAGGACGCAAATCAATGCCACAGCTGGGCAATATATAGTCATTATAATTTAAAAATTCGGTCAGCTCTTTTTGTAAAAAAAAAGGAACATTTAGGCTATTTAAAAATTCTCGTTGCTGCTCTTTGGGCTCTTTTTGGTCCATGGCCTGAACCTGGTAGCCTTTTTGCACAAAGTATTTGATAGCACTGCTACCAACAATTCCTAATCCCCAAACACCAATTTTTTTACTTGAATCTATAATCACGATTCCCCCTGACAAAATATCTAAATAAAGGTACACTAGAGCTTATTAATTGCCAATAAATCCCGTAAGGTTTTAGCCTATGTCAGAAAATAGCAGTTCAAACGCTGAACAAAAAGTTAGTTTTAAAGATACCCTTAATTTGCCTACCACCAATTTTCCAATCCGGGCAAACAGTAAAGAAGATGATCCGGCTCTTGTTGCCCGTTGGCAAAAAGAAGGATTGTATGAAAAATCTTTCATGGTGCATGAGGGTGCAGAAAAATTTATTTTGCATGATGGCCCTCCCTATGCCAATGGGAATATTCATGCTGGGCACGCGTATAATAAAATTTTAAAAGATATTGTAACCAAATCACAGCGTATGATGGGTAAACAAGTGCCCGTAATTCCTGGTTGGGATTGCCATGGCTTGCCGATTGAACTTAAAGTAACTCAAGAAAATCTTGGCATTAAAGGATCAGTGCTCAAGAAAGCATGCAGAGCTTATGCGCAAAAGTGGATCGATATCCAACGTGAAGAATTTAAGCGTTTAGGCGTGCTCATGAACTGGGATCATTATTATGCCACTATGAGTTTCGAATATGAATCAGCAATTTTGCGTGCCTTTGGAAAATTTGTTGCCGATGGATTTATTGAGCGCAAAAATAAGACGGTACCTTGGTGCTCATCCTGCCAAACCGTTTTAGCTCAAGCAGAAATTGAGTATCAGGACCAAAAAGATCCTTCAGTGTTTGTAAAATTTGCATTGCCTGAAGAAACGGTTAAGGCATTATTTCCAAATCTGGCTAATCGGACCGTGAGCCTATTAGTTTGGACGACTACTCCCTGGACGCTACCGCTTAATAAAGCAGTGCTTATCAAGCCACATGCTGAATATGTAGTGCTCGATCTTAATGAGCAGTTGATTGTGGTTGCCAAGGAACTGGCAGATAAAATATGCGCAATGGTGAATGCACCAAAGGTAGTTGTAGCGGAATTTATTGCAGAGCAATTAGTAAGCTCTGGTGCAAAAGTGTGCCATCCGTTTTTAGATATTAAAGTGCCGTTAATTTCATCGGAAACCGTAAGCTTAGAAGATGGCACTGCATTTGTGCATTGTGCACCAGGATGCGGCCCTGAAGACTATGAAGTTGGGGTAAAAAATGATCTTGATATCTATTCTCCAATTAGCCCTGATGGTAAATACACTGATGAAGTAATTCCTAAAGAACTTGCTGGCATGGCAGTAACTGATGGCCAAATTTGGGTAATCAAAAAACTTGCTGAAGTGGGTACTTTATTTCATAAAACAAGTATCAAGCACTCATATCCTCACTGTTGGCGCTCCAAAACACCTTTGATATTCAGAGCCACCAAGCAATGGTTTTGCAACCTTTACAAAAATGATCTTAAAGAAAAGGCGGTAATCGCGGCAGATAGCATCAATGCATTGCCAGAAAAATCTATTAATCGTCTTAAAGCGACTCTAGAAGGGCGTTTGGAATGGGTATTATCCCGTCAGCGCACGTGGGGGGTGCCAATTCCTGCCTTAATTTGTGCTGATTGTGATTACACCTATAGCACTCCGGAACTTATTAACAAAGTTGCCGATGAAGTTGCAAAATATGGTATTGAATATTGGGATGATGTTGCTGTTGAATCCTTACTTCCGACAGGCTTTGCCTGCCCGGGATGCAAGAAGAACAACTTTAAAAAGGAGTTCGATATTCTAGATGTGTGGTTTGAATCTGGGGTGAGCCATTATGCGGTGTTGCATACTGGTGATCAACAGCAATTTCCTGCTAACATGTACTTAGAAGGAAAAGATCAACATCGTGCCTGGTTCCAAAGCTCACTGCTTACTGGCATGGTGATCAACGATCAACCTCCTATGAAAGAGATTGTGACCCATGGATTTACCGTTGATGCACAGGGCAGAAAAATGTCTAAATCAATTGGCAATGTGGTGAGCCCGCAAGAAATGATTGATCAACTAGGTACTGATGGATTGCGCATTTGGGCATCAAGCATCGATATTTCCGGCGAAGCAGTAATTTCTAAATTGTTGCTTGATAACGTAAAAGAAATCTTTAGAAAAAATCGTAACACGCTTCGCTTTTTACTTTCTAATTTATATGATTTTGATATTAAAAAAGATGCATTGCCATTTGAGCAATTGATGAGCATTGATCAATATGCATTGCAAACACTCGCAGAATTAAATAAACAAGTAATTAAAGCGTATGATGATTATGATTTTACGCTTGTAAGTCATAAAATGAGTGATTACTGTTCAGCAGAATTAAGTGCATTTTATCTTGATATCATCAAAGATCGTTTGTATGTAGAAAAAGCGGATGGCCAGTTGCGCCGTTCTGCCCAAACAGCCTGCTGGTATATTTTGGATACCTTAACTAAATTACTTGCACCGATAATGTCTTTCACGGCAGAGCAAGTATCTGATTGTTATCAAAAAGATAAAAAAGAATCTATTCATCT
>BTUB01000013.1:1268-18251 GCA_045863215.1 Candidatus Babeliales bacterium | reverse complement strand
CCGCTTGCGCTCGCAAGGTTGCAATACTGGTGGCAAGCATTGCATTAGCGCCTAGTTTTGCTTTTTCTTGAGTGCCATCAAGCTCTATTAAAGAAAGATCGGTACTTACTAGATTCGGTTCTCTTCCAACAAGCAGCGGAGCAATTACAGAATCAATAATATCTACTGCTTTTTGAACACCCATGCCCATCAATCTTTGACCACCATCACGTAATTCATATGCTTCTTGCGAGCCCTTTGAAATTCCCGTTGGCACTGCTCCTGTTACATATGATCCATCTTCAAGCGTAATTTCACACTCAAGCGCCGGTAGGCCACGCGCATCATAAATTTCTCTTCCGATTACTTTTGCAATTTTCATACCACACCTTTAGTACCACTCGTTCCCTTCGACAAGCTCAGGGCGAGCGGGGTTTATTTTTTATCGCTCGTGATGAGCACGTCAGTCATGCGAGTGATTTAAAAATATTTCTCTTAGTGTTACTATACACCGAAAAAGAAATGTTTGGACATGGTTTGGAGTAGAGAGGTGAAAAACATACTTACTAAAGCAAGTGTTCTAATTTATGTTAATGCGTACAAGATACGGGCACCATCAGTTGCAACATTATCTTCTATAATGGGGAGTAAATTGGATAAATTAATGAATGCAGTTAATCCAACTGCTATTTGCAGTTTAAGGCTTTGATCTGCATTGAACAAAGGCTTTTTAATACCATCTTCAATTGCATTTTTAATAGATTTGGATTTATCCAAATATTCACTTAAAATATTATACAGTTTTAAAATACCGTAACCAGTAGCCACCCCAAAAAGAGGGCCCGCTGCAGAGACTACTGCGCTTTTAAGCCCTTTTGCCGGAATTCCACCATGATAGGTTGCACAGCCTTCAACACCGAGCAATGTAGGAAACAAGCTAATAGTTGAATTTACTCCGAACAATAGTTTTCCCGCACCAGCATGGCCAAATTCATGCACCAGCGTGGTGTAAAAAGATGCTAAATAATATATTCCATATGCTTTTGCAGCTTCAGTCGCAAATGATGGTGCGATGTCTGAGTCAGTAATTTTTTGCACTGGTATTTGGGTAGAAATATGATTGTAAGGTTGTCTTTGTTCATGAGATATCTGATGAATCATGTTATCATTTTTTTGGGATTTTTTTGCTTCGATTGGGCCCGTAAATAAAGTCAGTGATCCCAAAAATATAAGCGCAAATTTAGCAAATTTCATTTTTATAACCTCAATTTAGTTTTAGCAGTAGAGCTTTTGCGGAATTATTTTCTTACCGTTCATATAGACTGGATATTCTGGTAACTCAAACATTGCCTTATTAAATATTTTCACGCTCCATTTGTCAGAACTTAGCCCCGTCTTTACCACGATCCACGTATCATAATTAAAACCCGGATAGGTTGATTGCGGGGTATAGCCGGCATAGATATTATCCGGAGCCACATTAATCGTAAAAGCTCCATAAGGAGCCAACGAATGCGCTTGCGAATCTGTTGACCATAATCGGTATAATCCATCATTGGCCCATAAGTTATTCATAATAGAGCCATATGAGCCATACTCATAATTATGCGCATGCTGATGTCCTCTAAAGATCCAAGAAACCGTATAATTGGATCCTTTCCAGTATTTAAATACCTGCTCAGTAAGCTCTTTGCCCCATTGCCAGGTTTGATTGCCGGAATTATAATCGATTACTTTTTTGCCGTCATCAACAATTGCATAGCTCCACATCCAGCCCAAATTCACTGGTGCGCACGGGCTGGTGAGTGTAATGCCCAGATCATCGCCCATTTCATTGGCAAATGCTGATGATATATTTGCAAAATTAATTAACGCCTTTTGGCAAGAATTTGATAAAGAACGTGCGTGTTTTTTTCTATGCAACGTGCCAAGCTTTTCAAATACACTTACTCCAGGATACTGTATTGCCAATTCTAAAAGATTGTGTGGTGCATAGCCAAGCTCTAAAAAGCCATGGCACCCAACCATAAAATCTACTGTTGGAGCGCCTGAACCAATAAATACTGCGACAGGCATATAATCATAAATGCGATTCACCTTGCGCAAATCCGCAGCCGTAAACTTACTACCTAATTTCTGCTGCAACTCAAACTGGAACTGGCTGATGTTTACATGCATATCACAATCCTCATGATTGCCACGCACGAGAATTACCTGCTCAGGATTTTCCAGTTTGAGCCAAAGCATAGTCAAGAATGTTTCTGCGCCTGCATTTCCGCGATCCACATAATCACCAAGGCCTACCAATAAAATGCCGGGCTTTAATTTAAATGAATCATCTGATTCAAAATAATTTTTTTTGCGTAATTCTTTAATCATTGAAACGGTGGAGCGCACATCTCCGTGCCGATCACCAAACATGATAATTTCAGTACCCGGTGAAACACAAAGCGCCTGCACATACGGATCAAAACTCTTGGCTTGTATTTGAAAAAAATCTGAATTGTACGCTTTATTGTTCACCCATCGTGATGATTTAGTGAGTCCACTATTTTTGTACCAGGCAGTGATATCATCCACTGCTTTCAGAAATTCAGCATAATGAGTCGCGGTCTTAGAATAATCATGCTCATTCCACGGATTTTTTGCTTTAAAATCTTTATAATGCTCAATAACCTTGCAGCGCTTTTTCCAATCAGAAAAAAGCGGTATTGAGTGCGGAAAAGCTAATCCGCTCCAAACAAACAGTACTAATAAAGTAATCACACGATTATTCATAATCATCTCTTATCTTATGATTGCGCCTGGATATCCGCGCGAATACGATCACATAAAGCTTTTTCTTTTTTGGCAAGTTGTGCATTTACGTTTGGATCACCGGCAATGATCGCCTCAATTTTAATACCTGTTTTTGGATCAAGGCCGCCTTCATGCTGAGTCATAATAAGACAGAATTCAAGATCATCAGTATCTAATGAAGATGGATTATTCATAATCGCATCCATGATGATTGAAATATCATCTACCTTTCCGATGCCCTTAATAAAAATAGAACGTTTTACACCTCCCATTCCCCATCCGGAACTACCTGAACTGCATAAATACACATATTTGGCTATATCTTGTTTTGGAACGGCAACTACAATAAAGGTGCCATAATTGCTTACTGCATAATCTTTTTCAAGAGCCTCAATTTCAGTTTGATACTTTTTATATATATTTTGGTAATCCAATAATGCAAACGCGTCTTTGGTTGTAACCGAAATTGGCTGCGAACCATAATTCACATTGCTAGCTACATAGTTGGCAGTGCTACTACTTGAATCATTAAGATTTCCAAATAAAGCATAATTCAAAAATAAAAGCTTCTGGCGCATTGGCCCATCTTGAGGCTTTCGTCCATATTTAAGCAAATATTGTCGCATTTTTTCTTCTTCATCTTGCTCCTTTTTGGTTTCTAAAAGAGGCTTTACATGCAGAAAAAGAAAATCCTCAACTTGTATACCCTTTTTTTGTTGCCACAAAAAGGTATACATTTTTTCAGGAAATAAATACCCGCGTTTTTGCCCATGCACAAACGTATAATAACCTTTTTTTTGATATTCACGCTCTTTTTCGATAACCTCGGAAGCCATTCTCATAAGCTCTTTGTTTGCGGTATAAGTGCCTACCACATAATTGGTAAGCCCATAGAGATTATTTTTAAGATGAATACCGGTTTGAGTTAATTTGAAAGGAAGATCTATTCCTGTTTTTGAGCAATATTGTAAAGCAGCAATAAGATCATTTGCATTTCCATACGCAACTCCATTAATCAGCAATTGTTCATGCTGATTAAATCCATAGGTAACTGATGCAAAGAATAAAAAATAAAAAAGACATTTTCTTATGAACATGAGAATAACCTCTCCATTTTATTTCATCAAAGAAATCAAACGGCCCAATCGTGTGCCATTTAAATTTCTATATGCTTCATCTTTGATCCATTCAGAAAACATTTTATTACAAATCTGTTTAAGCTCTTTTTTGTATTGCTCACGATCACTATCTTTGATGGTTACATATTTAAACATTTTGATATCTTGGTCTGGATTAAGTAAAAAATCTTGGGAGCTCAAAATGCATGCTTGCAAATAATCAAAGTTTGCAATAGAGCCCAAATCATTAGTGTACTTATCTAAAATGGGTGCGATTTTGGTATGCCTTCCCAGTTTATGATCCCAAACCTCAGGAACAATAGGAAAAGGATACGTGGTTGCGCTTCCCCCACCCAAATACACATATTGATCCACTTTATCTTTTGGAATAAAGAATTGAATTAGAGTCCCTTCTTTACTCAAATACTTTTGATTTAAATTAATTAATTCTTTGACATAAGAAGATCTAAGACCATAATGGGCAAATAATCTGTTCATTAATTGCTCAGTAAAGAAAATACTTCCCGAAGCATTATTTATAAAATATCCAAAACTATGGGAGCCACCATTTTGCAGATTCCCAAAAAGCGATAGATTTACAAAAATGAGAGTATTTATCACGTATCCAGGGTTATGAGAAAGCCACACATTGGCATCGATTTCTTTTTCAGCCTCCTGCCACATACGCAAAAATTCAAAATCTACTTTTTTGCCTGAAATTTGTAAAAATGCATGGAATTCTTTTAAAATATCTTGGAAGATGTTAAATGAATTTCCCAGTCCATGATAAAACACATAATAATCACTGCAATAGCGCTGCTCACGCTCAATAGCTGAATCAATAATTTGTTTATAATCTTTTTGATACTGTTTTATGATATCTTGCGGCTTAGAGCCCCATCCATTATAAGGAATTTTACCTTCATCCACTGCTTTTAAATATGCAAGTGTGGGCGTTTTATCCGTTCGCAGTGGTTTATTAACTATCTCTTTTTGGGCAAACCGCTCTTTAAGCTCGCCAATTAGATGAACATGTTTCACTAATTGCGGCTGAATAGGTTTGGCACCAGCAAAAGAAAATAAGCTCAATAAAGAAAAAATATTTGATTTGTGATAAAACATAGGGGAATTAACCTCCAAAAATTTTAAATTTATTTATTGTTCGTAGCGGCAATTTTGGAATACTTCATAAGCCTTGCAAGTGGTGTGTTTAAAATATTTTTTAACTTCTTTTTTTCTAACGCGTTAATAAATACTTCTTTTGCAATGTTTTTTATAATTTGCATATATGCAACAATATTCTCTTGATTTTCCGTACTATATTTAAAAATTTTTACTCCACTATCAGGATTTAATAAGCAATCTTGGCTCATTAATATGCGAGCCTGCAATTGATCAAAATTTCCCATTAGATGTGGCTCTTTTATATATTTTTCTAATAACGTTGATATTTTAATATGACGCTTTTTATGTGGATTCCATGTCGCATCAAGCTTTTTACGGTATGGGGTTCCCCAGGCCTCGCTCAAATAAACATATTGATCCACCTTATTTTTTGGCACAAAAATTTGAAGCAAAAGGCCATTTTTGTGTGAAAACAACTTATTTTGAGCACTCAATTGCGCAATATAGGATTTATCAAATCCAAAATGATCAAATAATTTACTTAAGATATTTTCAACAGCAACAAAAGATGCATTGCTATTATTTATAAAGTATTCAAAACTGCTTTCGCCTTGGTATGTAAAATTTCCAAATACAGACAGATTTACACAAAGCATATTTTTAATCATGGTGGGAGTAGTATCATCCCAAATTGCAGTTTGAGTTGCCGCATCTTTTGGTAACTTTGGCTCGTGAGTATCAATAAAATTATTCACTTGATAAGTAGCTACTGCCTCATGCCATGCTCTTAAAAATTCAAATTCTCTTAATGGACTATGAATTTTAATTAACGTGTAAAGTTCTTTGAGAAACTCTTGAAGCATCCAAAATTGAGATTTTTGCCCGTGATAAAATACATAATAGTCATTACAGTATCTCTTCTCTGCTTCTATAATTGCATCAACGGGACATTTTTCATTTAATTTACATATATTATAATAAGCAGCGTTTCCATAGTTAGCCGGATACCAATCCCAGTTAAGATCATAATAGGGATTTAAATAACCCTTTTCTACGGCAGCAAGGTAACTTAAAGTAGGTGTTTTTAAAGTGTATTTAGGATGTGCCTTGGGAGCATTTAGCTCAGCCCTTTCTTTAAGTGACTGTAAAACTTGTACGTGGCCCACCAATACTCTTTCACGACTTGGAATAAATGCTAATAAAAGCGTATTCGACACAAAAAGTAAACCTGCCATAACTAAAGGGCACAGCTTTCTTACTGTTGGAAACATAGTATAACCTCCAAAATAACCTACATTCTCTTTTACTATATAACCTTCAATATAAATGTCTAGCCCATTGTTCAATATTTTTAATTTTCAGATATGTATACTTTTCAATGTGAAATTAATCCTTTTTTATTCTATTGCTCTTGCCCAAAAATAGGCATAAATAGGCTAGTTATGCCTATAATTCAGATAGAAAATTATGAATTTATATAGACTGCATTATTGAAATTTTTGAAAATTAACTTAATATAAAAGAGTATTATTACTGTCATAACAGAGTTGGGGATAGATAAATGAACCCCCACGTATAAACAGATTCAATTCTGGAGGTTATTATGTATAAAAAGATCGGGATTAGTCTTTCGCTATTATTTTTAAATTCAGCTTTATTAGCCACAAATCCATTACACACGCGCCATGTTTTAAGCAAAAAAATCTTTAAGCATGCAAAAAAAATGGGAATTACTCATAAGCCCGATAATCAAGAGCTTGATCTTATTGCGCAAGATTATTGTAAAACACATCCTAAAACCTTGGTTGCAATAATATGGCCACGAGGGGAAGCATTTATTGAATCCATAAAAAGTATTATGGAATCAAAATGCAAACTTATTTATCAAAAAGCCTTCTATTTAGATAACGATGGCCCTAAATTTTTGGATCAGTTTGCTCATCCTACTAAGTCATACACAAGTATCCTAAAAAATGCCTTCAACTATATTCCGTTTGACATGCCGGCACCCTATAAATTTTACACGTTGCTTTTCAAAACTGATATGCCGTTAAATGATATCATTACTATGAAAAATGTGATCCGTGCATCAGTTGGCGCATCATACTTTTCAATTCATATTGATGATTACAATTCTGAAAGTCAAAATTTAGCCACTATGGTATTTGATGATACTTTGCTTGATTCCATCTGCAAGAAAGTGTTTTAAAACATAATCAGTAATAAGTAATATATGGGCCCTTTAATCATAAAGGGCCCATTTTTATGCTCAGTAATATTGTTTATTTTTTCTTGCAATTTCCTTTACCATTACAATAAAAAGCAAAGGAGATTAAAAATGAACATTCCACCTCACATTCAAAAAGAGATTATTCATATTCTGGCTGATATTTTTCCAGGACTTGCTCTTTATCAATTTAGCTCTAAAACACTTAAAGCCGGCCCATTGGATGGAAAACAGCCCGCATTGCATTTGGCTCTCGATGCCGGGCACATAATCGGAGAAAAAGATATTTTAGAAGCGCAAAAAGCATTAAGAGAAACTTCTATTCCTTACACCATTTATCTTTTTGATTTAAATGCCGTTGCCGAGCATGAAAGAGCGGAAATCATAAAATCAGCTAAAGCATGGAAATTAGGGTTGTAATATTTCTCTCTTACAACGGAGAAAGTTCACCCTTTGTTTGCCATCTTTGGCGTTAATTGTAAACCATATTCTCGCAATTTTTCTGGCTCGATGGGGCTCGGGGCTTCCATCAAAGGATCCATGCCGCGCGCCGTTTTAGGGAAAGCGATCACTTCACGAATTGAAGATGATTTAGTCATAAGCATAATAAGCCGATCAATACCCAGCGCAATGCCTCCATGAGGAGGAAATCCAAGCTCTTGAGCCTCCAGCAAGAATCCAAACTTATCTTTGGCCTGTTCTTTTGAAAGGCCAATCAAATCAAATACTTTATCTTGCATCGCCGCGTTATAAATTCGAATTGAACCACCACCCAGCTCAAAACCATTAAGCACTACATCATAAGAGCGCGCCTTAATGTCTAAGACCGGGAGATTTTCCCAACCTGCTTGCGGACTCGTAAATGGATGGTGCATTGCATTCCACCGTTTTGCTTGCTCATCGTATTCAAACATAGGAAAATCGGTGATCCATGAAAAGTGAAATTGATTCTGTGGAATCAAGTTTAATTTGTTGCCAAGTTCCAACCGTAATCTGCCAAGTAATGGCCACGCTTCTTGATAATCACCGGCAATAATAAAGAGTGTGCTTTTTGTATTAAGCTGTGGCACAAGTGCCTGTGCTCGAGTAAAAAAATCTGTTGGTAAAAATTTAGATACCGGAGAATCTGAAACACCATCTTTAAAACGAATCCAAAGTAATCCTTTTGCTCCGAGTTGCTGCGCACGCTCCACAATTGCATCCAATTCAGAGCGAGCAAATTCATAGTCTGGCACATGAAGAGCGCCAATTTCGCCTTTTTTTTCTAATACCGTTTTTAAAAACTTAAGTTCGGTACCTTCAAAAAGCGAATTAATTTCATTTATTTTTAAATCGAATCTTAAATCCGGCTTATCCGAACCATACTCTCTAATAGCTTGCTCATAGGGCATACGTGGGAACGGAGTTTGAATATCAACACCCAAACTCTTTTTCCAGACCGTTTTCAATAACTGCTCAATAATTTCTTGTATCTCTTTTTCACTTGTAAAAGACATTTCTAAATCAAGCTGAGTAAATTCCGGCTGGCGATCCAATCGTGAATCTTCATCTCTAAAGCAACGAGCTATTTGGAAATATTTTTCCATGCCACTTGCCATAAGCAACTGTTTATATAATTGCGGTGATTGTGCTAATGCATATACCGAACCTAGGTGAATACGCGAAGGAGTTATAAATCCACGCGCACCTTCGGGAGTATTTTTAGTAAGTATCGGTGTTTCAAATTCATAAAAACCACGGCTATTCAAAAATTCCCGCATGGCAAAAATTACATCATGGCGCAGCTTAAATTTTTCATGCATTTCAGGACGACGCAAGTCCAAATACCGATATTTTAAGCGTGTTTCTTCATCCACATTTTCCGCATCTTCGAGCATAAATGGCAATGCTTTTGATTTATTAAGAATCGTTAGCTCGTGCACCTGCACTTCTACCATTCCGGTTGGCAGTTCTTTATTAATAGTTTGCTCTGAACGTTTAACCACTTTACCTTTAACACATAACACAAATTCTGAGCGTAAAGTATGAGCAAGTTCATGAGCTTGGGCACCAAAATCAGGATTAAATACCAATTGCACAATCCCTGAACGATCTCGCAAATCGATAAAAATAAGACCGCCATGATCACGACGACGCGCAACCCATCCGCATAAATCTACTGTTTTATCAAGAAACTGTTCGGTTACCAAGCCGCAGTAAGCGGTACGTGCATAATGCATAAGAGCCCTAGGATTTTAATGCATACTAAATTTAGTTATTTAGTTTTAAGAATAGCATTCTTGCGAATACTTGTTAACTGCAGCTTTGCTAGCCGCTTCGATCTTATCCTTAAATAAGCCCTTCTTTAAATAGTCAAAAGCTGAAAGCGTAGCTATTTGCTTCCAATCCTCTAACGCTAAATTCCCATAATGGTATTGCGCAATCAGATAATACAGCTCTATCGGTAAGTATATTTGCTGCCCACTTAAGCAGCGCGCCAAGTAATGGGCAAGTCGATGCACTCTGCGAACATGCCCAAATTTACATAGATCATAGCATTTTTGTAAATCTCGAGAATAAGGATAATTGGCATGCATATGGGAAGCTACCGCAAAAGGAGTGGTCCGTGATAAATATCTATTATATGACCACAGCCTTAAAAGCGGATTTGCCCTATAATATAAAAGTATATTAATGACTTCCGCTCGATGCGCCGAAGTTTCCCACAGGGCATTAATTAATGGATTCTCATCATGATGCTTTATATCAACAGAAGCGCCATAGCGCAATAGAAGCCGCAATGCCGTAATATTACCTTGAAACGCATAAGCTGCTGCCCCATAGAGCCAAATACTACTACTATAATTATGATGTTTTTGAACTGCGACATGAGGGTCTGCGCCTGCCTTTAACAAACACTCGGCATTTTGCCAAGCCTCTTTTTGTAAGCTACATGATTCTAAAAAAGTATTTGGATTGTAAACACGCTGGCCTTTTTTTACTATTTTTTCATCAAGCACATATTTGGCCAAACAGTGATACAAATCAGAGCGAAATACGCGCCGCAAAGAATATAATTTTTTCTCGTCATCTTGATTTGGGTTTTCTGCCATGGCCACAATATCATTCACTAAAATATCGTCTTCTTGACAACGATGCCAATCGTTTTGCGCAGCACGGGCACTAAATATTTGTGCAAGTAAATCAATATGTAATGAAGCAACAGGTAGCGATAATCGTGGTTTTTTTAACTTATTTAGTTCTTCACTTCTTTCGCGTTTAAGTTCCATCGCATCAACGTAGAACCCAACAAGAAAAAAAATTAAGAAAAAAAAATTCATAAGTCCTTTTAGTAAAAACCCCGTCACATATGACGGGGTTCCAAACATCTTAAAGATTGGATAATTTTAGAAGGCAAATTCCAAACCAATGTTAAGCGTGTAAGCTATATCATCACCCACATTTGGCAAATATCTCGGATCCACACTATTTTTGAATTTAGCCAGAGCTCGCTTTTGAGCATCATCAAGCGGTTTACCCTTAATATCTTTAAAGTGCTGTCCCGGCAAGAAAATTGATCCAATTGCAAAGCATTTTAAACTTGCGTATGGATAATAACTCAAGAACGTATTAAGCTCAACTCCCAAGAATTTACTTGCTTGCTCTGATGAATTCATTTGCAACACAGGATCAAATTTTTTGCCTGGGCTCGGCTCCCAATACGCAAATACATTGGGATTGCATACAAAACGCGTTTCACAGGTTGGCTTCCAAGTGAGTCCCGAACCAATAAATCCAAGATTAGTAAAGCCAGTGCAACATGATGCAAAATCTTTATTTGATAATGGATTTTCCGGCGCAGTTCCCGGACGTTTTACTTTGCCTACAGTCCCCAGCAAGAATACGCTCTTCACGCGCTTACCGGAATATGCTTCTTGCAGCCCAATAAACCCTGAAAAGTCACCATCAACCACATCAAAATTAGGATCCTGATCGCCCGAAGCATACCCACCAGTAATCGCAACTTGCAATGTTTTGCGATATACCCAATAACTTGCATCCGCAACTGCCATCCATCCCTTATATTTATTATAATAGCCATCGGTTCCCTTCTCTCCCGTACGGAATCTTCGATCAGAATTCTGCAAACCAAGGATATCGGTGGCATAGCCGATAGTGCCAATATTTTCACTTCCCGGAATCAATTGCCCATTTTGAGAAGAAGATCCAAACTCTGATGATTGATTTATCAGCTTTTGTGAATCACTTTTTGGAACATCAGGCACTTTTAATCCATTAAATTCATTGTTGCTTACCATAAGCACATTATTATTTACTGCAACAATCTGGCCATTGTGATTTTCTAGCACTACTCGATTGCGATCCCATGGCTTTGCAAATTGACTACCTATGTTTTTGGCAATATCAAAACCGAACTCAAAGCGCTCACCTAAATATTCACCGGCAAATCCAAAAGTTCCTAATTTGCTGCTCGCATCTCCGTCAAATTCAATCCGTTGTTCCGGATCATTATTATACATTCCGTATGGTTCAAAAATTACTTTGCCATAACGCGCATCATCCATTGCTGTCCAATTCAGGCGAGCAGCGATCAGATAATTATCTTTTCCAAAACCGCGTGCCGGATTATCACGACGGCCAATCTCATTTTTATAAATTGGCTTTAATGTTTCGGATAAGCTGTTACTTCGGCTTTGCAAGATTGACCCATACACATCATACTTGAGCGCATTCGGCACAATTTCTCCGGAGAATTTAAGTCCAAATGCATATTGATCAATCATGGCATCAGAATAGAAGCCCAACGGCCCTGGGCCCAATGCATAAGCAGCGCCTAATGAGATTCCTCTTCCTAATTCAAAGGGAAATGCGCCAACGGTAAAGGTATGATTATTTTCAAGCCCAAGCCGCAAGAATTCAGGAAGATGTACTTGCAACCATGCTTCGCGCATCCAAAAGAACAATCGTGGAAACGCATGATTGTGTTCGCCAAATTCTATGCCCGCTCCTTTGACCGGTGAATATACCGTATTGGCAATCGTGCTTGGGCTTCCCCATACTGCGCGATTACGAACCGCTGTTTTAAATTCGGCTACGGGGCATCCAAAGGTTTCTTTTCCATACACTAAATCAAAAAACCAATCATTAGTATGGCGAAAATAAAAGATATCATCCTGTGGATTATGATTATTTAAAAAAGTAAAATTTTTACCTACAAAAACTTCAGGCCTCCAAAAACCCCAAAAATCAATTTCTATATCTGCATCATTTTTTTTTAGCAAGCAAGTTTTTGCTTCAACTGGACCCAAGATGCACAAACTGACCAGTATAAGAACAGGGAAAATACAACTTTTCGAGAAAATCATGACAAGTAACTCCGACCCGAAAAAGGGAAGTAAAGCTTAAAAGCTTTTTAGTGCTGGATAAAATATATCGCGGAAAAAACTAGGGGTTGTGATACATTAGATTATGTGACTACAACTGAGCTTTTCATGTATTAAAAGGTACTAAAATCCACTATTTTGTCAATTATAAAAAAGCTAAAAATAAGGTTATTATGAGCACAAAACAACATCGACTTTTATTGGGGGCCCATATGCCTATTTCCGGGGGTCTCACCAATGCAATAGAAAAAGGAGCGTCAATTGGGTGTACCACCATACAAATTTTCACTAAAAGTAATCGACAGTGGAAGGCCAAAGAATTAAGCAATCAAGAAATTGAACGCTTTAAAACTACCGCAAAGGCGCTTGCTATTAATCCTATTGTTGCGCATGCAACTTATCTGATTAATATTGCATCAGCTGACCTTAAAGTGTCACATGCTTCAACTCAAGCTTTAGCCATGGAATTGGCACGCTGTCAATCTTTAGATATTCCTTACCTGGTACTTCATCCAGGTGCTCATGGCAAAGGCACTCCAGAAGAAGCACTTGTCAGAATTTGCAATCATCTGGATATTTTATTTGAAAGTGTGCCCGGGAATACCATAATCCTTTTGGAAACCATGGCAGGGCAAGGAACCTCCTTATGCTGGAACCTTGAGCAAATAGCAAACATTCTTCAAAATACTCGGCATAAAAAAAGACTTGGGGTGTGCTTAGATACCTGCCATACATTTGTAGCCGGTTATGATTTTAGAGATAAAACAACCTATGAAAAATTCTGGCAAGATTTTGATATCCAAATTGGGCTTGAAAAATTAAAAGTTCTTCATATTAACGATTCAAAAAAAGGGCTTGGATCTCGGGTGGATCGTCATGAGCATATTGGTAAAGGGGCGCTTGGACTAGAACCCTTTGAGCTTCTTTTTAATGATCCGCGCTTTTTTGATGTGCCAAAAATACTTGAAACCCCTAAATCAACCGAGGACCCATTTACCGAAGATAAAATGAATATGGCAACAATCAGAGAATTACTTAGCGATAAAACAAAGAAAATATTGGGAATACCATAAGAAGCGTTGGATAGTATATGCGAGTAAAGTAATAGATATGAACCTTAAAGCTTTTATGAGCTAGGAAGAAATTGTAGTAATCTCTAAAGCTCAAATCTATTACTTTCTCAACAAGCAGTGCATCTAACCATACGTCTAGAAAGAAAGTTGTTCTTTTGAGGAGTAACATTTCAATCAAACGCGTTATCAATTTTGATTCAAAAACAACAAAAAACAACAAAACTTATTTAATTAAAAATTGCAACAACACCAAAACCCTTTATTTATCGCATATATTTTAATTTTATGATTATTTTTACAAAAAACAACAAAAAAGCAACATTTTTGTTGCGCACAAAAAATGGAGAGGTTTTGGATCAGTTATAAAAGTAAGAAAGTCTAAAAAAACGTTATTTATTCAGATTTTTAGACTATAGCTCGATACCGAGAGCAAAGTTCGAAAATGAGCATCTTTAAGAAAAAAGGGGTAATAAAGTAAGGAATTATTTTGGAGGTCATCTATATGATCTAAGAGAAAAACAGAGAAAAATCAGCATAGGCTAAACAGCAAAAAAATTAAAAAGAGATTAGATAAAGTTATTTTTTACTTTCAGGGCGCTCAAGAAAGCATTCAACCCGATCATCAACTTGCCAATCAGTGATACCTTCCACCATAAAAGCACATTCATAGCCGGCATGAACTTCTTTTACCGCATTTTTGTCACGTTGCAAACTAGTAATTTTGCCTTCACCAATCTTTTTGGATCCGCGCCATGCTACTACCATTCCATCACGAGAAAAAATACCTTGCTTAAGATAAGCTCCGGCAATCACTCCAAGATTTTTAATATCAAAAACCTTGCGAACTATTGCTTCACCCACCTTAGTACGCACCATTTTTACAGGCGCCATACTTACTGAAAGCTCTTGTAAATTCTCCAAGAGTTTATAAATAATATCAAATGAAAAGATTTTTACTTTGGTACGCTGAGCAAGAAGTAGCGCATTTGGTTCAGCCTTCGTGTGTAAAGTATAAATGAAAGCACCGGTATCTTGGGCTAAGATAACATCGCTTTCATTTACATTTCCTAGGCCAGATTGAAGCACCACAAACCCTCGTTCCATTTTTTTGGAAAGTTTGGCTATGGATTCAACTAAAGCTTCTTTTGATGAATTCGTATCAGTCTTGATAATCAGCGGAGTTGCTTTTTCATCTTGCAAAGAACGCTGCGGAGCTATAGCTTTAAGCATCGGCCCGGTTTGTTTAATTTTTAAATAAACGTCTTTTTCTACTACCTCAAAATAATCGCCCGCTTCAGGCAAATCATCAAATCCCGCCACGAGAATTGGATGAGAGGGCCCACTTTGGTTAATTCTTTGTCCAAAAGAATTAACCATGGAACTAATTTTCCCCGTTGTTTTACCAGCAGCAAAATAGTCGCCAACCTTTAGCACACCATGTTGGGTGAGTATTGTTGCCACAACACCGCGTCCTTTTTCTAATTTTGATTCCAGCACATATCCTAAAGCCTTACCTTTTGACTGTGCTTTAAGTTCCATAAGCTGCGATTGCAAAATTACCATCTCAAGCAATTTATCAACACCCGATCCAGTTTTTGCTGAAATTGGCACATAAATTGTTTGGCCTCCCCATTCTTCAGGAAGCAATTCATATTGAGTTGCAAGATCACGCTTTACAATGTCTATTCGCGCTTTATCAACTCTATCTATCTTATTAATAGCTACAATAATAGGAACTTCCATAGATTGCGCATGTTTAAGCGCTTCTACCGTTTGTGGCATTATTCCGTCATCAGCTGCCACCACTAAAATCACAATATCAGCAACCTTAGTACCACGCACCCGTATTTTAGAAAATGCCTCATGGCCCGGAGTGTCTATAAAAACAATATTACCTTGGGGGGTTTGAGCCTCATAGGCACCAAGATGCTGAGTAATGCCTCCTTTTTCTTTAGCTGCTACGCGAGTTTTTCTAATGAAATCCAAAAGCGTTGTTTTTCCATGGTCCACATGTCCCATAACCACCACTACAGGTTGACGCTCTGTTAAATGCTCAGAAGGCTGAGCGCTATGCAACACTTTTTGCTCTTTTGGCTTTTCAGGCACCGACTTAATTACGGGAACTTCATAATATGCTGCAATGCGAGCAACCAAATCCTCGGCAAGCAATTGATTTTTATTTGAGAGAATACCCCATTTGAGAAGCGTTAAAATTAAATCACTAGAGCCTTTTCCCAATAATCCCGCTAAATCACCCAAAACATATTGCTGCAAAACTATATTTTTTGGAGCAGCGCTCGCAAGAACAGGTCTTTTTTCTTCAAAAACTCGAGGTGCAGGCGCACTTATTTTATCAACTTGTTGCATATTGAGCGCTTTTGACACGATTTTTTCTTCCTTTGGGCTGACAGGTGATTTTTTTAAGGCATTTGATTCTGGTTGCTTTACCAAGGAGGGAGCTGGAGCGGCAGTCACCGCAGGTTCTGGTTTGAGCTCCGATGGCATTTCTATTTTTTTCGCAAATTTTTTATTTAAAAATTGAAGAGCAGGCTCGGTAAGAACAGCCATATGGCTAGAAAACTCAAATCCTTGCTCGCTTAAAAGAGCCAGAAGATCTTTCGAGGAAACTCCTTGCTCTTTTGCAAATTCATATACACGCATCGGTTGGTATAACTCTCTTTTAAATCTCAATCAAATTCTTCTAGATCCATAGCAATTTCAGATGGAGCATCCGCATCTTGCACTTCAGATTTTACCAAATGAATATTGTATCCGCTCAATCGAGATGCCAGGGATATATTTTGTCCCATTTTTCCAATTGCCAAGGAGCGCTGATCTTCATTAAGCCATACATTAGCATTTTGATCATCAACAATCTCCACCCGGTTGATTTGTGCCGGCTTCAATGAATCACGGATTCGTATCTCCGGCGAGTCACTCCAAGTAATCACGTCAATCTTTTCGCCCCCAAGCTCTTTAAGAATTGGTTTAATGCGAGCACCACCAATTCCCACACAGGTTCCTACCGGATCAATATTTTTATCATGGGAAACTACGGCCACTTTCGATTTATACCCTGGAATTCTGACTATTTTTTTTATTTCTACCAACTTCTCAAACACTTCAGGAATTTCTAGCTCAAAAAGACGCTGCAAAAACAGCTCTGAGCACCGATCCAAAATAAGCTGATTATCGTTTCTTGGCTCAAGCAACACCTCCATAAGAAGAGCTCGAATGGTATAACCTGCGGAGCATTTTTCTCCGGGAATCATCAAAGA
>BTUB01000013.1:0-1258 GCA_045863215.1 Candidatus Babeliales bacterium | reverse complement strand
GCCTCCTCGCTCACATTTGTGAATGGTTCCATGAACAATAGTTCCCTCTTTTTCATGGAATTCTTGATAGACAGAAGAAGCTTCAATTTTGCGAATACTATTTGCAATTACTTGTTTTGCTCGCAATATTTCAATACGGCCAATCTTTCCATCAAAAGGAACTGCAACTTTCTGGCCTACTTCAACCTTTTCATTAAAAGCCTTTGCTTTTCTTAAAGTAATTTGCAGATCTTCATCATCAACTTCATCAGCGGTTGCGACTACTTCTTTTTCAACCAAAACAACCATTTCCCCGGTTTTTTTGTCAAAGTCTGCTTTAAATGTTAATTCTGGATATCTTTTTGAATAAGCAGCCAGCATGCCTTCGCATACTATGGTACTTAGCGTGTCTTTATCTAGTCCACGCTCTTCAACAAGTTCATCGATTACGTCCGTAAGTCTCACTAGTGATTGCCTTCTAATTTTGGAAATTTGCGTGATGAAAATTAAAGTCGACTATTTTTATCAAGATTAAAGGTTGTATGTAGCTAGTTTAATATAATCTGCCCTCAAGCGCAATAGGCATATGGCAAAGGCGACCCACTTAGGGAGAGAATCTCGTAGATCCAGGTGGAAAAGTACATTCTGTGTTTGATTTTCAAACCACCCATTATTATTTATATATAGTTACTAACTATAATAATAATAAGCAACGGCAATTTTGGTGGATAACTTTCTTTGCAACATCAAAAAATAGCGAAAATAAGGCTTTTTTTAAAAATGAGGGCGGTGGATAACTTGGTGGATAACTTGGTGGATAAGTGGTGGATAACTTTTTGTTGCTTATTGTGTTCTCTTTTCTAATCATAATTTTAGAGGAAATTTTTTTTAAACTATGCTTTTGGACTTGCTTAAGAGAATGTTGCACAAACTTATCCACCGGTTATCCACCACTTATCCACCAAGTTATCCACCAGACAAATAGGGCCGCCTTTCGATTTAAATTTTAAATTTCTTACAGTCTGGATTTTATGATCTGCGCGTTTATATTTTACTAATTGTTTAAAATTTCGTGTGAATCATGCGATTCGAGAGTATTGGAAGAGCCTGAAATGGAAGTCGTTATTTTTTATTTGTCATGAATTTGCATTGGTGATTTTTATAAAAGATTCACCTTTTTTGGATGGTACCTAAAATAATGCTTTCAGTTTGGCCAAATATATGATTCTTTTGTTTATTTAAAAGCATTTTTCATTATGGGATATGTTTCTAATAGATA